>CADBYI010000007.1 GCA_902798825.1 uncultured Eubacteriales bacterium | reverse complement strand
GGGTATGGATCAATCCTGGGCCTTGGGGGGCCGCTTGCGGTTCAGATAGACGTCCAGCTTGTCCTTGATCTTCTCCGGTATCTCCCGCTTCACGGGGCAGCGGACGGCGTTGGCCATGCGGCCCGTGAAGCCGGCGATGAACTCCGTATCCACCACCACCTGCTCCGGAGAGACGATGGCCGGCGTATCATACCGCTCGTGGATGGAGCCGGCGGTAGGCGGCGCGATCCGGGCGAAGGACAGGCTGGGCACGCCCTTGTCCGCAAAGGGAGTGGAATCGCTGGAATAGACGCCGGTGCGGGCGGCGATGGGAAAGCCCAGCTCGTCCGCCGTGTATTCCAGGAAGGAGACCAGCCGCTCCTCCGCGGAGCAGCAGGCGATGAACTTGCCCATGATGCTGCCGATCATGTCCAGATTGATGTTCAGGACCACCTTCTCCAGCTCCGCCTCATGTTTGGCGCAATAGTCCTTGGAGCCCAGCAGCCCCAGCTCCTCCCCACCGCACCAGATGAAGCGCAGGCCCCGCCGATGGTGCCCCTTCATGAACCGCTCCGCCACGCCCAGGATGCCGATGGAGCCGGTCATGTTGTCATAGCTGCCGCAGGACAGGGGCGTGGAATCGTAATGGGCCGTGAGCACGATCCACTCGTCGATCTCGCCGGGCAGCTCCCCGATGAGATTGTGGGCGTCGGCCTGGAAAACATCCTGCTCTATCTCGATGCAGGCGTGTTTTAGGCTCCTGGACACGATGTCCATGGCGTCCTTCACGTTGATGTTGACACCCAGGATTTTGTTCCCCTGGCTGGTGGCGGGCCGCAGGGTCTTTTGGTCGATGTCTCGATCGGGACAGCTGTAGCGGCCCGTGAAAGTGATGAACCCCAGGGCGCCGTTTTTGAGCATGTCCTGATAGTTCCACATGTTCAGGGGCTGGTCCGTGAGCACGATGTGGTCCCGGCACAGGGAGAAGGACAGCTCGTCCGTGTTCCGAAGATAATACAATGGCCCCTCCACCTTCCCGCTGCCGCAGCCGATATATGCCTTGCAGGGGTAGACCCGGCCGTCCACCGTCAGGGACGCCAGGCGGATATCCGCCCGCTCGATGGGAAAGCCCTCCACCCTGGTCGTAAGGCCGATCTGCTGGCACCGCTGCTGCAAATAGGTGAGACACTGCATCTCCTCGGGACTGGCGGCGGTGTGGGGATAGGCCGTGTCCTTCAGAATCTGCTTCACATCCTTCGCTTTCAAGTAAATCACCCCTCTTTCTGTAGGAAAATGATACCATAGGTGGCCCAGAGAAACAAGTGGGGATCATTTTGAAAAAAGGGCTTGCAAAATGTGAGTCGATGCTGTATAATCACTCTTGCGCGTGGGGATGTAGCTCAGCTGGTTAGAGCGCTGTGTTCACATCGCAGAGGTCTAGGGTTCGAGTCCCTACATCCCCACCAAAGAAAAGGCCACCTTTCGGGTGGCTTTTTTCTTTGGTATTTTTGGAAGGGACTCGAACCGACCGCGGGAGTGAATCAGGCCCCAGTGGGGCCTGAGAGCCGCGGTCTGAGCGAGGCCGCAGCCGAGTGTGAGAGTCCCTACATCCCCCGACCAAGCCCGCAGGCGCGAATCGAGTCCCTACATCCTCTGCTCCCTCACTCAAACATCTCCGCCGCCTTCTCCATATACACAGCGGACTCAATATGCTGGGGACAGACGCTCAGGCATTGCCCGCAGTTCACGCAGGCGGAGGCCAGCCCCTTCCCCCGGGTCCTGAACCCATAGCTGCGTTTGGCGCTTGGGAGGGAGCCGAAACGGGCGTACTCGTTCAGCAGGTCCAGAATGGCCGGTATATCGATCTGGGCGGGACAGCCTTCCACGCAGTATTTACAGCCGGTACAGGGGACGGTTCCCGCGCTGCGAAGCATATCCGCCGCCTTGACGAGGATCGAGCGCTCCTTTTCGGTCAACGGCTTCATGGCGTTGAACAGGGCCGTGTTTTGCCGTATCTGTTCCAGGTTGGACATGCCGGACAGGACCACGGCCACGCCGGGCAGTCCCGCCGCGAACCGCAGCGCCCAGGACGAAAGGGACGCCTCGGGCTCCGCCTCCTGCAGCAAAGGCGCACACACCGACTTTTCGGACGCCAGGCTGCCGCCCCGGATGGGCTCCATGACGACGACCGGCTTGCCATGCTTCTGGGCCACCTCGTAGCAGCGGCGGGACTGAACGTCCTCGTCCTCCCAATCCGCATAGTTGATCTGAAGCTGGACGAACTCCGCCTGGGGAAGGTCGGTAAGCATGCTGTCCAGCACCTCCGGCGAATCGTGAAAAGAGAAGCCCAGACGGCGGATGCGTCCCCGGCTCTTCTCCTCCAAGAGATATTCCCACACCTTGTTTTCCCGGACGGTCTTCATGCGCTCCGCACCCATGGCGTGCAGCAGATAGAAATCGAAGTAGCCGGCGCCCGTTCGCTCCAACTGCTCCGCAAAGAGAGCCGGCGCGTCCTCGGGGCCGCTGATGCGGAAGATGGGCATTTTGTCCGCCAAAAGAAAGCTGTCCCGGGGATGGCGCTCCACCAGGGCGCTCTTCACCGCCCGCTCGGAAAAGCCCATATGGTAGGGATAGGCCGTGTCAAAGTAGGTGAAGCCCTGCTCCATAAAATGATCGACCATCTCGTTGAGCTGGTTCAGGTCGATGGTATCGTCGCCGCCCAGCACAGGCAGCCGCATGAGTCCAAAGCCCAGCTTCTTAGTGGAATCGGGAAGGAATGCCATGGCTCGCCTCCGTTTTTTTGTTTAGATTGTACATAAAACCAGCTTCTTCGTCAATATTGAAAAGATTTCTCTACACAAGGCACAGGAATTGTGGTATAGTAAGCCATCGTCTGTATTTTTGAGGTTGTAATGATTTACGTTCTGATCCCCCTGATCCTGCTGCTCGTTCTCGTCATGTGTGCCAGTCTGTACGCCTTTTTGCGCGGCGGCACCCGAAGGGACAGAACGGAACTCTTTCGCGCCAGTACGGTGGCCCCGTCCGGCCGATACAGGTTTCGGGACAGGGTGCAATCCGGCGTGGATTGGTTCGAAAGCCAGCCTAAGGAGGAGCTTCACATCACCAGCCGGGACGGTCTGTCCCTGGCGGCAGAGCTGATCGAGGCGGAAAATCCCGTCGGTCTCGTGGTGGCGGCCCACGGTTTTCGCTCCTGGCCCTCACGGGAGTTCGCCCTTGTGGCCAAGCACCTGTATGAGCAGGGATACACCGTCCTTTACCCCTATATGCGGGCTCATCGCAAGAGTGAGGGCAAGTACATCACCTTTGGCGTGAAGGAGCGATACGACATCGCCGCCTGGGCCTGGGTCCTGTCCGAACGGCATCCGGACCTGCCCCTCTTCCTCTATGGACAGAGCATGGGCGGCGCCTCGGTCATCATGGCCTCCGGCCTGGATTTGCCCGCCAACGCCCGGGGCGTCATCGCGGACTCTGCCTTCTTCTCCCCCAAGGACGTGATCGGCACCGCCCTGGTCCAATCCTATAAGGTCCCCACCTTCCCCATGCTTCCCGCCATGGACCTGTGGGCCCGGATCATCGCCGGATACTCCCTCACCGCCACCACCTGCCAGGAGGCTCTCGACAAGACGAGCCTGCCCTTCTTGTTCATCCACGGCACCGCGGACGAGCTGGTCCCCTATGAAATGGGGTTGCAGAACTATACCCACTGTCACACCGAAAAGCAGATGCTCACCGTGGAGGGGGCAGCCCACTGCTGCAGCTACTATGTGGACCCTGTCCGATACATTTCTTATCTGGACGGATTTCTCAAAAGATATGGGCAAACGGGCTTGCAATGAGCCGTAAAATCAAGTAGAATTGTCAAGATCGATTTATATACAAAAAAGGAGAACATACAATGGATAAACTGATTGGTGCCTGCCTGGTCGCTCAGTCCGGCGGTCCCACCGCCGTCATCAACGCCAGCGCCTACGGCGTGATCCGCACCGCATTGGACAACGAATGCATCACCCACGTATACGGAGCCGCCCACGGCATCCGGGGCGTTTTGGACGACGTTCTGTACGATATGGATCAGGAGGATGAGCACGAGCTCCGGCTCCTGCTCAACACGCCTTCTGCCTCCCTGGGTTCCTGCCGCTATAAGCTGAAGAACTATGTGGACGACGATACGGATTATCGCCGGATCATGGAGGTGTTCAAGAAGCACGATATCCGCTACTTCTTCTATATCGGCGGCAACGACTCCATGGACACCTGCAACAAGATCAGCAAGTTCCTCCAGAAGGAGCAGTACGTCTGTCGGGTCATCGGCGTGCCCAAGACCATCGACAACGACCTGTATGGCACGGACCACTGCCCCGGCTTCGCCTCCGCCGCCAAATACGTGATTACCAGCTGCATGGAGATGCGCCGGGATTGCAATGTATACGATTATTATTCCGCGGTCATCGTGGAGGTCATGGGCCGTCACGCCGGATGGCTGGCCGGTGCCGCCGGTGTAGCCACGGCTACGGGCGACGGGCCCGATCTGGTCTACCTGCCGGAGACCGACTTCGATATGGATCAGTTCCTTCAGGACGTGAAGCGGATCATGGATGAGCGGGGCGACTGCATGGTGGTGGTCTCCGAGGGCATCCACGACAAGAACGGCGTGTTCATCGCGGAATACGGCGCGCCCAATGCGTCCACCGACAGCTTCGGTCACAAACAGCTGGGCGGCGTGGCCAGCACGCTGGTCAGCTATGTCAAGGAGAAGCTGGGCGTCAAGAAGATCCGCGGGGTGGAGCTGTCCCTTCTGCAGCGCTGCTCCTCCCATTTCGCTTCCGCCACCGACATCAACGAGTCCTTCGCCGCCGGCCGCGCCGCCGTGAAGGCCGCTGTCAACGGCATGACCGACAAGATGATGGCTTTCCGCCGTCATACGGACGTGTACGGCGACTATTCCTGTGAAGTGGTCCCCCAGGACCTGTCCTTGGCCGCCAACACGGAAAAGAAGGTGCCGCGGGAGTGGATCAATGAGGCCGGCAACGGCGTCACCCAGGAGTTCGTAGACTATGTGCTGCCCCTGATCCAGGGCACGCCCAACCTGCCTTTGGAGAACGGTCTCCCCCGCTTTGCGAAGCTGAAGAGGATCCTCGCCAAGTAAACCGATTTCGTCTGAAAGAGCCTCGCCTCAGGGTGAGGCTCTTTTTTTATGTTCCTGTGCGCATACCCCGGCGCAAGGCGCCGAGCAGCAGGCACAGGGAGCCCAGCAATCGCCAATAGAGGGCCCTGCGCAAAACCATGGACAGCAGCAGCAAGGCGCAGCCGGTCAAAAGATACCGATTGCCGGGCAGATGAAGCAGCGTCCGCCACAGGTTCCCTGTGCGCTTCGGTGCGTCGCGCTTGAGCCGTTCCAGCACCTGTTCTTGACTGGGCTCCGAGCCCTCCTGCCAGGGATGGAACGATACCGTGCAGCCCAATGTCTTTGCCTGGACGATCAATTCCTCCCTCACCTCTCCAAAGGTATGAAAGGCTGTCCCCTCCCCTTGGCGCAGGCAAAGGCCGGTCAATTCCTCCCCCTCCGGCGTGGGATACAAAACCACCCCACCCATCTGCCGAACGAATGCAGCCTCCTCCCGAAGCCAGGTCTCACGCTTCAGCGTCCTGACGGTCTTTTGCCACAGGTCCCGACTAAATCTCATCCACCGCCTCTGCTCCCACAGGAGGGACACCGCCAGCAGCGCCGGGATCATCAGGGCGGACAAAAGCCGGTTCCTGTACAAAAGGTGCAGGCATACGCCGCCCAGCAGGGCGAAAAAACCCCGGTCCAGCCAGCGGGCCGCCGTTCCCCTGCCGTGGAAGCATATTCGCTTGTAGGCATTCTCCGTCCTTTTGTCCATTTTCAAATTCAGTATTGCCTGGGGACGGTAAGATATACTATACTACAGTACATGAAGATCGGTATTTTAGGGGGCAGCTTTCACCCCATTCACAACGGACATTTGGAAATGGCGCGCAGCGCCAGGGACGCTTTACAGCTCGATACGGTGCTGCTCATGGTGGACCGCATCCCGCCCCACAAGGAGCTGGCCCAGGGGGCGGACAGCCGGCAGCGGTTCAGGATGGTGCAGCTAGCTTGCGAAGATGAACAGGGCTTTGTGGCCTCCGACTGGGAGCTGAACCAGAGCGGGACCAGCTATACGGCCATGACGCTGATTCATTTGGCCGATGAGCACCCCAAAGACGAGCTCTATTTCATCATGGGCAGCGACATGCTTCGCTCCCTTACCACCTGGTATCATCCCGAGATCGTCTGCGAAAAGGCCCACCTGGTGTGCATCTGCCGTGCCGGCCAGGACGGCGGTGAAGCGGAGGCTGCGGCCCAGGTCAAAGAACGGTTCGGCGCTGATGTGACCCTCCTCCCTCCCGTTCGGGAGCTATCCTCCACCGAGATTCGGAATCGGTTGGCGCAGGGACGCCCCATAGGCGGCCTGGTGCCCCCGGCGGTGGAATGGTACATCTATGAGCAGGCCCTGTATGTGAGCGAGGAACTGGTCAGCTTGACCGTCTCCATGAAGGAGGTGTTGAAGCCTCACCGGTTCCGCCATGTGATCGGTGTGGAGATCACGGCGGTGCAACTGGCAGAAAACCTGGGAGCGAACGGGCAAAAAGCCCGCCTGGCCGCTTTGCTCCACGATTGTGCCAAATACCTGTCCCTGGAGGAGCAGGCAGCGTTAGCAAAGCGAGATGGCAGCGATCTTGATCCACAGGTGGACGGAATGATCCTCCACGCCCCTGCCGGTGCGGCTCTAGCCCGCGAGCGATACGGTGTCACGGACGAGGAGGTGTTGGAGGCCATCCGCTACCATACCACAGGTGCGGTGGATATGACGCTTCTGGACGAGATCATCTGGGCGGCAGACATCATAGAGCCCAGTCGGGACCATCCCGCCGTGGAGAAGCAACGCGCGCTTCTTCTTTCGGCCCGGGACCGATTGAGCTTTGAAAAGGGACTGCTACTTGTTTTTAACGACAATATCTGGTATATTCAGAATAGTGGCTGGGTCCTGAACCCCGCCACCCTCCGCGCCAGGGACGCCCTTGTGCGCAAGATTACAGCAAAGGAGACATTCATGGAAACCCTGAACAAGGAAACGATCCTGCAGCTTTGTAAAATACTATACGACAAGAAGGCGCTGGACATTCGCGCCCTCGAAGTCACGGACAAGACCATCATCGCCGACTGGTTCATCGTGGCCAGCGGCCGGGGGGTGCCCCAGGTGAAGGCCCTCAGCGACGAATTGGAGGAAAAGGCCGCCGAGATGGGCCTGTTCCCTCGCCGCAAGGAAGGGTATCAGGAGGGACGCTGGATCGTTCTGGACTTCGGTGATCTGCTGGTGCATCTGTTCCATCCGGAGGAGCGCTCCTATTATAATCTGGAGCGCCTGTGGGACGACGGGCAGAACATGATCACCTATACCGAGGAAGGAGAAGCGAAATAATGGAGCTGAACAAATACATCGACCATACCCTGCTCAAGCCCGAGGCCACCCACGAGGACATCCATCGGGTCTGCGAGGAGGCCAAGGCCTATAATACCGCCAGCGTCTGCGTGAATCCCCGCTATGCTGCTTTTGTGGCAAAAGAGCTGCAGGGCACGGATATCAAGACCTGCTGCGTGGTGGGCTTCCCTCTGGGGGCTACGCCCTCCGCCATCAAGGCTGCCGAGGCCAAGCTGTGCGTGGAAAACGGGGCCCAGGAGATCGATATGGTCATCGCCGTTGGCGCAGCCAAGGAGGGCGATTGGGAGTATGTGCAGAGCGATATCAAAGCCGTGGCCGACGCCATCCGGGGTAAGGCTCTGTTGAAGGTCATCATCGAAACCTGCCTGCTCACCGACGAGCAGAAGGTCAACGCCTGCCTGTGCGCTAAGAACGCCGGGGCCGACTTTGTGAAGACCTCCACCGGCTTCTCCACCGGCGGCGCCACCGTGGAGGACGTGGCCCTCATGCGGGGCGTGGTGGGCGACGAGCTGGGGGTCAAGGCCTCCGGCGGCATCCGATCCCGTGAAGCAGCCGAGGCTATGATCGCCGCCGGCGCCAGCCGCATCGGCGCCAGCTCCTCCAAGAAGATCATCGAAGGATAAAGCAACCAACAGAAGATAACGCCTTCCCGTCAGTGGGAAGGCGTTTTTAGTGTGATTAAATCGATTTCCGGTCGGTTGAAGATGCGAGGCGGCAGAAAGCTATGATTGCCCGCACCCCGTGAGACGTAAAGCTTTGTCTTTCCGCTTGTGTACACCCCCGACGTGTAACGGGGCAGAACGCCCTGATCGGGGCTATAGAGCCCGTGGCCGAACAGGCGTACCTGGCCCCCGTGAGCATGGCCCGAGAGAACCAGGTCAACCCCCGTTTTGGCATAGTCCCAAATACGTTCCGGATGATGGGCCAGGAGCACGGAACAGACATCTGGGGAAACCAGAGCCTGTATCTCCTCTACCCCTGTCTTCTCCCGAATGCCGATCAGGTCCAATGATGCCCCGTCCCGCGAAAAGGTGACCTTCTCGTTATTCAAAACGCGAACGCCGCGCAAGTTCAGCTCCGCCTGTATCTCCTGCCACTCGCCGATCCGCCATTCGTGATTGCCCTGGACGAAATAGGCCTTACCCAATTTGGCCGCCTCCCGGGCGAATCGATACCCGTTTTCCCGCTTCTTGGGCAAATGTCTGTCCAGCAGATCCCCGGTAATGGCGATGCAATCAAAGGACAGGCCCTGTATGGCACGGATCATGTCGAGACCGTCCTTCCCATAGGCACGGTTATGAAGATCGGATATTTGGAGAATGGTGAAGCCTTCAAAAGGCTTTGGAAGGCGCTTCAGCTCTATCTCCACATGGCGCACATCAAAGCGGTTGGTATCCCACCAGCCGTACAGGAGCAAACAGATGCCTGCTATGACGATGACGATCAGCGTGTACAGCAATTGTCCCCTTTCCATATAAAGCGCCAGGGCCGCATTTGATCCTCCCAAGAGGCATAGCCGATGCCCACCCGCGGCGCGGTCTCATAGGGACATACGGGTCCCTTTAGCAGGCTGATCCCCTCCGTGTTCAGCATATCGAGGCCGTTGAAGGAAAGGTCGATTCCCAAGGCCTTGGTGAGCTTTCCCGGCCCCTCTGCCCCAGCGCAGCAGCGAATCAGCACCCCCTGGGGATCGTCCTCCGCCCCGGTGATGATGTTGAGCAGGCTGTGGATACCGTAGCATAGATACACGTAAATATGCCCGCCGCGGCGGTAGAGCATCTCTGTCCGCTTCGTGCGGCCGTGATGGGCGTGACAGGCGGTGTCGGATTCGCCCATATAGGCTTCCGTCTCGCTGATCCTCAGCTCTTTCTTGCCCACGATAAGGCGGCACCCCAGCAGCTGGGGCGCCACCGTGAGGGCATCCTGTAAAAAGAAATCGGAGGACAGGTCCGTCATCAGCCCTGCAGGCCCCGGGCCTGCCGGTCCATATCCTCCACAACGATGTCGAAGATCTCACCCAGGGAGGCGCAATATTCCAGCACCAGCCAGGGCTCGTTGGTGTGGAAGTGGATCTTGATCAGGGTATCGTCCCCCACGCACAGAAGGCTGTCCCCCTTGAATGTCTCTGTGATGTGATCCCCGATCTTATCCTCGTCCAGGTCTTCTCCCTCGATCAGCAACTGGGTGTCGTATCTGAATTCCAACATATTTTCTTATCCTCACTTTCTAACCGATATCATAGTCCGATTCCAGGGCCGCGGTGACCAGCTTCAGCATCCGCACCAGCAGCTCCCTGTTTTCGGTGATAAGATCATAAACAGCATCCTGGGACAGCACGCCCCGCTTCAGGTCTTTGGGAAGCTGCCCTGCCTCGTCGTCCTCATAATCCCCCATCCACAGGTCGCTTCCGTAATACTCGTTCAACCTGCGATACTCCGGCTGGACCTCCTCAAAGGCGGACAGTGCTTTGCTGAGCTCCCGGATAGCCCTTTCAGCGTGGTCCAGGCAGCGCTCCATCTCCTGTATGCGCTCGATCTGCTCCATCAGTCCGTCACCTTGGTCTTCCCCGCCAGGACGTTTCGATAGTCCTCCAGGTTCTTTCGCAGCAGGTTCGGGATGTCCAGCTCATAGGGGCACTTTGATACGCACAGGCGACAGTCCACACACTCGTCGATCTTCGCCATCTCTGCCTGCCAGTGGTCGTTGAGCCAGGCGGCGCTGGGCGCCCGGCGGATCATCAGAGACATACGGTTGCATTGGTTGATCTCAATGCCTACCGTGCAGGGCATGCAGTAGCCGCAGCCCCGGCAGAAGGAGCCCATGAGCTCCTGACGCTCCTTGTCGATGTACGCTCGCAGCTCGTCGTCCAGGGAGGGCGTCTCGTCCATAAAGGACAGCCAGTCGTCCAGCTCCCGCTCCCGTTGGATACCCCAAATGGGAACGAGTCCGTCGAATTGGCTCACGAAGGCCATGGCCGCTTTGGCGTTGGTGATAAGGCCGCCGGCCAACCCTTTCATGCAGATGAAGCCCATGTTGTGCTGCCGGCAGGCCGAAACCAGCTCCAGCTCCTTGTCCTCGGCTAGATAGCTCATGGGGTATTGCAGCGTCTCATAGAGGCCGCTTTCCACTTCCTCCCGGGCCACGCCGTTTTTGTGGGCCGTAACGCCGATGTGGCGAATCTTCCCCTGTTTTTTGGCCTCCAGCATGCACTCGTACATGCCCGTTCCATCTCCGGGACGGTAGCATTGGGACGGATTGTGGAACTGATAGACGTCGATATAGTCCGTCTTCATCAGCGCCAGTGAGGTTTCAAGGTCCTTCCAGAACCCCTCCGGGGTATGGGCGGCCGTCTTGGTGGCGATAAAGATCTGGTCGCGCTTGAGCCAACCGTCTCCGAAGGCCGCGCCGATCTTTTCCTCGCTGTCCGAATAGGCCCGCGCGGTGTCGAAATAGCGCATACCGCCCTCATAGGCCCTTCTAAGTAGGTTTACGGCGCTCTCCTTCGAGACGCGCTGAATGGGCAGTGCGCCGAATCCGTTTTGGGGAACGGTGATCCCGGTCGATCCCAAGGTGATATTCTTCATGCTTTTTCTCCTATATTTTTCTCTTATTGTACACTATTTCATCTGGTTTTGGAACAGTATATTCACACCTGCCGCGTCTGCCGCCTTTCAAGAATCCACGAACACGATTTGTTTGATCTGCTTTCCAAAGACTTCTCCCACCTTCCGGCGAATGGCCGCTTTGTCCTTCTTCAGCCTTCGATCGAACGATGTGACCACCAGTTTGTCCCCTGAAAGCTTCCACCGAGCCCTGATCCGACCCCGGATCAGAAGGGAGGGTGAAACGATCCCGGCAACGTTGGTCAGCTCCTTCAGAAACCTTTTGTCGATCATCCGCTCCCGATCCTTATACCCCAGGACCAGCTGATCGAACCCGGGTATCAGCAGACATTCAGGCAGAGCCGCGTCCGTCACAGGCTCATGAAGGCTATAATACCTCTTCCCTTCAACGACTGTGCAGACCAGCTCCGGCAGGAGCTGATTTAGCAGCGGGTCCATGTCTGCCCTCTTCCAGTTTCCGAAGAAGTATCGGCAGTCCGACACGGTGGCCGGTCCGTAGTGCTCGAAGTATCGGCGAAGGAATACCCGTCGCGCCTGATCCCTGTCCATCCATTCGATCCCGTTGGGAATGTAATACTCCTTTTGGGTGCCCGTGCCGCAGACGATGCGGCCCCTGGCAACCATTTCACGTATGAGGCCGCCCCAACCGTAAAACACCTGATGAAGCAGTTCCTCACCCATGCCCTTACGGCGGCAGGCCTCCTTAAGACCATCCCTGGTGTTGTTTCCCTGCCCGATCTCCTCCTCAATAAAGGGCGCCCAGCGCTCCGCATCGGCGCGGGATATTCCCCAATATCCGTCGACAAAGGGTCCGTTGTTGTCGAAGGCCGCCAGATGAAGCCCCAGCTCGTCTTCCGGCACCAGGTGCATGGTGCCCCGATGGGACCAAGTCTTAACCAAACCACAAAAGGGATCGTTTGCTCGATAATCCGAAGCGCGAATGAGCAGAGACGCCTTGGGATAGTTTGCAAACTGGGCCTGCAGCCCCATAAGATCGGAAACCACCGTATGGGTATCGGCCTTTGACAGCAGATGCAGTCCATGAAGGGAATTGTACAGCAACATCTCCTTATCCGTCATGGATCGTCCCTCCGCCTTGCTTCAGTCTGATTGATTGTATCATATCCGACCCCGAAGGGCAAACAAAAAACAAGGCCCTCAGATTATGTACAACTATGTGCAAGTATGATATACTTTTTTCATCACATCAGGAGGTGAACGGGATGCTGAACAAATTCTGCAAGAAACCCCTTTACGAAGTGACCCGCACCATGGCAAATGTGGCCATGGGTGTGCAGAAGGCCGAAATGGTGATCCGAAACGCCAAGCTGGTGAACGTGTGCACCGCCGAGATCCAGGATGGGATCGACGTGGCCATCAGCGAGGGGCGCATCGCCCTGGTGGGTGACGCCAGCCACTGTATCGGTGCGGATACGAAGATCATCGACGCCACGGGCCAATACATCGCCCCGGGCTTTATGGACGCCCACATCCACGTGGAGTCCTCCATGATCAGCGTGGGCGAATACGCCCGGGCGGTGGTGCCCCATGGGACCACGGGCATCTTCATGGACCCCCACGAGATTTGCAACGTCTGCGGTCCCGAGGGCGTAAAGGCCATGATCGACGACGCCAAACGGGCGCCCCTCAAGGCCATGTCCAACGTGCCCTCCTGCGTGCCCGCCGTGGCGGGATTCGAGGACACGGGCTCCCACATCGGCCCCGAGGAGGTCCGGGAGATGATGACCTGGGACGGGATCATGGGCCTGGGCGAGATGATGAGCTTCCCCAATGTGCTGGGAGCGGAGCCCAACATCCACGGGGAGCTGGCGGAGACGCTGAAGGCGGATCAGGTCATCACGGGCCACTACTCCGTGCCCGATACCGAAGCGGGGCTCAATGCCTATATTGCCTCCGGCGTCCGCTGCTGCCATGAATCCACCCGCGCGGTGGACGTACTGGAAAAGATGCGCCACGGCATGTACGCCCTCATGCGCTACGGCAGCGCCTGGCACGATATGCCCGTCATCATCAAGGCCGTGTTGGACAACCACATCGACGATCGGTTCGCCTGCCTTATCTCCGACGATACCCATCCCGATACCCTCATCCAGGACGGCCATCTCGATCACATCGTTCGCTGCGCCATCCGGGAAGGTCTGGACCCCATCAAGGCCATTCAGTACGTCACCATCAACCCGGCCACCTGCTTCCGCATGGACCACGAGATGGGCAGCATCGCCCCGGGCAAGTGCGCCGACATCGTGTTCTTCGACGATCTCAACGATATCCGCATCACCCGCACCATCATCGACGGGGATGTGGTGGCGGAAAACGGGAAAATGACTGTGACGATCGGCAAGCCCAACTTCCCCTCCTCGGTCTACAACACCATGCATGTGGGGCACCCCATTACCGCCGACAGCTTCAAGATCGCAACTCCCGCCGGTAAGGAAGCCGTGAAGACACGGGTCATCGAGATCATCCCGAACCGGGTGGGCAACTATGAGCGCATCCTAGAGCTGAAGGTCAAGGATGGGTATCTTGAAGCTGACCCCGATCAGGATATCTTGAAGATGGCGGTCTTCGAGCGGCATCACGAGACCGGGACCAAGGGCATGGGCTTCTTGAAGGGCTTCGGATTCAAGAAGGGCGCCATGGCCCAAACCGTGGCCCACGACGCCCACAATCTGCTGGTGGCGGGTACCAACGACGAGGATATGGCTCTTGCCGCCAACACGCTCATAGAGTGCGGCGGCGGCCTCTGCGCCGTGGCGGACGGAAAGGTGCTGGCTCTGGTGCCCCTTCCCATCGCGGGCCTAATGAACGATCTGCCTGTGGAGCAGATGGCGGATCTGGTCAGCAAGCTTAGCGACGCCTGGAAGCAGATGGGCTGCGTCATCAATTCCCCCTATATGACCATGGCCCTCATCCCCCTGGCCTGCCTCCCCGAGCTTCGGCTCACCAACCGGGGCCTGGTGGACTGCCGCACGTTCCAGTTCGTCGACCTGTTTGTGGAATAAACAAAGCATATACGACGAAAGGCGGTTTCCCCGATGGGAAAACCGCCTTTTTATGATCGCAAAAATCCTTACAGATCGTCAAAGAGGCTCATCTGCTCCCGCCTTTGGGGCAGCTGCCGCATATATTCAAAGCATGCGTCCGGCGTGCAGAGGATATTGTTCTGCCGGCAAATGCGGGTGAACAGGGACATGAGCTCCTTGCTGCGGGGGCTGGGTATCTCGTAGGCATAGCCATAGGTATCCATGTACCTCTGTTTCAATCCGGGGAAGTGACGATCCAGCGCAGCATAGTAGTATTCCCTATCGCCCTCCCTTAATGTCAGCCCCATGCCGAAGCAAACGATGCCCTTCACCCCTACCCGCACGCATTCGGACAGGAGTTGGCCTACGTTCTCCGCCGTGTCGTTGATAAAGGGCAAGATGGGGCTTAACCACACCACGGTGGGGATCCCCCTTCTTTGCATTTCCTCCAGCACCTCGATCCGCCGCTTTGTACCGCACACGTTGGGTTCCACGATTCGACAAAGGGTTTCGTCGTAGGTGGTCAGGGTCATCTGCACCACGCACTTGGTCCGCTGATTGATTTGATCCAGCAGATCCATATCCCGCAATATCCGATCGGATTTGGTTTGGATGGCGACGCCGAAGCCATATTTCAGGATGATCTGAAGGCACCTGCGGGTCAAGCCCAGCTCCTCCTCGCAGTGCATATAGGGGTCCGACATGGAGCCGGTCCCGATCATGGCTTTTTTCCTTTTGGAACGGAGGGCCGCTTCCAGGAGTTCAGGGGCGTTTTGCTTCACCTCGATGTCCTCAAAGGGGTGGGTGAACTGATAGCACCGGCTTCGGCTGTCGCAATAGATGCAGCCGTGAGAACACCCGCGGTAGATGTTCATCCCGTACCATCCGCCGTTCCCGGTGAGTATACTTTTCGCATCCACGAAATGCATATCGTCCCTGCCCTATCCTTCCTCCTGCCATTCCCGCCGCCGATGATGGCGGTGTGGGAGCCTTTTCTACTTCGCTCCGGTTGCCTTGATCGCGCCAAGACAATGTATCCTTATGACGCGATTCTCGTCGGTATCCGATATCTGCCGCAGCTGCTCCACATATGGCCTGACGAAATCCGGTCTGTGCTTGCCGAGCACCCGGAAGATCTCCGGCGCTTCCATCCTTACCTTTTCATCTGCATCGTGCAGGAGTTTCTCGAATACCGGCATATGATCCTTATAAATATCAGGCGTGTTCGTGGCGATGTTTTCGGACGCCCAGATAAATGCCAGCCGGACTTTTGGTTCCTCATCAGAAGCGAAACGGAACAGGCCCGCCCAGTACGGTTCGATTATGCTATAGTCGCCCCGTCCAATCCTGCCAATGGCGTTCACCGCCCGCTCCCGCATAAGCGGCTCCGGGCTGTCAAGGAAGGAAGCGATGGTTGGAACAACGTCCTGCACGAACTGAGGGTAGCTGAGTCCCATCTCACCAAGTAACCAGAGCGCCTTTGCCTGTATCTTTACGGAGTCATGGGTGAGGAGAGAGGAAACATAGGGAATGCTCTCCTGCCATCTGTCCTTGTCCTTTGTCAGGGCTCCAAGTTCTTTATAAAGTTCTGTTTCGGTCATATCACTGGCCTCTCAAACTGGAAGTTGTCTGTGCGTGATTATTTTACTATCTTAAAAGTCAGCCCATCATATTTCTGTCCGTCAACTTCTCGTGCGCCTACGTCTCTATCGCATTCTACAAAACCGAGCTTTTCTGCACAACGGAGCATACGGACATTGCCCGACCAAGTTTGTGTGTAAAGCTCGTTCACACCGTTCTCAAAGCAATAGTTAATGAATGCACGAAGGGTGTCTGTTCCAATGCCTTTCCCACACAAATCCGGTTCACAAATGTCAATGCCGAGAGCGTGATAAACAGCCTGACCGGCCTTAATATTTCCAACCCATTCGTAGTTCTCGTCAATGCAGTAGGAGCTGACCCAGCCGATGTGTCTGCCGTTCCATTCGATTTCAAACTTCCATCGGTGAGCATCATCGGGACGATCTTTCACAGATTCATAGTATTCGGTCCATCTTTTACGCTCGGTTTCTTCGGAAGTATCCTCTTTTTCCCAGGGAGCATCCCAGTTTTCCCATTCACGTTCCACCGTGAACCAACGCACATAGTCCTTGATGTCGGACTCAATCATATCGCGAAGAACAATGTTGTCAAATTCTGTTTTCAACATCTATACTCCATTAAATCCCGAGTTGTCGCAATGACATCCAAACCACAGCCACAACCCGCCGTTATCCAAATCACTAACTCAACCCTGCCGCCAAAACATCTAAACCGGCCACTCAACCCTGTGACATCCAAATGGCCTACTCAACCCTCCGGTTGGAGCGGTTGATATGTTCTGTCGGAGTGATTTTTTCTGTCAAATCCGTCTCAAGCGGCTGGCGGCAAACTGCCCGAAAAGCCCGGAAATACGGCACTTTTGACGGTTTTATGTATCCTTGCGTGACATCAATACTACCGTCTCCATAAACAGTCAGCTGCGGAATAAATCGACACTTAGGATAATGGTCCTTTGCTTCAGATATTCTTGTAAAGCTCGTAACAGTTGTGTCCTTTGGGAACATCTTTGAGTTCGCCTCTGACCAGATAGCCGTTCTTCTTAAAGAAATCGACGTTCCAGTCGCCTGCGCTTGTCAAAACAACAGAAGCATTGTTTCCCTTTGCCCATTTTTCCACTTCCTGCAAAAGATATGTGCCCAGGCCCTGACGTCGGAATAGCTCTTCTACAAACAGCGCTTCAACATAGCCATAAGCATCTTTGTTCACGTCCGCGATCACGCCTGCTATAAGCTTTCCGTCTTTGTCCGCAAGTTTCTTATAAAAATCAACGTTTTCGTATTTCGGCTCATAGGCTTCGTCATATTTGTCAAGACCGTCCTGTATGGCATCCGCGTCGCCCTCATTGCCGAGGAAAACCTTGAACCGCGTACCGCTGTTGTTTGTCGGCACGTAGTTCGGCGTGTCCTTGTCAAGGTACTTGACCAATGAATAATCGATATAGCCGTTTGCCTTTTTCAGCGTTGTAAAAACCGTGTAGCCGTGTTTTTCATAGAACGGCCTGGCCATATAGCTGGCGGTGCCGAGCGTGACGACCCGACAGCCCTTCTCTCTTGCAATCCGCTCGACCTCGCGGATAATCATAGAGCCGATCCCCTGATGGCGATAGCGTTCATACACCCAAAGCTCTTCAAGCAAAACTCTCGACCAGTGGTATTCGTATGCCTCTGCGATGCATCCGCCGATGATCTCACCGTTTTCATTCTCAACTTTAAGAACAAATTCTTCTTCGTCCGCGTCCACTTCGCGCGGCACGATCTCATTGATCTTTTCGCCGATATATGTGGCTTCTTCTTTCGTCAGATCCCCGATTTTATAATTCATTTATTCTTCTCCGCAAAACTCGATTTGTTCATCACTTTCATCTTTTTTCAGATAGTCCGTATTCTTCGGTTCATACGGCACCGAAATGAAATCTTTCTTTTGGTGGTACAAGCAGCATACCGTCTCGACATGCCCGCAGCGGGGGAACATGTCCACGGGCTGGACGGTTTGGACGGTGAAGCCGCCGGCAGTGAGGAGCTTGACGTCCCGGGCCAGTGTGGCCGGATTGCAGGAAACATAGACCATGCGGCGAATGCCGGAGGCGAGAATGGCGTCGATGACCTGAGGATCGCAGCCCTTGCGGGGCGGGTCCACGATGAGGCAGTCGATGGTCTGTCCCTGGGCTACCAGTTTGGGAAGAGCTTCCTCCGCCGGTGCGCAGAGGAAGGAGGCGTTTTCGATTCCGTTTAGAAGGGCGTTGCTCTTGGCGTTCTCCACCGCCTCGGGGACCACCTCGATGCCGATGACCCTCCCGGCCTTTCGTGCCAGGAGCAGGCTGATGGTGCCGATGCCGCAGTAAACGTCCGCCACGGTCTCATGCGGTTGGGGCGAAAGCATCTCCAAAGCGGCGCCATAGAGTTTTTCGGTTTGGGTCGGGTTCACCTGCAAAAAAGACCGAGGGCTCACCTCAAAGCGGATGCCGCACAAGGTCTCCTCCAGGGTGGCCTTTCCCGCCAAGAGGAAGAAGCTGTCGCCGAAGATCACGTTGGTATTTTTGTCGTTACGGTTCCAATAGACGCTGTCCGCAAAGGAAAGGGCCACAGTCAGCTCCCGCCTGTGAGGCAAATCTCCCTTCGTAACGACGACCGCCATCAGCTCGCCCTCGGTGGTCACCCGGACCACGGCGTGGCGCAGGGTGCCCTTCCCCGTCCTTTCGTCGTAGGGTGGAATATGGCAGCGGTCCGCCCAGTCTTTCACCGCCTGCACCGCCCGGCAGACCGGCTCCTGTTCGATTGGGCAATCCTCCACGGGTACCAGTCGATGGCTGCGGGGGGCGAAGAATCCGAAGGCAGGGCCCTCATCCGTCATGCCGTAGGGAAACGCACCCTTGTTCCGATAGCGTTCCGGGCTGTCCATGCCCAGGATGGGCCGCAAGGGCACCTCCCCAAGACCACCCAATCGTGTCAAGGCTTCCACCACCTGGCGCTCCTTGATGCGCAGCTCCTCCTCATAGGTCGCATGGCCGAAGGCACAGCCGCCGCAGCGGGCGTTTTGGGGGCAAAGGGGCTCCATCCGATGGAGCGAGGGCTCCACTACCTCCAGGAGCTTGCCCACGGCATAGGAAGCGGTGACCTTGATGACGTGCACCCGCACCCGCTCCCCCGCCAATGCGCCAGGCACAAAGAGGGCAAAGCCGTCCACCCGCCCAACGCCCGCTCCCTCCAAGGTGACGCTGTCGATGGTCAGCTCCAGTTCTTCATTCTTTTCCACAGGTGCTTTACTCATTTCAGAATCACATTCTCCATGCCGAACACCGCCTGCAGGGTGCTCAAAAGCTCTTCATCCACCTTGATGTTCCAATCCCGAGGGGCGCCCTTGGCCTGGCGCTTCGCGTCCACTAAGACGATGGGGGTCTGGCCGGGATAGTTTTGTATGATTTTCTGGACCTTATAGGCGTCGGATAGGACCGGCAGGCGAATGTACAGCTTCTTGTTTGCCCCCTCCAAGTCCGACAATTCCTCGATCAGCAGGGAATTCACCCGATCCTCCCGGATGTTCAGCCGTCCCTTCACCAGCACCGGCGCGTCGTCGTGGAACAGCCGCCCGTATATCTGCAAGGTGCGTGGGAAAATCACGGTTTCCACTACCCCCGTCACACCCTCCAAATTGGCATAGCCCATCATGCCATTGTTGCCCTTGGTGGGCCGGGTCTTGCAGCTGGTGAGCAGGCCGCCCACCGTCACATAGGCGTTGTCCTCCAGATCCGTGGACCCGTCCGCCTCCGCCAAATCCAGCACGCTGACCTTCTGGCTGGACAGCAGGTCCATATAATCGTCCAGGGGGTGCCCGGACAGGTACAGGCCCGTGGCCTCCCGCTCCTTCTGCAGCAGGAGCTTGTGGGGCATTTCCGCCGCCGGCAGGATGGGGGGATGGCTGGAGATGGCGTCCTCCCCCTCATCGAAATCGAACAGAGACATCTGTCCGGCGTCCCGATTCTTCTTCGCCTTGACGGCCAGCTCCATGGCCTGATCGTAGACCTTCAGCAGCTGGGTCCGGGTATATCCCATGGAATCGAAGCAGCCGGCGTAGATCATGTTCTCCACCATGCGCTTGTTGAGGCCCGTGACCCGATCGCAAAAGTCCCAAAAATCCTTAAAGGGGCCATGCTGCTCCCGCTCCTTCACCAAGTCCTCCATGACCGCCTCACCCACGTTCTTCACCGCAGCCAGGCCAAAGCGAATGGCGCCGTCCTCCACGGAGAACTTGGGCCGGGACCGGTTCACGTCGGGGCCCAGCACACGGATATTGCTGTGGCGGGCGGAGTACACGTATTGGGCCACGGAGTCGGAGTTGTACATATAGCCGTTGATCATGGCGGCCAGGAACTCCACGGGGAAATAGTGTTTGAGATAGGCCGTCCGATAGGTGGTGACGGCATAGCAGGCAGCATGGGCCTTGTTGAAGGCATAGGAGGCAAAATCCATCATCTCGTCGAAGATGTGGTCCGCCACCTGTTCCTTCACGCCCCGATGCACGGCCCCCTCCACCCCCTCGGTGCCGTGGACGAAGTACTCCCGCTCCCGGGCCATCACGTCATGCTTCTTTTTGCTCATGGCCCGACGGACGATATCGGCCCGGCCCAGGGAGTAGCCGCCCAGGGTGCGGACGATCTCCATGACCTGCTCCTGATAGACCATGCAGCCGTAGGTGGTGGAAAGGATGGGCTCCAGCCGCTTGTCCTCGTAATGGACGGAGCTGGGGTCATGCTTGCCCTGGATATAACGGGGAATGCTCTCCATGGGGCCCGGACGATAGAGGGCGATGCCAGCGATGATGTCCTCGAAGCAGTCAGGCTTTAGCTGCATCAGGAACTGGCGCATGCCCGCGGATTCCAACTGGAACACGCCGTCCGTGTCCCCTCGGGAGATCATGTCGTACACTTCCCTGTCAGAGAAATCGTTGGTGGAAAAGTCCGGGGCTTCCTTCCCCTGCTCCCGGATGAAGTTCAGCGCGTCCCGGATGATGGTCAGGGTCCGTAGACCCAGAAAGTCCATCTTCAGCAGGCCCAGCTCCTCCAACGTGGTCATGGGGAACTGGGTGGTCAGCACCCCGTCGTTGCTCTGCAGCGGCACCACCGTTTCCAGGGGCACGCCGGAGATCACCACGCCCGCCGCATGGGTGGAGCTGTGGCGAGGCAAGCCCTCCAGCTTCATGGACAGATCCAGCACCTTCCTAGTGGTGGGGTCTGAATCATAGAGGGACTTGAGCTCCGGCTGCATCTGCATGGCGTCCTTCAGGGTGATCTTAAGCATATTGGGCACCATCTTTGCCAGCTTGTCCGCCTCGGCATAGGGCACCCGCAGCACCCGACATACGTCCCGGATGACGGCCTTGGCGGCCATGGTGCCGAAGGTAATGATCTGGGATACATGGCCCTCGCCGTATTTCTGGCCCACGTAGTCGATGACCTCCTGCCGCCGCTCATAGCAGAAGTCCACGTCGAAGTCGGGCATGGACACCCGTTCGGGGTTCAAAAACCGCTCAAAGAGCAGGGCATATTTCAGCGGATCGATATCCGTGATGCCCATGCAGTAGGCAGCGAGGCTGGCCGCGCCGCTGCCTCGGCCGGGGCCCACCATGATGTTGTGAGACTTGGCGAAGTGGATAAAATCCCAGACGATGAGATAGTAATCCACAAAGCCCATGTTTTCCACAACGGACAGTTCATAGTTGAGCCGATCCCAGGCTTCCTTCCCGGCATTCGGCATCTTCTTGGCCATGCCCTCCTCACAGAGCTGCCGAAGATAGGTGCGATTATCGAGGTCGTTGGGGGCAGTGAATTTGGGCAGGCGGCGCTTGCCGAATTCGATCTCCACATTGCACTTATCCACGATTTCCATGGTGTTACGGAGGGATTGCTCCTCCCCGGGAAGGAATTCCAGCAGCTCCTCGGCGGACTTGCAGTAGAACTCCTCGGCCCCCATGCGCATCCGATCCTCTTCATCCACAAACCGCTGGGTCTGGATGCACAGCAGCACGTCCTGGGCCTCTGCGTCCTCCTTGTCGGTATAGTGGATATCGTTGGTGGCCACCGTTTTTATCCCCAGCTCGTATGCCAGCTTCTTCAGCTTGGGCAGCACCATCTTCTGCTCCCGGATACCGTGGTTCTGCAGCTCTATATAGAAATCTTCCCCGAACATGCCCTGAAGCCGCTTCGCCAGGGCATAGGCCTCCTCGTCCCGGTCGTGAAGCAAATGCTGAGGAATGTCCCCGGCCAGACACGCAGATAGGCAGACGAGTCCTTCACAGTTTTGGGAGAGCAGGTCGTAATCGATTCTCGGCTTATAATAGAACCCATGTATGAACGCCTCGGAGGACAGGCGCATGAGGTTTTGATAGCCGGTTTCATTCTTGGCAAGGAGGATCAGATGTCCCGCGTCCCGCCCCGCCTTTCCGTCCTTGTACAGGCGATCGCGGGCCACATAGGTCTCGATGCCCAGGATGGGCTTGATCCCCTGCTTCTTGCACTCCCGATAAAAATCGATAACCCCATACATGACCCCATGATCTGTGATAGCCATGGCGGTCTGTCCCAGACTCTTGGCTCTCGCGACCAGAGCCGGTATACGGGCGGCGCCGTCCAGCAGAGAATATTGGGTATGCACATGCAAATGTGCAAAGGGAATTGACATGATATACCTCCCCAATTTAGTGAGTACAGTATACCATACTTTGCTTTGCAATAAAAGAAAAACCTTTTTTGTGCAATAAAAAACGGTCCGCAAGGCGAACCTGCGGACCGTTTGTATGGGATTGTTTGTATCAGTCGTCTTCCACCACGATGGTGCCGACCTTGACGAACCAGTTGTATACGTAGCCGTCCAGATCGCCCACCTTGACCTTGTACCAAGCGCCTTCCTGCTTGATAAGCTTGCCGGTCTGCCCTGCGGTGACCGTGCCGACCTTGGCGGCAGAGGAGGAAGCCTTGGCGCGCACGGGAGCCGACTTCTGGGAGCCGTGGGCCACGATGGTGATATCCGTCCCGGCGGGGATACCCGGCGTGATGACCAGCTTCACATCCGCATGGGTGATGATGTTTCCGCCGCCGGTGGCGCGAACCTTCACCGTCAGCTTACCGGCATCGGTGAGGCTGGGCACGGTGGTGGTCCAGTTCTTGCCGCCGTCGGTAGAGTATTCGATGGTGTAACCGGAGCCATTCTCCAGTTTGGCCGTGACCTTATGGGTCTTGCCGTCATAGACGTAGGTACCGCCGCTGGCCGTCAGCTTCACCTTGGAGGGATCGGCGACCTCGCCGGACTCGTCCTCCACGGGAATGGTGCCGGTCTTGACGAACCACTCATAGACCCAGCCCTCCACGGAGCCGACCTTTACTTTGACCCACTTGCCGCTCTCCTCCATCAGGGTGCCGGTGGTACCGGCAGCAAAGGAGTCGATCTTCTTGGCGGAGTTGGAGGGGCCGGACCGAACGGGGGCCTTGGAGGTGCCGCCGTGGGCCACGATGGTGATCTTGGTGCCGGCGGGGGTGGACTTGGTGACCGTCAGCGTCACGTCGTTGCCCTTCAATATGGACTTGCCGCCGGTGGCCCGGGACTTGACCGTCAGCTTGCCCGCCTCGGTGAGGCCGGGCGCCTTGGTGGACCAGGACTTGCCGTCGTCGGTGGAGAACTCCACTGTGAGCCCGGTGCCGTTGGTCAGCGTGTAGGTGACTTTGTGCTCCAGGCCGTCATACATATAGGTGCCGCCCTTTACGGTGAGCTTGGCGGTGGTGATGTCAGGCTCCGGCCCGGGCACAGTGTCGGGTACCTCGGGATCAGGAAGCTCCCCTTCCTTCACGAACCAATAATAGACGAAGCCGGGCGTGCCGTCGTACAGAATCTTGTACCACGAACCGGAGCGGCCCAGGAGGGTGTAGGTCTGGCCGGCCAGAGCGGTGCCGAGCTTGCTGCTGCTCGTGCCCGTTCCGGAACGGACAGGGGCCTTGGTGGTGCTGCCGTGGGCCACGATGGTGACCTTGGTGCCGGCGGGAACCTTTTCCAGGACCTCGATAACCACGTCCTTGTGGGTCAACTGAGAGGAGCCGCCGGTGGCGCGGACCTTCACCGTGAGCGTGCCCACCTGGGTCAGGCCGGGCACATGGGTGGTCCAGGTCTTGCCGTTGTCGGTGGAGTATTCGATGGTATACCCGTCTCCGTTCTCCAGCTTGGCCGTGACCTTATGCTCCTTGCCGTCGTACACGAAGGTGCCGCCCTTAGCGGTGAGCTTGGCCTTGGAGGGATCGGGTTCCTTGTCGGTCTCGGCGGAATACTCGCCCACCTTCACATACCAGTTGTACACATAGCCTACCTTGGTGCCGAACTTGAACTTGTACCAGGCGCCTTCCTTGGCGATCATCTTATACTTCTGACCCGCCGTAACCGTTCCGATCTTGGTGGAGCTGGTGGAGGCCTTCTCGCGAACGGGAGCCTTTTTGATGCCGGCATGCTCCACGATGGTGATTTCCGTATCCTCCGGGGGATTCTCCAGAACCTCCAATGTGATGTCCTTATGCTCGATGATGACGCTGTTCTTGCAGGCGCGGACCTTCACCTTCAGCTTGCCAGGATCGGTGAGGCCGGGCACGGTGGTGGTCCAGTTTTTGCCGCCGTCCGTGGAAAATTCCACGGTGAACCCGGCGCCGTTGGTGATCGTGACCTTCACCTTGTGTGCCAGGCCGTTGTACAGGAAGCTGCCGCCCTCGGCCTTGAGGGTGATGGACTGCAGAATCACCTGGCTGGTCTTCACGTAGCCGGCAGGGTTCTCGATGCGCAGAAAGGCACCGCTGCTGCTCACGTATTTGGCGACGCCGCCCGCAGGCAGGGTGCCGACCACGGTGGAGGCATCGTTGGCCTCCTTATAAATGTTGATGGAGGCCGTGGTGGAATTCTTCACATACTTGTCGTCGGCCGCCCATCCGTCGCGAACGAACAGAGCAGGGACCAGCGAAAAGACCATGATCACCATCAACAGCCAAGAGATCGTTTTCTTCATTGTGCGTTCTCCCCTTTCCAGACACAACATATTGTGGGTATACATATTGGTCTGAATTTTATGAACATTATATGAACACTATACCATGGTTTGCAAAAAAATAAAGCAGTATGAATGTGAACTTTTTATGAACATACAGATAAAAACAACCTTTTTCCGCGCTTTTTTGCGAAAAAAGGCTGCATAATCCTTTTGCATACTTATCCTACATATGGATAATATCCTTCATGGTATAAAAACCAACTTTTTGCTGCAGCAGGAAGGTCGCTGCCTTGACTGCGCCTTCCGCAAAGACCCTTTTGCTGCCGGCACGGTGGGTGATGATAAGCTCCTCGTCGTTGCCCAGGAAGTATACGGCATGCTCCCCCGCCTTGTTGCCGCCCCGAAGGGAATGGATGCCGATCTCCGCCTTCGTGCGGCGCTTGTTGCTTTCGTGACGGCCAAAGACCAGCTCGCTCTCCCCCGTTCTGACCGCCTCGATGGCCTCTGCCAGCATCAGGGCCGTGCCGCTGGGCGCGTCCACCTTCAAATTGTGATGGATCTCCACGATCTCCGGGTCGAAGGCATCGCCCAGCACCCGTGTCGCCGCCTGCACCAAAGCAAGCTGCAGGTTGACACCCAAGGACATATTCCGGGAATAGAACACGGGAATGACCTTTGCCGCCTCCTGAAGGCGCGCCATCTCCTCCTCCCCCAGGCCGGTGGTCCCGGTGACCAAGGGCTTTTTCTCCCGGAGACATAGATCCAGGACGGCCATGGTGGCCCCGGGCCGGGAAAAGTCGATGGCTACGTCGAAAGGCGCGTCAACCTCTGCCGCAGCAGCATACAATTTGCCGGGAAAAGCCCCCTCCTGCAGGTCGATGCCCACTGCGGGCGTCAAGTACCCGTCCCCCGCCGCCAGGACAGACAAAATGGCCTGCCCCATGTGGCCCAGGGCGCCGTTGATCAAAACGCGCTTGCTCATACGCTTTCTCCTTTAGATCAGTCCAAAGTCCTTCAGCGCCTTGCGCATCTTCGCCTCGTTCTCCGCCGTTGGCGGGACAAGGGGCAGACGCAGCTCGGGAGAGCACAGCTCCATCATGCTCATCATGGTTTTGATGGGGATGGGATTGGTCTCGCAGAATGCGGCGCGACAGATGGGCAGCAGGCTGAATTGCAGCTTACGAGCGATATCCAGCTTTCCAGCGAAGAACGCCATGCACAGGTTGTGTACCTCGGAGGGCACCACGTTGGCAATGGTGGAGATGACGCCTCGCCCCCCCACGGAAAGGACCGGCAGGATGTGGTCGTCGTTACCTGAATAGATGTCCAGTCCCGGGCACATGGCCGCCATGTTCACGATCTGCTCGATGTTACCGCTGGCCTCCTTGATGCCCACCACGTTCTCGCAGAGGTCCGTGATCTCCCGCATGGTGGCGGGAAGAACGTTGAGACCGGTGCGAGAGGGCACGTTGTACAGGATGATGGGGATGTGCACCTGCTCGCAGATGGCCCCATAATGGGCCACGAGGCCCTGCTGGGTGGTCTTGTTATAATACGGGGTCACGATGAGAAGGCCATCCACCCCCAGCGCTTCCGCCGTCCGGGAAAAGTCGATGACCGCCGCGGTGTTGTTCCCCCCGGTGCCGGCGATGACCGGGAGCCTGCGGTTGACCCGGTCCACCACGAAGCGGATCACCTCCATCCGCTCCTCGGCACTCAAGGTGGCTGCCTCACCGGTGGTGCCGCAGACGATGATCGCATCCGTGCCGCTGATGATCTGCAACTCGATGAGCCTGGTCAGGGCGGTATAGTCCACCTCTCCGTTGGTAAACGGAGTGACCAAGGCAACGCCTGAACCTTTGAAGATGGTACTCATGGGCTTCCCCTCCACTGATACAGTATTCGATATGATTGTACCGTTTTCCCTACCCTTTGTCAATTCCCGCCCCAGAGGGGACCAACGGGAGGGACGGATCGAATACAGAATTTGTATCTGATGATTTCTCTTCCATCTCTGCCAGGGTCAGCGCCAGGCTCTCCGCCAGGGATGGAACGGCGTGCAGGGCCTGCTCCAGGGTATTGGCGTTGTGTCCCACCTCGATGAGGAGGCTCAACTGGCCCACGTGCTGATTGTATCGGCCCGTCTTCACCCGCACGTCCCGGGCAAGACGCTTCTCGATGTGATTTAGATGGTCCGTCAAGGTGGAGGCCAAGGTATAGTTCCTGTCAAAGTCGGGCTTCTCCTGGTATTTTGCTCCCTGCCCCACCACGCACATGAGGCGGGCGGTGGGGCTGCCATCCACCAGAACGTAATCTGAGGCATCGGAGCTGGCGTCCCGATGGACGTCGATGAACAAAACTAGGGACGGATACTGCGCCAGGTACCTCTTCATGGTCTGCTCGCTGCGCTCATAGGCGGTTTTCAGGCTAGGCGGCTCATGATTCGTGGTGTCATGTATGACGCTGAACCCGTATTGGGTCCGCAGCCGATCCGCCAGCGCCTCCCCCACCGCCAGCACGCTTTTGCTGGCGTCGGCGGTGCGATAGGCGGAGGTTCTCACGTAGGGGGACTCCTTCGTGGCGGTATAGGCTTCGGTGGTATGGGTGTGATAGATGAGGATGCGAGGCTCATGGCCCCGCAGATCCAGACCATGAGAACAAACGGAAACTTGGACGTCCCGGACGGCCAAGGGCTCTGATTCAGGATATAAGGGAAGCTCATGGAGGCCATCCGCTGCCTCAGTCGGCGCAGACGTTGCGCTCGAAAAGGCCGGCAAAAGAGGCGCATTCGCCTCGGGAAGAAGGTCTATGGCCCGGAGCACGGACAGAAACAACAGCAGCATGAACAGGAGCCTAAAAAGGCTTTCTTCCCGTCTACGTGACGCTCTATTCCTTCGGTGATTCATGGTTCACACCTCCTCACCGTTACCCTATGCATGGGGAGCAACGATTATCGCATCAGCCCCTCTAACGCCTCATAATTCTCTCCGAACAGTGCAAGATTGAGCCCATAGGACAGGATGGACGCGCCGTCCTTCACCATGGCGTCGATATCCTTCGGCGTGACGCACATGGAAAGGAAGTTGCTGTCCAGCACCTTCTTGGCCTTCATAAACAGCTCCTGGGCGTTCATGCGAAGGAGCCCGGAATAGAGGATCGCCTCCGCCGTCAATACCAGGGGGATACCCAGGGCGATGACCGGGATGCCCAGATTGCTTCTGCTCAACCCCATACGAAAGTTTCCAACCCCGGCACCGGGCGAAATGCCCGTGTCGTTGAGTTGGACCATGGTGCCCACGTGGTCGCTTTCCGAGGAAGCCAGGGCGTCCACCGCCACGATGAGGTCCGGCTTCAGCACGGACGCGATGCCGGTGACCGCCTCCGCCGTCTCCACGCCCGTGACACCCATGACCCCGGCGGCGAAAGCGGATACGGTGCGGGTGCTCGGTGGAAGCAGTTCCGGCAGATGGTTCTGCACATGGCGGGTGACGAAAAGGTTCTCGATGGTCTGTGGCCCCAGTGCATCGGGCGTCACGTGTCGATTGCCCAGGCCCACCACCAACACACTTTGAACCTCACCCATCAGGATGGACAGTTCTGCCGCCAGACACCGTCCCGCCTCCTGCCGCACCGCCTTGTTGGATAAGCCGTCCTCCGGAAGGGTCAGGGTGATGTAGCTGCCGCGGGGTTTATCCAGCTTTCGCTCCGCCGCCGCCGTTCGCACACGAATGCGGGAAATGCGCATGCGCCCCTTGGATTCGTTCTCCTCCTCTACGCCGGAGAGTTCCGGACAGCGCTGCAGGGCCTCGTGGGCCATGTCCGTGCGGGTGTTCACCTGATCGTTCCTCCAAAGCCAAAAGTACCGGTCCATGATGGACCGGTACTTAGAATATCCAGTTTTCAAAGCAAAATGCAGATCAGGCCGTTGCAGTCCTCGTTGACCATTCGTTCGATGGTCCCCTGCATCTTCTGCTGCACGTTCACGGGCATACCGCCCAGCTTTCCCTGCATATTTTCCGTCACCATGTCCTGCAGTGTTTTGCCGAAGAAGGAGGTTTGCCACAGGGCGTTCACGTCCTCCTGACGGGTGGCGTTCAGATGATCCATCAGATTCTTCGCCTGCTCCTCCGAGCCGATGAGGGGGCTGACCTCCGTGTCGATGTCCACCTTCACGATGTGCAGTCCCTTGGCCCGGGCCCGAAGCCGCACCCCACAGCGACCGCCCTGCCGGAACATCTCGGGCTCCATAAGCTCCATCTCCTCCATGGAGGGTGTGACCACGCCGTAGCCCGTCTGCTCCGCCTCGTCAAGTGCATTGGACAGACGATCATAGGCACGCTTGGCCGCCGCAAACTCCCGAATGGCTGAAAACAGGGCAAAATCGTCCGCGATCTCCACCCCGGTCTCCTCACTAAGCAGGGTGTAGAACATGCTTTCCTCCGGCGTCAGTGCCAGGGTGACTGTCCCGCTGCCCAGGTCTGCTCCCTCCCACTCCACCTTTTTGAAATGTTCCAGGGCCTGCATCCCCTCCACCAGCTTGCTGCAGTCCCCTACGGTCTGGACCTGGGGTGACAGCTCCCTAAGCAACGACAGGACCCCTTCCATCAGGGGGCTTTCCCCCGACAGCGCCCGCAGGAATCCGGGCACGTTGATCTCCACCAGCTTGACGGGAAAGGCATACAGGATCTGTGTGATCAGTTCCCGCACCTCCGCCCCGGTCATGTTCTTCACGTCCAGAGGGACAGTTGTTACGCAGTACCTTTCGGCCATGTCCTTCGCCAGAGCCTGGGTGGCTTCGCTGGTGGGATTCGTGCTGTTCACTACCACCACGAAGGGCTTCGACGCGGCCTTGGCCGCCTCTATGGCCTGCTGCTCCGCCTCCACATAGCTGTCCCGGGGCAGGTCTGTGATGGTTCCGTCCGTGGTCATGACGACGGAGATGGTGGCGTGCTCCCGGATGACCCGGGTGGTGCCTACCTCCGCCGCCTGGGAGAAAGGGACGTCGTGATCGAACCAGGGAGTGGTGACCATCCGCGGCCCCTCCCCTTCCCGATCCCCCACCGCTCCGGGAACCATGTAGCCCACGCAATCGATAAGCTTGCAGCGGCAGGACACGCCCTCCTCGAAGGTCACGTTCACTGCCTCCGCCGGCACGAATCGAGGCTGGGTTGTCATGATGGTGCGACCGGCCCCGCTTTGGGGGAGCTCATCGGTCAGCCGCTCCTTTTCGTACGCGTTCTCCATGTTGGGTAACAGCAGCAGCTCTGAAAAGCGCTTGATAAAGGTGGATTTGCCCGTGCGCACAGGGCCGGCCACGGCGATGTAGATGTCGCCGCCGGTCCGCTCCGCCATATCTCGATAAATGTCTCTCATATGTTCCTCCGCCATTGTGCTATAGTTCACTGTATGCGATTCGTGCCGGGGTATGCGGGACACTTTTCATATAAAAGAAAGACCATGGACAAAACCGGATTCATCCGATATACTATGATCCATGGAAAAGTTACGTCGATTTTTTGCGTATTACAAGCCTCATTTGGGGCTGTTCGTGCTGGACCTTGCCTGTGCCACGGTGGTCGCTGCTGTGGATGTGGCCTTTCCCCTGGTGACCCAGTACATTTTGCGTACCCTGCTGCCCGAAATGGTGTTGGACAACGCCCTCGTCCACACCTTTGTGGTGCTCATCTGCTGTCTCATCCTGGCCTACCTTATCCGGGCCGTTTTGCAGTTCATCATCGGCTTCTGGGGGCATCGTCTGGGCACCTTCATCGAGGCGGATATGCGGCGGGACATCTTCACCCACATCCAGACCCTGCCCTTCTCCTTCTATGACCGCATCCGCACGGGCAAGCTCCTGTCCCGGATCACCAACGATCTATTTGACGTGACGGAGCTGGCCCACCACGGGCCGGAGGACGTGCTGATCTCCACCCTGACCATCCTTGGGGCCTTTATCGCCATGTTCACCATCGAATGGCGGATCGCTCTGTGTCTGCTGGTCCTGCTGCCGGCCATCCTCTATTTCGTCATGCACACCCGCCTCAAGATGCGACGGACCAGCCGGGTAGTGAAGGAACGCATGGCTGAGATCAACGCGGACATCGAGAGCTCCATCTCCGGCGCCCGGACGGCCAAGGCCTTCGCCAACGAGCCCTATGAGATCAAGAAATTCGAGCGAGGCAACAAAAACTTTCTCACCGCCAAAAAGGATTACTATAAAATCATGGCCACCTTCAACAGCGGCACGGAGTTCTTCCTGGCCATGTTCAACGTGGCGGTGCTGGCCTGCGGTGGATACCTTATCTACAGAAAGCAGCTGGACACGGTGACCCTCATCACCTTTACCCTGTACATCTCCACCTTCACCTCCCCCATCAAGCGGCTGGCCGCCTTCGCGGAGCAGTATATGATGGGCATGGCCGGGTTCACGCGGTTCCTGGAGATCATGGACACCCGGCCCGCCATCGAGGATAAACCCGACGCGCTGGACCTCAAGGGTGTGAAGGGCGACATCGCCTTCTCCCACGTCTCCTTCGCCTACGATGAGGGCCGTCAGGTGCTGCAGGACGTGAATCTGTCCATTCCGGCTGGCCGCACGCTGGCTTTGGTGGGGCCCTCCGGCGGCGGCAAGACCACCCTGTGTCACCTGTTGCTGCGGTTTTACGACATACGGGAGGGCAGCATCACCATCGACGGCCACGATATTCGGGACGTGACCATGCGCTCCCTCCGGGAGAACGTGGGCATTGTGCAGCAGGACGTGTTCCTGTTTGCGGACAGCATATTGGAGAACATTCGCTATGGACGGCTGGACGCCACCGACGCGGAGGTGGTGGAGGCCGCCAAGCGAGCCCACATTCACGAAGAGATCATGACCTTCCCCGACGGTTATGCCACCAACGTGGGTGAGCGGGGCATGCTCCTCTCCGGCGGTCAGAAGCAGCGGGTGTCCATTGCCCGGCTGTTTTTGAAGAATCCGCCGGTGCTGATCCTGGACGAAGCCACCTCGGCGCTGGACACTCTGACCGAAGCGGATATACAGCACTCCTTCGACGAGTTGAGCCGCGGCCGGACCACCCTGGTCATCGCTCACCGACTCTCTACGGTCCAGAACGCGGACGAGATCGTGGTCATCGACGAGCATGGCATCCAGGAGCGGGGCACCCACGAGGCGCTGCTTGAAAAGCAGGGGCTGTACGCCGGGTTCTATCAGGCCACCCTTCGGGGCTAAGATTGCATATACTCTTTGAAAATGGGAATGAGCTCATCCGCCGCTTCAGGCGCGTAGCGGGGCGAGATGGCCAGGGATACAAAGTCATAGGGGGCGGCGGCGACAAAGCTGCCGTCCGTTTTATATTCTTGGTAAGGGATCAGGGGCTCCGGCCCGTTGACCCTTTCGAACAGATCGGGGAAGGATTGGGGCAGACGGATATGAGCGCCATCCCCCGTCAACAGCTGGGAAGGCACGTCGTTTTGGGAGAAGGGGCGGCGGACGTTGTCCAGGGAGCCCACGATCCGGGCTGCCAGGGCGAAGAGAAGATAGTTCGCCTCGTCCAGCTTCCGCTCCCGATAAAATCGATCCAGCTCCAGCCGCCGCTTCGGCGGCAGGGAAAGCACGTTGTACAGCACATAGCTTGGGCCGGGATAGCCGATGCCCAGGTCGCTGTGGGCGTCCACATGGGTCACGTGGAAGGGCGCCTGCAGTTCGCCCCTATCCATCAGCTCCTTCCAATACCCCAGTGCGCCGTCGTGGGTCATGCAGATACGCCCGGGAAGGGGACGCTCCCTGGATAACCCACAATTCCTCTCCAAAAAGGAGCGCACGGCCTCCGCCGCCCAGGGCTCGTGGCCTGCCAAAGCCGGCCGATGGCCCTTCTCCGCCAAGGGGCAGCAATCCGCCAAAAAGAAATCCAAATCCATGTCCAGTACCCGCTGCATGCTTTTTCCCTCCCTGTTTCTACAGTATACCACTTTCTTTTTTCTTTCCAACATGGTATACTTAAAAAAACTGAAGGAGATTTGCGGGCGGATCGGGCTAAGGTCATTCATCCCCCGCAAGCTCCTTTTACAGCGCTCACCATTCGGTCAGCGACTACCCGTCGGAAAGAAGGCACCCTATGAAACACATCTTTCTCTACAATCCCGCCGCCGGTCAGGGGGAGGCGAAAATGCGGCTGGAGGCGGCCGTTTCCCAGCGCGAAGGCTGCGAGCTGTATATTACAAAGGGCCCCCAGGACGCAACCAAGTATGTCGCCCAACGAATCGCGGCCAGTCCCGGGGAACGGCTGTGCTTCGTCGCCTGCGGCGGCGACGGGACCATCAACGAGGTGGCCTCCGGCGTTGCGGGACACAAAAACGCCTGCTTCACCGTCTATCCCTGCGGCAGCGGCAACGATTTCGTGAAGGTCTTCGGCGGCCGGGAACGGTTTTTGGATATAGACGCCCTGCTGGCGGCGGAGCCCGCCCCCATCGACATATTGAAGGTGGACGATCGCTGGTGCATCAACGTGTTCAGCTTCGGCTTCGATACCAGCGTGCTAAAGACCATGAACAACGTGAAGCGCAAGCCCCTCATGGGGGGCAAGAAGGCCTACTATGTGGGCATCGTGAACGCCCTGATGAAGTCCATGAAGACCGGGTGCTCCGTCACCGTGGACGGCGAGCCCTTCTTCTCGGGCGATATCCTCCTGTGCACCTTCGCCAACGGCCGGTATGTGGGCGGCTCCTTCCAATGCGCTCCCCGAGCCCAGGTGGACGACGGCCTCATCGAGGTGTGTCTGGTGAAGCCCATCTCCCGCCTGTCCTTCGTGCAACTGATCGGCAGCTATACGGCGGGGACCCATCTGGAAGATCCACGCATGGCGAATATCCTACAATACACCCGGGCACAAAAGCTCACCGTGGAGAGCGAAAAGGGCCTGCTGCCCGTCTCCCTGGACGGCGAGGTCATCGAGCGCAAGCGCTTCACCGTGGAGGTCGTCCCGGGCGGCGTGAACTTCGCCTTACCAAAAATCAAGGAATAAGATCAAAAATGACCACAGGCCCTGCGTGCTGCAGGGCCTGTTCGTTTTTGCCTCGTTTTTGGTTAGGGTGCAATGACCTTTAACGTGACGGGCTTGGAGTCCACCGCGCCCCCGCGACCTTTCACCGTGCATTTGTATTGATACCCGTTGCCATTGGCTGCGGCAGTAAACGTCAGCGTGGGCTTGGTCTCGCCGCCCATGATGATCCAGGCGCCTTTGGCGGAGGTCCGATAGTACCACTGGTAGGTCTCCGCATTGATGGCTGTGACCTTCAGCGTAACGAGGGTGCCCGGGACCACCGGCTTCTTCAACACCGGCTGCTTCTTGATCTTCGGGGCCGGTATCTTCGCCATCTTCACTGTGGCAGCCTTGGACATGACCGTACCCTGCTTGCCGCTGATCTGGCAAGCGAACTGGGCCCCGCCCATGCCCTCCTGCACGCACACCACATAGCTGGTGCCCGTTGCACCCTCGATCAACCGCCAGGCTGATCCAGAGTTGGGCCGTGTATACCACTGGTAGCTGCTGGCGCCTGTGGCTGTGATGCTCAAAGCCATCTTGGACCCCGGCATGCTGGCCTTGCCCCACTTGGGCTGCTTCTTCACCTTCAGCTGTTCATAGACATACAACTCATAGATATCCGTATAGCTGACCGCCCCTGTGGGACTGGTCACCCGGCACCGATACTGGTACCCGTCCAGGGCCATGGTGGCCTTGACGCTCAGCTTCTGCTTGCTACCCTTCTTCCCCATGGGCTGCCAGGGGCCCACCTTACCTGTCCGATACATCCACTGATAGGTCGCCTTCTTTATCTTCGGCGCCGTGAGCTTCACGCTCTTCTTCGCCTGCACCTTCTTGACGGTGGCAGGCTCCGGCGTGGGCGTGGGCACCGGGGTAGGCGTAGGAGTGGGTGTAGGCGTTGGAGTGGAAGTAGGCGTCAGTGTTGGGGTAAAAGTAGGTGTCGGCGTGGGTGTTGGCGAAGGTTCAGGTGTAGGAGTCGGCGTTGGCGTGGGCGTAGGTGTCGGTGTGGGTGTCGCAGTAGGTTCGGCCGTTAATTCAGGGGTTGGCGTAGGCGTTGCAGTCGGTTCGGCCGTAGATTCAGGGTTTGGTGTTGGCGTTGCAGTCGGTTCGGCCGTAGGTTCAGGCGTTGGGGTAGGCGTCGGCGCTGCTTCCTTGCATTGCCAAGTGGCGGTCAACAGAGGATCATTGCCTGTACCCACCTGTATCTCTGCCCGCTGGGTATCTGTACCGGAATAGGTTACCGTCATCAGCTTCGTGCAACCTGAGAACGCATTTTCGCCGATGCTAGTAAGGCTATCAGGAATAGTGATGTCTGTCAATTCTGTGCAACCCGAGAATGTATTGGCCCCGATAGCAGTCAGTCCCTCGGGAAGGGAAATGCTGGTGATCTGGTCCTGCACCGAATTCCACGGTGACGACTGACCAATGAAAGATGCCATATCCCCGCTGCCGGAGATGGTCAGGACACCGGTGCTGCTTTGGAAGGCCCAAGTCAGATCGTCCCCGCAGACCCCGGAAGCAGTCAACTTATCAATAGTCTTTTTCTCTCGGCTCAATTCCTGATTGCATATGGTGCAATATATCACCTCGTCATAGCTGCCCTCTGCCTCTGTAGTGGCAGGTATCTCGTTCTCCCGCACGGCTTCACCTGGGATGTGGCTCAGGGCTGGGATTTCCGCGTACGTTGTATAATCACACCGCGAGCAGGTGTCGTAGGCGTCCCAGCCGACCGCCGTGCAGGTGGCCGCCTGGGCCTCGTGATGGACCAGGTCGTGGCCCAGGGCCGGGATCTCTACGTAGGTCGTGTAGTCGCACCGAGAGCAGGTGTCGTAGGCGTCCCAGCCGACCGCCGTGCAAGTGGCTACCTGGGCCTCGTGGTGGACAAGGTCGTGACCCAGCGCCGGGATCTCCACATACGTCGTGTAGTCACAGCGAGAGCAGGTGTCGTAGGCGTCCCAGCCGACCTCCGTGCAGGTGGCCGCCTGGGCCTCGTGATGCACCAGGTCGTGGCCCAGGGCCGGGATGGTCTTTCCCTCTCTGCTCAGCTCCGCGCCACAGCCAGTGCAGTAGACCACCTCGTCGTAGCTGCCCGCTGCTGTGCAGGAAGCGTTGACCACGTTCTCCTGGACAGCTTCGCCGGGCACATGGTTCACGGTGACGTCATAAGTGGTGGTCTTGCCGCCGAAAGTCACCGTCAGGGTCTGGACGCCGGCGGTCGTGTTGTCGAAGCCGCTGACCATGTCCGCAGTCAGGGCCTCGGTCTCCTCGATATCGTAGTCGTAACACGCCTTGATCTGGCCGCCAGACACGCTCAGCGCCTCACCCTCATCATAGGTCAGTTTGTCGGGCTGCCGTACCCACTCGATACTGTTCACCGGTAGGTAGTGCCAGGTAGCATCAAACAACGGGTAATAACTATTTGATTCGATTTGGATGGCTTCCCTAGTCCTTGCCGTACCATGATAGTAAACATCCTTCAGACTCGTGCAACGATTAAACGCATAAGTGCCTATATTGGTGACACTGATCGGGATGGTGATGCTTTCCAACCTCACGCAGTCAAAAAACGCACTCGCACCAATGTTGCTGACACCGTCTGGGATGATAAAGGATGCCAGTTCTTTGCAACCATCAAATACAGATGCTTCGATAGCCGTTATGCCGTTTCCAATGGTCGCAGATTGCAAGCTCGTGCAATCTGCAAATGCAGAAACACCAATGTTGGTAACGCTATTTGGAATAGTGATGGATGTCAAACCCGCGCATGCAACAAAAGCGCCAAGGCCTATGCTGGTGACATTAGTCGAGAGGGTGACAGATGAAAGATTTGTACATCCGCAAAACGCATAATCACCGATTGCTGAGGCTCCTATCACAGCATTATCCAAGTTTGTACAATTATTAAACGCTCTCTCCCCTATTGTCGACACACTGTTCGGGATTATCACAGACAACAAGTGAGTACATCCATCAAAAGCAGACCTTCCGATGCTAGCAACTCCTTGTCCGATGGAAACATCTATCAAACCTGCGCAAAAAAACGCATACTCTCCAATACTAGTAGCACTGTCCGGAATAGTGATGGATGTCAGCCCAGTGCATCCCCAAAAAGCATTGTTGCCTATATGAATTATTCCTTCATCAAGAACAATGCTTAATTCATTGGTTCGAGATGCATACCATGGTGTATATGTCAAACCATGGGCGGGCACACTTGCGTCATTGACGTAATCGGTCATTATTCCCGTACCTTTTGTTAAGGTGATTTTCTCCACCTTTGTACAATTAGCGAATGCGCCTCCAATGATTGCGCTACATGGCATTTCTATTTCTGTTATATCATTGCATTGATAGAATGCGGACGAATCAATATTAGTAACACTGTCAGGCAGAGAAATATTCGTTAGCTTACTACATTCGCAGAAAGTCCATGCTTTAATCTCTGTTATTCCATTTCCAATTTCTACGGATACCAAGTTGCTACAGCCAGAAAAGGCGGAGGCTTCAATAGAAATAACTTCATCCGGAATAACTAGTGTTTCTAACTCTGAACAACCCTGGAATGCACTTTCTTTAATCTCTAAAACACTATTCGGTATTGTTATTGAAGAAAGACCTTCGCAGTTTACAAATGCATATTTACCAATATTCTTTATTCCATTATCAATAATGACCTGTAAGTCATTTGTTCTTGAAAAATACCATGGAGCATTGCCTGTTAGACCTTCAAAACCGTTCCAATAGTTATAATCAACCATTGTTCCTGAACCGACAGTTAAATGAACACTCGTAATGGAAGAGCAATTATAGAATGGCTGTGACCACTCCCCTATGCTTGCACTGCATGGTATTGTTAATGATGTGAGCCCCGTACAGCCATAGAACGCAAAATCGCCGATGCTGGTGACGCTGTCCGGGATTGTGATAGAAGTTAGTCCTGCACAGTTGGTAAACGCATTGGAGTAAATAACAGTCAAACCACTGGGCAGGGAAACGTTTGTGATCTGCCCCATAAAACTTGCCCATGGCGCACTCGTCATTTCTCCGCTACCGGTGATGGTCAAAACGCCGGTGCTCGGATTGAATTCCCAGGTTAAATCATCGCCGCAAGTGCCGGAGGTCTCCCCATCCGCTTTGGCATACAAAGGGAACAGGCACAGCAAAAGAGTCAAAAAAAAGGCGAGAAATACGGTTTTCCTCATGGCAGTGCACTCCCGGAATTGAAGATATATAGAGTATATCAGCGGCGCATGGTAAAAGCAAGGCAGGCAGGTGGAAAACACAAAGAAATATTAAATGGAGTGGGCTCGTTTTATCCCCTGTGCATGGCTTCATGCTCCGCCACCAGTTCACGGAGGAGGCGGGACGGGGTCCAGGCCAGGTTGTGGTCCGTGGTGACGGCCTTGTAGGTCACGGCCGCCTGGAGGGTCTGCATCCCGTTGAGGAGGCCGTGGAACTGCTGGGAGGAGAGGCCGTCCAGCACCAGCATCTCCTCCGCAAAGGGGGCGTCCAGGGTGGGCGTGCCGCCCTGTCCTTCCCTGTCCAGAAGACGGCCCAGAGGGCGGTTCTGATCCGCCACCGTCCCCTCCAGGGCGGTGATCCCGTATTGCATGCACAGGAAATGCAGCTTCTTTCTCTTGTCTCCCGTGATGTTGAACATAAGCACTTTTGCCATTTTGAATACTCCTTAAACAAAAGAGACCGGATGATCCGGTCTCTTTTCCTGGTTCCGTTTACAGATTGAACTGCTTGGTGATGATGTCCACGATCTCCTGGCCGATGCGCTTCTGGGCTTCCACCGTGGAGGCGCCGATGTGGGGCGTGCATGACACCATGGGGTGGCTGTAGAGGGCCTTGTTCTGGGCGGGCTCGGAGGCGTACACGTCGAGACCGGCGGCCCGGACCTTGCCGGACTCCAGGGCGGCCAGCAGGGCGTCCTCGTCCAGATTGGCGCCGCGGCTGGTGTTGATGATGCACACGCCGTCCTTCATCTTGGCGATGGTGTCGGCGTTGATGATGGCGCCGCCGTCCACCGCGGGGGCATGGACGCTGATGAAATCGGATTCAGCCAGCAGCTCGTCCATCTCCACATAGTTGATGCCCAACTGCTCCTCGATGCCGGGGATGTGGTAGATATCGAAGGCGACCACCTTCATGCCGATGGCCTTGGCCATGACGCCCAGATGCTGGCCGATGCGGCCGAAGCCGATGATGCCCAGGGTCTTGCCCTGAAGCTCGATGCCCTTGGCATAGGCCTTCTTCTCCCACTTGTCCTCGCGCATGGTGTGACCGGCGATGGACAGGAACCGGGCGCAGGCGAACATATGGCCCATAGCCAGCTCCGCCACGGACTGGGAGCTGGCCCGGGGGGTGTTGCGGACGGTGATGCCGTTCTCTTCGGCATACTTCACATCGATGTTATCCACGCCCACGCCGCCGCGGATGACCAGCTTCAGCTTGCCGGCTTCCTTGGCCGCGTCGATATGAGGGACCCGGACCTTGGTAGCGGAACGGACCACTAGCACGTCGTAGTTCTTCACGGCTTCCTTCAGGGCCTCGGGATCATAGAACTGCTGATCCACCTGGCAACCCTTGGCTTCCAGCGCGGCCACCGCGCCCTTTTCCATACCGTCAGAGGCAAGAATCTTGATCATGATGCTCCTCCTTATGCGTTTTCCGCTTCGTACTTCTTCAGGAATTCCACCAGAGCCTCCACGCCCTCGATGGGCATGGCGTTGTAGATGGAGGCGCGCAGGCCGCCCACGCTCTTGTGGCCCTTCAGGTTATCGAACCCGGCCGCCTTGGTGGCCGCCACCACAGCAGCATCCTTGTCCTTGTCGCCGGTGATGAAGGGGATGTTCATGAGGGAGCGATCCTTCTTCTCCACGGTGCCGTAGAACATCTTGGAAGCATCCAGGAAGTCGTACATGACCTTGGCCTTGGCTTCGTTCTTCTTGGCCATAGCCTCGAGACCGCCGTTGTTCAGCAGGTACTTGAAGACCTTGCCGCAGACGTAGATGGCCCAGCAGTTGGGAGTGTTGTACATGCTGCCGTTCTTGGAATGGGTGTCGTAGCGCAGATAGATGGGGGTCTTGGGATCGATATCCTCGCGGATCAGATCCTCGCGGATGATCACGATAGCCAGGCCCGCAGGACCCACGTTCTTCTGGACGCCGCCGTAGATAAGGCCGTAATCCGCCACGTTGCAGGGCTTGGAAAGGAACATGGAGCTCTGGTCGGACACCAGGATCTTGCCCTTGGTGTTGGGCAGCTGCTGATAGGTGGTGCCGTAGATGGTCTCGTTCTCGCAGATGTAGACATAGTCCGCATCGTCGTCGATGGGCAGATCGGACACATCGGGGATGTAGGAGAAGTTCTTGTCCTCGCTGGAGGCGACCACGTTCACCTTGCCATACTTCTTGGCTTCGGCAGCGGCCTTCTTGGACCAAGAACCGGTGACGATGTAGTCGAACACGCCGTTCTTGCACAGGTTCATGGGGATGGCGGAGAACTGGAGGGTGGCGCCGCCCTGCATGAAGAGCACCTTGTAGTTGTCGGGAATGTTCATCAACGTCCGAAGGTCTGCCTCGGCCTCGTCGATGATCTGCTGATAGACCTTGGACCGATGGGACATTTCCATGACGCACATGCCGCTGCCGCGGTAGTTCATCATCTCATCCCGGATCTCCTCCAGGACAGGCTCCGGCATGATGGCGGGACCGGCGGAAAAGTTATACACACGACCGTATTTCATGAATAAACCTCCTATTTATTTTGATTCCAGTTAGAGTATACCACTTTTTTCCAGGGCGTCCAGAGATGGCGCACAAATATATGGTTTTCCGGCGGCCTTCAGGGCGTTGGCCGTATCCTTGAGGCCGCTGCCCGTGCTGATGACGGTGACGGTCTCATTCGAACGGATGATGCCCTGCTCGATGGCCGCTTTGACGCCCGCGGTGGCCGTGGCCCCGGCAGGCTCGGAAAACACGCCTTCGTTCTGACCCAACAGCCGCATGGCGTTCAGAATGTCCTCGTCGCTGACGGCGATCCAGCGGCCGTCGGAAGCATACACCGCCCGCTGAGCCTTCTTCGGGTTCCGGGGCACGCCCACGGAGATGGAGTCGGCCAGCGTCTCCTCGGGGGTGGGCACCAGCTCGTGGCCGGGCACCTTGTCCGCGTTGACGAAGGGACAGCAGCCCGTGGACTGGACGCCCATAATGCGGGGGATCCGGTCGATGATGCCCAGCTCGTAGAGATCCTTGAAGCCGGTATAGACGCCGCCGATGGTGCAGCCGTCGCCTACGGAGCAGGCCACCCAGTCGGTGACCTGGAAGTTCAGCTGCTCGGCTATCTCCATGGCCACGGTCTTCTTGCCCTCGCTCATGACGGGGTTGATGCCCGCGTTCCGGTTGTACCAGCCGTATTTCTCGATGGCGGCGCGGCTGAGCTCGAAGGTCTGCTCATAGTCCCCGTCCACCACCACCAGGCGGGCGCCGAAGATCATGAGCTGGGCCACCTTCCCCTGGGGTGCCCGCTTGGGTACGAAGATGACCGCCTTGAGGCCCATCCGGGCGGCGCTCCCCGCGCAGGAGGAGGCCGCATTGCCGGTGGAGGAACAGGAGATGGTGTCATACCCCAGCTCGATGGCCTTCGCTACGGCCACGCCGGAAGCGCGATCCTTCAGAGAGGCCGTCGGGTTGATGCCGTCGTCCTTGATATAGAGAGCCTTGAGCCCCAGCAGGTCCCGGAGCTTTTTAGATTCGTAGAGGGGCGACCAGCCGATGCGGAGGAACCGGCTCACGTCCGTGGTGTCCGCCACGGGCATGAGGGCCCGGTACCGCCACATGCTGTTGTCCCGATTCGCTGCCAGAGTCTCCCTGGTCAGGACCTTCTTCACCTCACCGTAGTCATAGACGATGTCCAGGATACCCTTTTCCCCACAGTGGGGGCAGGTGTACCGCTCCGGCTCGAAGGAGAATTCCCGACCGCAGATGGTGCAGCGATAGCCTAAAACCCGCTTCATGGCCCTTACAGCTCGGCCAACACGCCGGTCTTCTCGTTGAACTCGTTGATGAGCTTGTCCAGATCTGCCGCCTGCTCGTGCATATCGGTCCAGTAATGCTCATCGTACCACTGCTGGTTGATCTCCTCGAAGGTCTTGCCCTGCTGCTCCACCCAGGTGTAGTACTTCAGGTTGTGGACGCGCTTGCGATCCTGATAGGAGAGCTCCAGCATGGCATCGGTGCGGACGCCCTGGAGGTGGCGGGCGAAGTCATAGGCCGCGGCCATCTCGCTGTAAGCGCCCTGCTGCTCGTTGAGCTCCTGGATGCGGCTCTCGTACATGATGGCGGAGTCGGTGCAGACGGTGGCCACCACGTCGTGCTCGGTGAGCTCGTAGTACTTGGCCATCTTGATGCAGCAAAGCATGTTGGCGATGCCGGAGATGCCCATGAGGGACAGCTGCTCCACGGTTTCGGCGGGAACGCCGGCCTGCTCCACCAGATACTTCTTGCCCTCGGGGCTGTTGAAGAGCCTGAGCAGGTTCTGGGAATCGTCGTCGTCGATGTCGATGACCATGTCGGTGTTCTTCACATTGTGAATCCAGGGCACGTGCTTGTCGCCGATGCCTTCGATCCGGTGGCCGCCGAACCCGTTCTCAAGGAGCGTGGGGCACTGGAGGGCTTCGCCCACAGCCAGCTTCAGATGGGGGTATTTCTCCTTCAACAGATCGCCCGCGCTCATGGTGCCGGCGGAACCGCTGGTGAAGCAGGCGCCCGCCAAACGATCGCCCTCGCCCTTGATGCTCTCGAAGGCCTCGGCGATGGCGTTGCCGGTGACCTGATAATGCCAGATGCAGTTGCCCATCTCCTCGAACTGGTTGAAGATGACCACGTCGTCCCGGGTGCGGCGAAGCTCCCAGGTCTTGTCGAAGATCTCCTTCACGTTGCTCTCGCAGCCGGGGGTGGCGATGACTTCGCCGGCGATCTTGGAAAGCCAGTCGAACCGTTCTTTGCTCATCTCGGCGGGCAGGATGGCCACGCTCTCGCAGGCCAGGAGCTTGCTGTTGAAGGCGCCGCCCCGGCAGTAGTTGCCGGTGGAGGGCCAGACGGCCTTGTTATAGGTGGCGTCGAACTGGCCGGTGACGAGACGGGGCACCAGACAGCCGTAGGAGGCACCAACCTTGTGGCAGCCCGTGGGGAACCACTTGCCGATGAGGCAGATGATCCGGGCCTTGACGCCGGTCAGGGAGCTGGGCAGCTCGATGAAGTTCACGGGGCCGTACTGGCCGCCGTTCATGACGGGCTCATTGTGCCAGGTGATGCGGAACAGGTTCAGGGGGTTTACGTCCCAAAGGCCCACGTTCTTCAACGCTTCCTTCACCTTCTCGGGCACCAGCTCGGGGTGCTTCATCTGCTCGAAGGTGGGCAGGATGATGTGGTTCTTGCGGGCGACTTCGATGTTTCTTTCCAGTGCTTCCGGATGGATGGTAAGATCGATCATATTTTTGTTTCCTTTCAGAAATATTAGGCGTTCCAACGGGGCGTGTTCTTCTGCTCCAGCTCCAGGAGCTTGGCCGCGGGGTCCTTCACCTTCGCAAGGAAGATCATGGCCGCGATGATGTAGGGCTTGAAGGAGGCCTGCTTGTAGAGGGGATCACGATAGCGATCGAAGACGGAGGCGGCCACCTCGCCGGCCTCGCAGGAAACATCGGTGATGTCCGCGGGCAGGCAGTGGAGATACAGGGCCTTGCCATCCTTCGTGAGCTTCATCATCTCCTCGGTGCACTCCCAATTCTTGTGCTCCGCGTTCTGGGCCAGCAGCCGTTTTTCAAGGGCCTTGATGCCCTCGAGGTCGCCGTTCCCATAGAGCTCGGTGCGCTCCTCCATGGCCTTGAAGGGGGCCCAGGACTTGGGGTAGACGATGTCGGCGTCCTTGAAGGCTTCCTTCATGTCGTGGGTGATGGTGAACTTGGCGCCGGACTTTTGGCAGTTCTCCTCCGCCACCTTCACCACGTCGTCCATGATCTCATAGCCCTCGGGATAAGCGAGGGTCACGTCCATACCGAACCGAGTGAACAGGCCCGCCACGCCCTGGGGCACGGACAGGGGCTTGCCGTAGGAGGGGCTGTAGGCCCAGGTCATGGCCACTTTCTTGCCCTTGAGGTTCTTGATCGCCTCGTCCAGATCATCGCTGCCGCCCAGGGTATGGATGCAGTGGAGCATATCCGCCATGCACTGGGTGGGATGGTCGATGTCGCACTGGAGGTTGACCAACGTGGGCTTCTGCTCCAGCACGCCGGCCTTGTTGCCCTCTGTGACGGCGTTCACCACGTTGTGCATATAGGTGTTGCCCTTGCCGATGTACATGTCGTCCCGGATGCCGATGACGTCGGCCATGAAGGAGATCATGTTGGCGGTCTCCCGAACGGTTTCGCCATGGGCGATCTGGCTCTTGCCTTCGTCCAGGTCCTGGACCTCGATGCCCAGCAGATTGCAGGCGGAGGCGAAGGAGAAACGAGTGCGGGTGGAGTTGTCGCGGAACAGGGAGATGCCCAGGCCCGAATCGAAGATCTTGGTGGAGATGTTGTTCTCCCGAAGGTGACGAAGGGCGTCGGCCACGGTGAACACCGCCGCGATCTCGTCATCGGTCTTTTCCCAGGTCAGGAAAAAGTCGCCATTGTACATGTTGTCGAACTTCAGCTGGTTCAGTTTGTCGGTATACTTCTTGACGTTGCTCATAGGACCTCCTGTATGAATGTATTTGGTGGACTCGATCAATCGTTGGCGAACTTGGTGTCGGTCTTCCCCGCCCGGTACACGGTCACGTCACCGGTGGCGTTCTCGGGATGATAGTTCATGGGCACAGCGGCATAGAGGGCAGCGCAGGTGACCAGATCCTGCTTCCAGGTGATCTCGTTGGGGGCATGGGCCTGGGACTCGGCGCCGGGGCCAAAGCCTACGCAGGGGATGCCGTAGCGGCCCTGGATGGACACGCCGTTGGTGGAGAAGGTCCACTTGTCGATGAGGGGACGATGCCGAAGGTGCATAGCGCTTTCGCTGCCGATGCGCTCCTCCCCGAAGAGGGCCTTGTGGGCGTCCGCCAGCGCCTGCACGTGGGCGGCGGTCTCCTTGTTGATCCAGGTGGGGAAATAGCACTCGGTCTCATACTTGAGGCCGGTCCAGGCGGGACGGTCGTACATATACATGGAGACCTTCACGTCCTTAGCATACTTCTTGCAGGCGGGAAGGTTGCGGATCTCCTCCAGGCAGGAGTCCCAGGTCTCGCCGGCGGTCATGCGGCGGTCCAGGGACACAGCGCAGGAGTCGGCCACGGCGCAGCGGGACGGAGAGGTGTAGAAGATCTGAGAGGCGGTGATTGTGCCGCGGCCCAGGAAGCGGGCGTCCTCATAGTGCTCGGGATTGTACTTGGGGTCCAGCATCTTAACGAGACCCTTGATCTCGTCCTGGTCGGTGGCGGTGTTCTCGTTGAGGGCGCGCACGTCCTGGAGAATGTCGGCCATCTTATAGATGGCGTTGTCGCCGCGCTCGGGAGCGGAGCCGTGGCAGGAGACGCCGCGCACGTCCACCCGGATCTCCATGCGGCCCCGATGGCCACGATAGATGCCGCCGTCGGTGGGCTCGGTGGAGACCACGAATTCGGGGGTGATACCGTCTTCCTTATGGATGTACTGCCAGCAGAGGCCGTCGCAATCCTCCTCCTGGACGGAGGCCACCACCAGGATCTTGTAGCCCTCGGGGATGAGGTTCAAATCCTTCATGATCTTGGCGCCGTAGACAGCGGAGACCACGCCGCCCTCCTGATCGGAGCCGCCGCGGCCGTAGATGATGTCGTCGGTCTCATAGCCCGCATAGGGATCGTGCTCCCAGTTGGCGATGTTGCCGATGCCCACGGTGTCGATGTGCCCGTCGAAGGCGATGATCTTTTCACCGGTGCCCATCCAGCCAAGGGCGTTGCCCTCGGGGTCGATCTCCGCCTTGTCGAAGCCCAGCGCTTCCATTTCCTGGATGGTGCGCTTCACCACGCCCTCTTCCTCGCAGCTCTCGCTGGGGATGGCGATCAGATCCCGGAGAAACTTGGTCATGGCCGGCAGATATGCCTGCGCCGCTTCTTTGATCTTCGTGTACTCCATAAGCAACCTCCTACCTATATTTTCACTTGCAGTATATCACACCTGCAGGGAAATGCAATGCAAATATGCAAATATTTTTTAGGTATCCAAATAAATTTTTGATTTCCGGTGCAAGTCTTGATTTTTTGTAGGTCCTTGTGGTACACTGTGGATGTAAAATTATATCCTTTCAGCTGTAAGGGAGTGCTTCGCGCGCGGGCTGTCAAACCTTGTGTTTGACCCGCGCTGTTTTATTAGGACCCAGTTTGAAGGAGGTATGCCATGATTCTTATCACCAACGGAAAAGTCATCACCCGAGACGGGGACAATCCCTACCTTGCGGACGGCGCGGTGCTGGTGGACGGACGGTACATACAGGCCGTCGGGCCCCGTTCCAAGCTGGAAAATGCCTATCCCGACGCCCAGCGGGTGGACGCCCGTGGGGGCGTCATCATGCCCGCATTCATCAACGTACACTCCCATATCTACAGCGCCCTTGCCAGGGGGCTTTCCATCAAAGGCTTTAATCCCACTAACTTCTATGAAATACTGGACGGCCAGTGGTGGGCCATCGACAGGAATTTGACCTTGGAGGGCACCCGCGCCAGCGCCTATACCACCATCATCGACGGCATCAAGACCGGCTGCACCACCATCTTCGACCACCACGCCAGCTACAAAGCCATCTCCGGCTCCCTGTTTGAAATCGAAAAGGTGGCCAAGGAGCTGGGCATCCGGGCCTGTTTATGCTACGAGGTGTCCGAGCGGGACGGAGAAAAGAAGTGCGACGAGGCCATCGAGGAGAACGCCAACTTCATAACTCACTGCGAGAAGGAGCCCGATCCCATGATCGCCGCCATGTTCGGCGGCCACGCCCTGTTCACCATCTCGGACAGGACCTTTGAAAAGATGCAGAAGGCCAACAACGGCCGCACGGGCTACCACATCCATGTGTCCGAGGGGTTGAACGACGTGTATGACTCCGCCCTGAAGTATGGCACCCGGTCCGTCAACCGGCTTCTGAACAACGGCATATTGGGCGAAAAGACCATGCTGGGCCACTGCATCCATGTGAACAGCGGCGAGATGGACATCCTCCGGGACACCCATACCATGGTCTGCAACAACGCGGAATCCAACATGGGCAACGCCGTGGGCTGCTCACCCATCCGTCAGATGATGGAAAAGGGCATCCTGGTGGGCATGGGCACCGACAGCTATACCTTCGATATGCTGGAAGCCCTCAAGGTGAGCCTGATCATCCAGCGGCACAACGCCTGCATGCCCAACGTGGCCTGGGGCGAGGTGACGAAGATGCTGTTTGAAAACAACGCCCTCATCGCGTCCAAATACTTCCCCGACCGGCTGGGCAAGCTGAAGGAGGGATATGCGGCGGACATCATCGTCATGGACTACAAGCCCTTCTCCCCCTTCTCTGGCGACAATATCGATGGCCATATGATCTTCGGCATGACGGGCCGCCAGTGCGAGTTCACCATGTGCGCCGGAAAAATCCTCATGCAGGATCGGAAGCTGGTGGGCATCGACGAGGAGGCCATCAACGCACACACCATGGAGGAGAGCATCCGGCTTTGGAAGGCTCTCGACAGCTATAACGGATAAAGTTTCTGGAGGATATGACCTATGAGCGAACGGATGAATCCCATTCCCTTTGACCGGCTTCTCGATCGTGTGTTGACGGAGTACGCCCGGGAGGGCACCGTCTTCGGTGTCCACGCCAAATATGAGGCGGATCGGACGGGGCTTCCCCTGTTCGGCGGGCGGATCGAGACCCCCTTCGGCCCTGCTGCCGGGCCCAATACCCAGCTTAGTGAGAACATCATCGCCGGATACTTCACCGGCGCCCGGTTCTTCGAGCTCAAGACGGTCCAGAAGATGGACGGCGAGGATCTGGCCAGGTGCATCAACCGGCCCTGTATCAAGGCGGACGACGAAGGCTACAACTGCGAATGGTCCACGGAGCTGACCGTGCCCCAGGCCTTCACGGAGTATGTGAACGCCTACGTCGTCATCAAGATCATCTCCCGGCTATGGCATCTGGGCGACCCCAACGGCTTCATGTTCAACATGAGCGTTGGGTATGATCTTGCCGGGATCAAGACAAAAAAGATCAACGATTTCATCGATCATATGATGGAAGCGGGAGACACGCCCGTGTTCCGGGGCTGCAGGCAGTGGCTTCTGGATCATGCGGACC
>CADBYI010000006.1 GCA_902798825.1 uncultured Eubacteriales bacterium | reverse complement strand
CAGGGGTTCCTCCGTCATGTATGACGAGAGCAGCGACACCTACTGCCTGGACGATTTGGCCCTGGAATGGTCCGGCGTGGGCAAGGGGGATTTTCGGAACCCGCCGGCGGAGCTAACCCTCACCGACGGCACCTTCACCAACGATTTTATCTATCAGTCCTATGAGATCCTCAGCGGCCCCCTGCCCATGGAGACCCTGCCCACGGCCTATGGGGACCAGGCCCAGACCCTGATCCTCCATCTGCGGGAGAAGGTGGCCCCGGTGGCGTTGGACCTCATCTACACGGTCTATGCCCATGCAGACGTGATCACCCGCCGGGCGGTGCTGAAGAACGAGGGGGAGGCCCCCGTCGTCATCGACAAGCTCATGAGCTATATGCTGGACATGGCTCCGGCGGCGGAGCTCACCTTCACCACCTTCGACGGGGCCTGGATACGGGAGGCCCGCCGCCACGATCGGCCCGTCATGTCCGGCATCTACGTGAACGAAGGCAGCACCGGCGCTTCCGGCCACAAGCACAACCCCGGGGTGCTCCTTTCAGAAGCCCAATGCGGTGAGGAGCAGGGCCGCTGCTGGGGCTTCAACCTGCTGTACAGCGGCAATCACTACACCGCCGTGGAGAAGGCGGAAAACGGCCTTGTTCGCGTCATGGCGGGGATCAGCCCCCGGTGCTTCCGCTACACCCTGGCCCCCGGCGCCATCTTCGAAACGCCGGAGGGGGTCATGACCTATTCCGACGGGGGGTTCAACGGCCTCTCCGCCCACTTTCACGACTTTATCAACGGCCACGTGATCCGGGGCGACTGGAAGGGAAAGGAACGGCCGGTGCTCTGCAACGATTGGGAAGCCTGTTTTTTTTCCTTTCGGGAGAGGAAGCTCCTCTCCCTGGCCAAGCGGGCGAAGAAGGCGGGCGCTGAACTGTTCGTTCTGGACGACGGCTGGTTCGTGGGCCGAAAGGACGACAAGGGGGGCCTGGGGGACTACACCGTGGACAAAAAGAAGCTGCCCCACGGATTGGAGGGCCTCTGCGCCCGGATCAACAAATTGGGCATGAGCTTCGGCCTCTGGGTGGAGCCCGAAAGCGTCAACGAGAACAGCGACCTCTACCGGTCCCATCCCGACTGGGCGGTGAAGCTGCCGGGCCGCAAGCCCTCCTATGGGCGGAACCAGCTCATATTGGACCTGGTGAATCCGGCGGTCCGGGACTACATCGTGGAGAACATGGGCCGCATATTGGACAACTGCCCCATCACCTACATCAAGTGGGACATGAACCGGCATATGTCCGATATGTACTCCCCCTTCTGCGAGAACGGGGCCTTCTTCCACGAGTACATCAAGGGGCTGTACGACGTGCTGGGCCGCATCTTCTATCCCCGGCCCCACATCCTGTTTGAAAGCTGCTCCTCCGGGGGCAACCGGTTCGACCTGGGGATGCTGTGCTATTCCCAGCAGATCTGGGCCAGCGACGACACGGACGCCATCGAGCGGGTGAAGATCCAGGGGGGCTTGAGCTATCTCTATCCCGTGTCCGCCATGGGGGCCCACATCTCCGAGGCGCCCCACCAGCAGACCCTGCGGGATACGCCGCTGTCCACCCGGTTTCACACCTCCGCCTTCGGCGCGCTGGGCTGGGAGATGGATTTGGGAACCCTGACCCCCGCCGAGAAGAAGGAGGCGAAGCAGGATATGGACTTTTACAAGGCCCACCGCAGGACCTTCCAGTTCGGCCGCTTCCTGCGCCTGCCCCGGCAAAACGGCATGGAGACCTGGGTGGCCCGAGGGGAGGGGGAGGCCATGGCCGCCCGGTTCCTCATGGACAACGAGGCCGCCGCACCGGCGGACGTGCTGCGGGTGCCGGGGCTGGAGCAGGATCGGACCTATCGGGTGGAGCGCCAGACCAAAGGCGTCCGGGTGGGGCCTTTGGCCAGCCTGCTAAAGCACGTGGCCCCCATCAGCGTGAAGAAGGGCGGGTTCATCATCCGCACCATCGACAAATTCTTTATGCTCCCCGACGGGGAGGAAAGCTTCACCGCCACGGGCCGGGCCCTGGGCGAGGGCGTGCCCCTTCACACCCGGTTCATCGGCACGGGCTACAACAAGGACATCCGGATGCTGAGCGACTTCGGCTCCGAGCTATATTACATCAGACCCCTGGAGGAAGCATGACGAGCATGACAAAGGCAGAGCTGACGAAATCCTTTTTTGACACCTTCGGACCGGGCGAAGCGCCCCGCTGCTTCTTCGCCGGGGGCCGGGTGAATCTGATCGGCGAGTACGTGGACTTCAACGGGGGCCACGTGCTGCCCTGCGCCCTGACCATGGGCACCTGGGGGCTGCTCCGGCGCCGGGCGGACAACCGGCTCCGGTTCTTCTCCCTGAACTTTCCCCAGGCGGGGGTGCTGGAGGGGACCCTCTCCGACATCCGCTATCAGGAGCGGAACCAGTGGACCAACTATGTGCTGGGCATGCTCTTTGCCCTGGGGGAGCGGGGGATCGAGCTGCCTTCCGGCTTCGAGCTGCTGATCTACGGGAACATCCCCAACGGGGCCGGCCTGTCCTCCTCCGCCTCATTGGAGGTGGTGACGGGGGCGGCCCTCAGGGCCTGCTACGGTCTGGACGTGACAAACGTTGAGCTGGCCTTGCTGGGCCAGCGGACGGAGAACGGGTTCATCGGCCTCAACAGCGGCATCATGGACCAGTTCAGCATCGCCCTTGGGAAGGAGGACGCGGCGGTGTTTCTGAACACCGGCACCCTGAGCTATGAGCACGTGCCCGTGGAGCTGGGGGACAACGTGATCCTCATCATGAACACCTGCAAGCGCCGGAGCCTGTCCGATTCCAAGTACAACGAGCGCCGGGCCGAGTGCGAGGGGGCCCTGAAGGATTTGAAGAAGGTCCTGCCCGTGAAGGATCTGGCGTCCGTGGATCTGCGCACCTTCGAGGAGAACAAGCACCTCATCGAAAGCGACGTGGACCGGGCCCGGGCGGAGCACGTGGTCTATGAGTGCGCCCGGACGGTGGAGGCCTGCAAGAAGCTGCGGGCGGGGGATCTCATCTCCTTCGGCCGGCTCATGAACGCCTCCCACGATTCCCTGCGGGACTTGTTCGCCGTGTCCTGCCGGGAGCTGGACATCCTGGTGGCGGAGGCCCAAAAGTGCCCCGGGGTCCTGGGGGCCCGCATGACCGGGGCGGGCTTCGGCGGCTGCGCCGTGGCCATCGTGAACCGGGACGCCGTGGACGGGGTCTGCGCCCGGGTGGGCCGGGCCTATGAGGAGGCCGTGGGCTATCCCTGCGCCTTCTATGTGGCCGCCATCGGCGGCGGGCCGAAAGAGCTATAAACGGGAAAACACATCACATAGAAAACTAATTTGGAGGTATTGGAAATGAACAAACCCATTCTCGTCATCATGGCAGCCGGCATGGGCAGCCGCTACGGCGGTCTCAAGCAGATGGACCCGGTGGACAAAGAGGGCCACGTGATCATGGACTTCTCCCTCTTCGACGCCAAGCGGGCCGGGTTCGAGAAGGCCGTGTGCATCATCAAGCGGGAGATGGCCGAGGACTTCGAGGAGGTCATCGGCAGCCGGGTCCGGCCCTTTTTGGAGCTGGAGTACGCCTTCCAGGACATGAACGCCCTGCCCGAGGGCTACAGCGTGCCCGAGGGGCGGGTGAAGCCCTGGGGCACCACCCACGCCGTGCTGGCGGCCAAGGAGCTGATCGGCGACGCCCCCTTTGCGGTCATCAACGCCGACGACTTCTACGGCCGGGAGGCCTATCGGACCATCTATGACTATCTGAAGGTCCCCCATGACAGGGGCGAGTACGCCATGGTGGGGTATCTGCTCAAGAACACCGTCACCGACAACGGCCACGTGGCCCGGGGCGTGTGCGTGGTGGACGAGAACGACAATCTGACCTCTATCGCCGAGCGGCTCCGCATCGAGAAGCGAGAGGGGGGCATCGCCTTCACCGAGGACGAGGGCAAGACCTACACGGCCCTGGACCCCGACGACACCGTGTCCATGAACTTCTGGGGCTATATGCCGGACTTCCTGGAGGAGGCCGAGAAGCGCTTCCCCGCCTTCCTGGACGAGAATCTGCCCAAGAACCCCCTGAAGTGCGAATATCTGGTGCCCCGGCTCACCAACGATCTCATTCTGGAGGGCAAGGCCAGCGTGAAGGTGCTCCACTGCCCCGCCAAGTGGCACGGCGTCACCTATAAGCAGGACATGCCCGCCCTGCAGCAGAGCATCCGGGAGATGAAGGCCGCGGGCCTGTATCCCGACGAGCTGTGGAAATAAACCATGCTCTTTGACCTCATCGCTCCCTATACCACCGTGTGCCTGGCGGGGATGTGCAAGAACGCGGGGAAGACCACCGCCCTGAACGCCCTCATCCGGGGGGCGCGGGAGCGGGGCGTTTCCCTTGCCCTCACCTCCATCGGTCGGGACGGGGAGCGGGAGGATCTGATCACCGGCACCTATAAGCCCCCCATCTATGTGACGGGGGGCACCTTGTTTGCCACCGCCCGGGAGCTGCTGCAGAGGTGCGACGCCACCTATGAGGTCCTGTCCCTGACGGGCGTGTACACGCCCCTGGGCGAGGTGGCGATCCTCAGGGCCCTGTCCGACGGCTTCGTGGAGCTGGCGGGGCCCTCCATGACCGAGCAGATCGTGGCCCTGACGGAGGAAATGGAGGGCTTCGGCGCCCAGAAGGTGCTCATCGACGGGGCCCTGTTCCGCCGGAGCCTGTGCGCTCCGGAGGCCGCAGAGGGGGTGATCCTCGCCACCGGGGCCAGCTATGGGCCCAATATGCAGAAAACGGCGGAGGACACGGCCTTCGTGGCCCGGCTGCTGACCCTGCCCGAGGGCGGCCCCTGGCCCGATCTTCAGGGCCGCCGCTTCGGACGAGGGGACCTGTACGACGAATTGTCCGACGCCCTGGAGGGGACGGGGGAGGCGCTATACGTGGCCGGGGCCTTCACCGACGCCATGGCGTCCGCCCTCCTGCGCCGCAGGACGATACCCCACCAGGTCCACGTGGAGGACGGCACAAGGCTGCTGCTGTCCCGGGAGAGCTATGAAAAGCTGGCCGCCCGGGGCGTGTCCTTCCGCGTCCGGCGGCGAAACGAGCTCGTCGCCGTCACCGTGAACCCCTTTTCCGCCTATGGCACGCCCTACGACCCGGCGGCCTTTTATGAGCTCGTGAAGAGCCGGGTTGCCGTGCCGGTGGTGAACGTTTTGGAGAAAACCATATGGAACTGACCCACAAGCAGAAAGAGGATATAGGCCTCGCCTTCGTGCTGGACAGGCTGTCGCCCCTGTCGCCCCTGGGCCGGGAGAAAAAGCGGGCCCTGGAGCCCTATGCCCGGGAGGAGCGGGGGGCCCTGGAGAGGGAGCTGGAGAACCTGGACAGGGCTGTGGCCCTGGGGGACCACCCGGCTTTGAACCGCTTTCGCCAGGGGCTCATGCAGCTCAGGGACATCCGGGCCACGGCGGACCGGCTGAATGAGCGTTCCCTCGACCAGGTGGAGCTGTTCGAGCTCAAGCGCTATCTGCTGCTGCTGTCCGAGCTGGCAGCGGCGTTTCGGATTTTAGAGGCCCAGGCCCGCTGGGAGGGCCTTAGTCTGCGGGACGTGTCACAGGCCCTGGCCGTTTTGGACCCGGAGGGGGAGCGGAACCCCACCTTCTCCCTGCGCGCAAGCTGGTCCGAGGAATTGGCCGCCGTCCGGGCGGAGAAGGCCGGGATCGAAAAGCGGATCGCCCAGACCTCCGGCGAAGAGAGGGAGGGGCTGCTGACCCGGCGCACGGGAATCGTGGCCCGGGAGGCCGCGGCGGAGCAGGCCCTGTGCGAGGACCTGACCCGCAGGCTGCGCCCCTGGCAGCCCGCCATAGCCGAAAGCCTGGAGGCCCTGGGCCGGCTGGACCTTCTGTTTGCCAAGGCCGCCCTGGTCCGGGAGCTGGGGGGACGAAAGCCCACCCTGACGGAGAAGGAACTGTCCTTCGTGAACATGGTCCATCCCGCCGTGGCGGACAGGCTCCGGCGGCAGGGGGCCCGCTTCACGCCCCTGTCCCTGTCCCTAAGCCCCGGGGCCGCCGTGCTCACCGGGGCCAACATGGGGGGCAAAAGCGTGTGCCTGAAGACCCTGGCCCTGAACATCTATCTGACCCACTGCGGTCTGTTTCCCTTCGCCCAGCGGGCGGCCGTGCCCTTCTTCGACCAGCTGTGCCTGATCCGGGGCGAGGGGGAGGACGGCCGGGAGGGCCTGTCCTCCTTCGGCGGGGAGCTGATGGCGGCGGACGGGGCCGCCCGGGCCGTGCGGGAGGGCTTTTGCCTGGTCCTGTTCGACGAGTTCGCCCGGGGCACCAACCCCGCCGAGGCCCAGCGGTTCCAGCAGGGGGCCTTCTCCTACTTCGATCGCTCCGGGTCCGTCTGCCTGTTCGTCACCCACTACGAGGCCGTGGCCGCCCGGGCCCGGCGCCGGTTTTTGACCCGGGGCATCCGGGATATGGACCTGGCGGAGGGCCGCCGCCGGATCGAAGCCGGGGCGGACAAGCTGGCGGTCCTGCGCAGCTGCATGGACTACGGCATCGAGGAGGTCACCGCCGCGGACCTGCCCCAAAGGGCTCTGGCCGTGGCGGAGCTGCTGGGGGTGGAAGGGGAGCTGCTCTCGGCCATCCGGGCGGAATACCGAGCGGAATACCGCCCGGAATACCGCCCGGAATATATACCCGGGGAAGATTGACAGAGCAGCAACCTTTCTGATACAATAGCTACAACTGAATACGGTTGATAGAGGCGCGGCGCGCATGGTATCCGGCACAGCGGAACGGGCGAAAATGGTTCCCCGGAGAAGGGGCGCAGCCGCCGAAAGAGGGGGAGGTTCGCCGCCTTTTCTTCTTGGGGGTCGGGCGGACACAGCTCGGCCACTGTCGTCCCTTTGGATGATGCGCTATCGATTCGGCTCGGGCCGCGTCGATAGCCTTTTTCTTTGGACGGAGCGCTATGGGAAAACCTTTTTTCCATGGCGTTTTTTATGCCTTCCCCTTGAGGGGACCGAACGCCCGGAAAAAGCCACAGTGTGGCGTTTTCAGTGAGGTCGGGCGAAGCCCAAGGATAAGGGGGACCGCCGTTGGCGCTCTTTGCCTTCCCCTTGAGGGGAAGGGGGACCGCCGTTGGCGCTCTTTGCCTTCCCCTTGAGGGGAAGGGGGACCGCCGTTGGCGGTGGATGAGGTGTATAAAAGATTTAATACAGGAGGTACGGTATGCAAGTGACCATTCGGGTGCGCATGAGCGCCCACGACGCCCACTACGGCGGGAATCTGGTGGACGGCGCCAAGATGCTGGAGCTGTTCGGGGACGTAGCCACGGAGCTGCTGATCCGGCGGGACGGGGACGAGGGCCTGTTCTGCGCCTATGACATGGTGGAGTTCAAGGCGCCGGTGTACGCCGGGGACTTCATCGAGGCCACCGGCCAGATCGTGAAGGAGGGGAACACCTCCCGGAAGATGGTATTCGAGGCCCGCAAGGTCATCACCGCCCGGCCCGACATCAACGATTCTGCCGCGGAAGTTTTGGCGGAGCCCATCCTGGTCTGCCGGGCCAGCGGCACCTGCGTGACCCCCAAGGACAAGCAGCGGCTATAGTTTGAAAAACAGGTTTTTCAAACCGAGGAAAGGATTATAACATGGAAAAGCTCATCATCACCGCCGCCATCTGCGGCGCCGAGGTCACCAAGGAACAGAATCCCGCCGTCCCCTACACCGTGGAGGAGATGGTCCGGGAGGCCCGCTCCGCCTACGACGCGGGCGCTTCCATCATCCACGTCCACGTCCGCTGGGACGACGGCACCCCCACCCAGGATCGGGAGCGGTTCCGGGTGGTCATGGACGCCATACGCCGGGAGCTGCCCGACGTCATCATGATCCCCTCCACCGGCGGCGCCACGGGCATGAAGCCCGAGGAGCGGCTCCAGCCCACGGAGTTGTTCCCCGAGATGGCGACGCTGGATTGCGGTACCTGCAACTTCGGGGACGAGATCTTCGACAACACCCTGCCCACCATGCGGGCCTTCGGGCAGCGGATGATGGAGAACCACATCAAGCCCGAGTTCGAGTGCTTCGAGATGGGGCATCTGGACACCATTCTGACCATGGCCCGCAAGGGGCAGGTCCCCGGCCACCCCATGCAGTTCAACTTCGTGCTGGGCGTCCCCGGCTGCGCCACCGCCACAGTGCAGAATCTGGTGTGGCTCCAAAGCGCCATTCCCGCCGGGTCCACCTGGACCGCCACCGGCGTGGGCCGCAGCGCCTTCACCCTGGCCGCCCCCGCCATCGTCATGGGCGGCAACGTCCGGGTGGGCTTCGAGGACAACCTGTACCTGTCCCGGGGCGTGAAGGCAAGGAGCAACGGGGAGCTGGTGGAGAAGGTGGTCCGGCTCTCCCGGGAGCTGGGTCGGGAGATCGCTTCCCCCGCGGAGGCCCGGGCCATTTTGGGTCTCACCGGCGGTCCCAACTGCCCGATAAAGTGAATAAATACAGTATAAACAAATAAAAATTCAAATTTTGGAGGTAGCATCATGGCACTCAAAGGCAACAAGTACGGCACCCATCGCGTCATCGAGCCCAAGGGCGTGCTCACCCAGGCGGCGTACAGGATCGACAACAACATGGACGTTCTCTACTCCAACGAGATCATCTGTGACGTCCAGTCCCTGAACATCGACTCCGCCTCCTTCACCCAGATCGAGGAGGCCTGCGGCGGCGACGAACAGAAGATCGGCGAGATGATCATGGGCATCGTGGCCGAGCGGGGCAAGCAGCAGAACCCGGTCACCGGCTCCGGCGGCATGTTCATCGGCACCGTGGCCTATATCGGCGAGGACCTGAAGGATCGGGATCTGAAGGTGGGGGACAAGATCGCTTCCCTGGTGTCCCTGTCCCTGACCCCTCTGCGCATCGACAAGATTTTGGCCGTCCACAAGGACATCGACCGGGTGGACATCGTGGGCAAGGCAGTGCTCTTTGAAAGCGGCATCTACGCCAAGCTCCCCAACGACATGAGCGAAGCCTTGGCTCTGGCGGCTCTCGACGTGGCCGGCGCCCCCGCCCAGGCCCGCAAGCTCCCCAAGGAGGGGGACTCCGTCCTGATCCTGGGGGCCAACGGCAAGAGCGCCGTCCTCTGCGGCTATGAGGCCATGAAGAAGGTGGGCCCCACCGGCAACGTGGTGGGCCTGGTCCGGAACCCCAAGCAGGTCCCCGCCCTTATGGAGCTGGGGGTCTATCACAAGGTCATCGTGGCCTCCGCTACGGAGCCCGTGGCGGTGCTGGAGGCGGCCCTGGCGGCAAACGGCGGCCGGGAGTACGACATCTCCATCTGCTGCGTGAACCAGCCCAACTGCGAGATGAGCGCCATCCTGCCCGTGCGGGACGACGGCCTCGTGTACTTCTTTTCCATGGCCACCAGCTTCACCAAGGCGGCCCTGGGGGCCGAGGGCATCGGCAAGGACGTGAACATGATCATCGGCAACGGCTACACCAAGGATCACGCCGAGATCACCCTGAACGTCCTTCGGGAGAATCCCAAGCTGCGCGCCCTGTTCGACGAAAAATACGTGTAATCAGCGTGTAGAAACACTGCGTGTTTCTACGCGCTGGGCTCCGCATTCGCATTTGACAAATCAGAAGCCTCGCGTTCTTCCTTCCGAATGACGTGCGCGCGGCTACACCGCGCTTTGCGATGCCCAGTGAGTGTTAGAGACTGTATACAACAATGCTTTCTTTGATGAGCTAAGAGTAAATGTAAAGGAGCCTGGCTATGCATTTTGAAAACTATGCCCGGAAGAACGGGCTGTTTCGGGAGGTGCCGGACGAGCTGTGGAACGACTGGCACTGGCAGGTCAGAAACCGGGTGGAGACCCTGGAGGACCTGAAAAAGTATCTGAATCTGACTCCGGAGGAGGAGGAGGGCGTGTGCCGGACGTTGGGCAGGCTCCGCATGGCCATCACCCCCTACTATCTGTCCCTCATCGACCTTAGCGATCCCTTCGACCCCATTCGCCGTCAGGCGGTGCCCACCCAGCATGAGCTGGAGGCGGCGCCCTACGAGGCGGCGGACCCTCTCCACGAGGACACGGATTCCCCGGTGAAGGGGCTCACCCACCGGTATCCCGATCGGGTGCTGTTCCTGGTGACGGACCAGTGCTCCATGTACTGCCGCCACTGCACCCGCCGGCGCTTCGCCGGGCAGACCGACTGCGCCGTGCCCATGGAGCAGATCGAAAAGTGCATCGACTACATCCGCCATCATGAGGAGGTCCGGGACGTGCTCCTCTCCGGCGGCGACGCCCTGATGCTGAGCGACGGGCTGCTGGAAAAGATCATCCGGGAGCTGCGGACCATCGACCACGTGGAGATCATCCGCATCGGCACCCGGACGCCGGTGGTCTGCCCCCAGCGGATCACGCCGGAGCTCTGCGACATGCTGAAGAAGTATCACCCCATCTGGGTGAACACCCACTTCAACCACCCGAGCGAGATCACGCCCGAGGCGGCGGCCGCCTGCGCGCGCCTGGCCGACGCGGGCATCCCCCTGGGGAACCAGAGCGTGCTGCTGGCCGGGGTCAACGACTGCGTCCACGTCATGAAGAAGCTGGTGAACGAGCTGGTGTACATCCGGGTCCGTCCCTACTATATCTACGCCTGCGACCCCTCCCTGGGCCTGTCCCACTTCCGCACCCCGGTCAGTAAGGGCATCGAGATCATGGAGGGCCTCAGGGGCCACACCTCGGGCCTGTGCGTGCCCACCTTCGTGGTGGACGCCCCGGGCGGCGGCGGCAAGACCCCGGTGATGCCCACCTATCTCATCTCCCAAACGCCCCACAAGATCGTGCTTCGGAACTTCGAGGGGGTCATCACCACCTACACTGAGCCGGTCCACTATGAGGAGAACTGTCATTGCCCCGTGTGCAGCGGCAAGCGGAAGGTGAACAAGATCGGCGTGGCGGGCCTGGAGCAGGGCCTGGAACAGAAGTATATGACGCCCAAGGGCCTGTTGCGGGAGGAACGGACAAAATAATGGCATCCAAGCTGAATCTGGATCAAAACAAGGTCGATCGGGCCCGGACCGCCGCCCGACAGGTGGCCCTCGACACCCAGGCCTTCATCGATCGGCACACCACGGTCACCGTGGAGCGGGCGGTCTGCCGCCTGCTGCTCATCGACGGGGTCAACGAGGTGGGCGTGCCCTTGCCCAACGTGGTGGTGGACCACCTGCTGGACAAGGGGCTGCTGTCCTATGGGGCAGCCTACGCGCTGGGCAACGCCATGGCGGAGACGGGGCTCACCCCCCAGCAGATCGCTGAGGCGGTGGACAGGGGGGAGCTGGATCTTTCCCGGATGACACCCCACAGCGAGGCCGAGATCCGCTCCGCCATTGAGCCCACCGCCAGGGCCGCCGTGGAGCGCATCCGAAGGAACGTGGCCCAGCGGAACGAATACCTTTCCGCATACGGGGACAAGGAGGGACCCTACCTCTACGTCATCGTGGCCACGGGCAACATCTATGAGGACATCGTCCAGGCCAAGGCCGCCGCCCGTCAGGGGGCGGACGTGATCGCGGTCATCCGCACCACGGGCCAAAGCCTCCTGGACTACGTGCCCTACGGGGCCACCACCGAGGGCTTCGGCGGCACCTACGCCACCCAGGAGAACTTCCGCCTCATGCGGGCGGCCCTGGACGAGGTGGGGGCGGAGGAGCACCGCTACATCCGCCTCTGCAACTACTGCTCGGGCCTGTGCATGCCGGAGATCGCCGCCATGGGCGCCCTCGAGCGGCTGGACGTGATGCTCAACGACGCCCTCTACGGCATCCTCTTTCGGGACATCAACATGCAGCGCACGCTGATCGACCAGAGCTTCTCCCGCCGGATCAACGCCTTCGCCGGGGTCATCATCAACACCGGCGAGGACAACTATCTCACCACGGCGGACGCGGTGGAGGAGGCCCACACGGTCCTGGCCAGCCAGTTTTTGAACGAGCAGTTCGCCCTCTGCGCGGGGCTGCCCGAGGAGCAGATGGGCCTTGGCCACGCCTTCGAGATCGACCCCGCCCGGGAGAACGGCTTTCTCTACGAGCTGGCCCAGGCCCAGATGGCGCGGGAGATCTTCCCCCGGGCGCCGCTCAAATATATGCCCCCCACCAAGTTCATGACGGGCAACATCTTTAGGGGCCACGTCCAGGACGCCCTCTTCAACATGGTCACCATCCTGACGGGCCAGAAGATCCACCTGCTGGGCATGATGACCGAGGCCATCCACACCCCCTTCATGTCCGATCGGGCCCTGTCCATCGAGAACGCCCGGTACGTGTTCAACACCATGAAGGACTTGGGGGAGGAGATGACCTTCAAGCCCGACGGCATCATGGCCCACCGGGCGGACGAGGTGCTGACCCGTGCCGCGGACCTTTTGGAAACGATCCGGCGCGACGGCCTCTTCGCCACGCTGGAGCGGGGCACCTTCGCCGACATCAGGCGCATGCGGGACGGGGGCAAGGGCCTAAACGGCGTGGTGCTGCGCGCGGAGGGGTACTACAACCCCTTCCTGACCCTGTTGGAAGGAGATACAAAATGAGCGGCGGACTCTATGATATGAGCGTCAAGAGCTTTGATCGGACGCTGGATCTCAATCGGATCAAGGCATACGGCGACACCATGAACGACGGCAAGGTGCAGCTGAGCTTCACCCTGCCCGTGAAGGACGACGAACGGGGCATGGAGGCCGCCCGGCAGCTGGCCCGGAAGATGGGCGTGGAGGAGCCCAACGTGGCCGGAAGCGTGAAGTTGGACGAGAATTTCACCTTCTACGTGGTCTACGGCTCCTGCGTCCACACGGTGGACTACGAGCACATCGAGGTCAAGACCGTGGAGAGCAGCGTCATGTCCATGGAGGAGGTCAACGAATACATCCGCAGCCACTTCGGCCGGAAGCTGGTGTTCGTGGGGGCCTCCACGGGCACCGACGCCCACACCGTGGGCATCGACGCCATCATGAACCGAAAGGGCTTCGCGGGCCATTACGGCCTGGAGCGCTACGAGATGATCGAGGCCTACAACCTGGGGGCCCAGGTGGAGAACGAAACCTTCGTGAAGAAGGCCCTGGAACTGAACGCGGACGTGCTGCTGGTGTCCCAGACCGTGACCCAAAAGGACGTGCACATCCAGAACATGACGGAGCTCATCGAGCTGCTGGAGGCGGAGGGCCTCCGCTCCCGGTTCGTCCTCATCTGCGGCGGCGCCCGGATCACCCACGAGCTCGCCAAGGAGCTGGGCTTCGACGCGGGCTTCGGCCCAAGGAAGTTCGCCGAGGACGTGGCTTCCTTCGCCGTGGAGGAGCTGACCCGCCGGGGCAAGGACAGATAAGGAAGGGAGCGTATGGATATTCTCATCATCGACGGCCAGGGCGGGAACCTGGGGCGACAGCTGACGCGGCGTCTCAAGGAGGCGCTGCCTGGGGCAGACATCACCGCCGTGGGCACCAACTCCACCGCCACGGAGAACATGCTCAAGGGCGGCGCCGATCGGGCCGCCACCGGGGAGAACGCCGTGGTGGTCAACGCCCGGCGGGCCAAGGTCATCGCGGGGCCCCTGGGCATCGTCATCGCGGACGCCCTTTTGGGGGAGGTGACCCCCGCCATGGCCACGGCCGTGGGGCAAAGCGACGCCGTGCGGGTGCTCGTGCCCATGAACCGGTGCGAGACCCTGGTGGCCGGGGTGGAGGAGAAGCCCATGGGCGAGCTCATCGAGGACGCCGTGGGCAGGATCGTTGCGCTCCTGCAAAAAGCGGATTGACAGAGGGCAAGCCCCTCTGCTATACTCACCCTTGTCGACAGGAAGTCGGCAAGGGGCCGCACGCCCGCCAAACACACTCATTTTGAACGGATGCTTTGAAGGCATCGCCTTCCGTGAACGGAGGGCGGTGCTTTTTTGCGTTCAAGGAAAGGAAGATCGTATGAAAAACAAAAACGTGCTGAAACTGACCTACGCCGGCCTCTGCCTGGCGCTGTGTATGGTGCTCCCCCTGCTGACGGGCCAGATCCCCCAGATCGGCAGCCAGCTGCTGCCCATGCACATTCCCGTGCTCCTGTGCGGCTTTCTCTGCGGGCCGGTGTGGGGCCTGGGGGTGGGCCTGGTGGCCCCCCTGCTGCGGTCGCTGATCTTCGGCATGCCGCCCCTGTTCCCCACGGCCACGGCCATGGCCTTCGAGCTGGCGGCCTACGGGCTGCTGTCCGGCCTGTTCTACAGGCTTCTGCCCAAGAAGACCTCCAGCCTCTATGTGGCGCTGATCCTGGCCATGCTGGGGGGCCGGATCGTCTGGGGGCTGGTCATGGCCCTTCTCATGGGCGTCACAGGCAATGGCTTCACCCTGACTGCCTTCTGGGCCGGCGCCTTCGGCAACGCCTGGCCGGGCATCCTGCTGCAGCTGGTGCTGATCCCGCCGGTGGTGGCGGCCCTGAAAAAGGCGAAGCTGATGCTGAACGAGTGAGGCCGGGTCAAACGGCATCCGCCTGTTTTTCACCGCCATATGGATTTTTCGCGGCACATATGGTATAGTATGGACAAATCCAGAAAACGGGGGGTAAAAACGAGATGGGTCTGTTTGACAAGAAGTATTGCAGCATCTGCGGGGAGAAGATCGGCCTGCTGGGCAACCGGAAGCTGGAGGACGGAAACCTGTGCAAGGACTGCGCCAGGAAGCTGTCCCCCTTCTTCAGCGAGCGGCGGCACTCCACCGTGGCGGACATACAGGCGCAGCTTGCCTATCGGGAGGCCAATCGGGAGAAGGTGGCCGCTTTCCATCCCACCCGGACCTTCAACTGTCGGGAATACCTGATCCTGGACGAGGACAAGCGGCAGCTGATCGTGACCAACTACCGGAACTGGAAGGACCAAAACCCGGACGTCATCGACTTCGGGGACGTGACCGGGTGCGATTTGAACGTGGACGAGAGCCGCCGGGAGCTGTATCAAAAGAACGCCGAGGGCAAGAACGTGAGCTACGAGCCCAAGCGGTATGAGTACAGCTACAACTTCAACATGACCATCGCCGTCAACAATCCCTATTTCTCGGAGATACCCATCCGAGTCAACGACAACGAGATCAAGTACCGGGCCGGCGTGGACTATCACAGGGCGGAGCAGGAGGCCATGGAGATCCGCGATCTGCTGCTGGGCATCCGGGCCGACCAGCGCAGGGCCGCGGAGGCCGCCGCCGCCCCCAAGAAGGCGGTGGTCTGCCCCTATTGCGGCGCCACCACCACCCCGGACGAAAAGGGCTGCTGCGAATACTGCGGCGCGCCGGTGGACTGATCCGACCCAACCAACCCGGCGGGACGGGCAAGCCCGTCCCCTACAACGGCACAAGAGACAAAACCGTAGGGGAGGGGCTTGCCCCTCCCGTTTTGCATTTTTCCTTGCTTTTGGAAAAAAAACATGGTACACTAACCATGTATTCGTTGAAGCGACCCCCTGTGTCATCATGAAAAAGGACGTGAACGGCCATGCTGCGATCACCTCGCGCACAGACGAACATACGAAGATCATCCAGGACAATTGTTTAGTGCGGCCTGAAACCGGTGTTTCGGGCCGTTTTTTTGTACACTGACAACAAAGGAGGTCCATATGAGAAACGGTAAACGCACCCTGTCCCTGCTGCTGTTGGCGCTGTTGGTGGCGCTGCTGCTGCCCGGCGCGGCCCATGCCGACCCGCCCAAGGGGGACACCCACCTGCATTCCTGGTCCGTCACCTCCGAGAAGAAGGCCACCTGCACGGAGCCCGGCAGCAAGACCTGGAAATGCTCCCTCTGCGGCCAGACCTATACGGAGACCTATCCCGCCCTGGGCCACAGCTTCGACTCCGGCAAGATCACCACCCAGCCCACCTGCACGGAGTACGGCGTCAGGACCTATACCTGCTCCCGCTGCGGGGAGAAAAAGACCTCGGCCATCCGCCCCACGGGCCATACGCCCGCGATCCTGCCGGCTGAGGACCCCACCTGCGTCGATCCCGGCCTCACCGAGGGGACGGTGTGCGAGATTTGCAACGAGATCCTGACCCCCCAGGAGGCCATCCCGGCCACGGGGCACAGCTGGTCCGATTGGGCCCTTTTGACGGAGGCCACCTGTACGGAGGGCGGGACGGAGATTCGCTCCTGTCTGTCCTGCGGCGCGGAGGAGACCCGCCCCACCGACGCCCTGGGCCATGCCCCCGCGGCCATCCCCGGTACGGCCCCGACCTGCGAGGCGGACGGCCTCACCGAGGGGGAGGTTTGCTCCCGCTGCGGCGCGGTGCTGAAGGCCCAGCAGGCCCTGCCCGCCACGGGCCACAGCTGGGATGAGGGCCAGGTCACCAGGGAGCCCAGCGGCTTCACCCCCGGCGTCAGGACCTTCACCTGTAAAAATGACCCCGGCCACACCCGCACGGAGGAGATCGACCCGGCCCCCTGGCTCTTTGCCACCTTCACCGGCTCGATCCCCGACTTTGCCACCTTCGAAGCGTCCACCCATGACCTGACGCCCCTTACCATCACGGAGCATCCCCAGGATGGTGCCGTCACCCGTCACGGCGGCGACAGCCTCACCCTCCATGTGGCGGCCACCGGCGGCACGGGGGACTATACCTATGAGTGGAAATACAGACCCACCTACAACTCGAACATAGGAAACATTATCAGCTGGACGTTTCTTCATACCTCCGGAAAGCAGACCGAGCCGGACTTTGAAGCCTACGACGGCAACATGCGGTACTGGTGCGTGGTCACCGACTCTGCCGGCAACACCGCCCAGTCAGAGACGGCCATCGTTAGCTATAAGCTGGGCATTGCCAAGCAACCCGACAACGCCAATCTGCAGCCCACCGGCAAAGCCACCCTCTCCTGCCTGGCGGAGGACGGCTCCGGAAGCTATTCCTACCGCTGGATCGACAATCAGGACAACGAGATCGACGTGGGTTCCTCCATCGACGTGACCGAGATCGGCGACTATATGTGCATCGCCACGGACGACGTCACCGGCGAGGAGGCGCACTCCTATGTGGCCACCGTCTATGACACCGAGCCCTTCACCCTGGTGTATTTCACCGGGGACGCGGAGCATGTTCCGGAAGGGGAAGGATCGGGCATCCTGATGGCCGAATTCAAAGGAGGCGTCCAGCCCTATGAGATCTGGTGGGACAAGGACGGCGAAGCCCACGAGTCCCAGGAGGGCGACATGAACGAAAACTATGGCTCCGTGGTCCATATCACCACCTTGGGCGACTACACCGTTCACGCCGTGGATGCCATGGGCGAGGTCATCACCGCTACCAGCCACCTCACCGCCCCCAAGCTCACCATTGTGGAGCAGCCCGTGGGCGGCACCATTCCCAAGGGCAGCTACACGAGGATTAACGTGGTTGTTGCGGATGGCGAAATGCCGTATACGTACATTCTGTATCAAAACGGGAAGGAATACCTGACAGAAACAGATGATGATGATTCCTGCCCCGTCTGCATTTGGGACCCCGGCGAATACTATTATCACATCGAGGACAGCCAGGGCCGCATGGTGGACTCCGACACCGTCACCTTCGAGGACGCCGTATTCCGCTTTACAAAGCAGAGCAACGCGGGCGCGCTGTATACCGCCACCGACACCTTCACCCTGTATGTGGAGGTGGAGGGCGGCAAGGAGCCCTATACCTATAAGTGGATGCAATATAGAGGGGATACCCCCTGGTACACCAAGGCGTCCGACACGGACACCTGCATAGCCAAACAACCCGGCAAATATGCCTGCCTCGTGACGGACGCCACTGGCGATTCCATCCACAGCAAGAACATGTTCGTGCTCTACAACGGCTCGAAGCCCCGCATCATCAAGCAGCCCTCCGGCCTCACCCTGACCCCCGACGAGAAGGGCCATTTCAGCTTCTCTCTCTCCTGCGAGGCCGCCTCCGGCAACGGGGACGAAAGCTGCCTTAGCTACCTTTGGGAACGGCATAGTCCGGACGGCTACTGGAGCTATGCCGGGAGCGGCAAAACCATGAGCCATTCGCTGCTGGGCGAATATCGCTGCAAGGTCATCGACGTGATCTCCAAGGAGTACACCTACACCAAGACGGTGACCGTGGCAGAGAAGGTTACAGCCAGCGCGGATGTAAACATGATCAGAGATGGGGGACGAGTTGGTGATATGGAAGCCAACCTCACAATCAAGGGAGGATCTGCCCCATACACGATAAAGGTGTATGAAGTTATAGATGTGTGGTCGGAGGACGGACGTATCATCGACGAAAGGACGGTGCTATATAAGACCTATGCCGACAAAACGGCTGAAGAAGTACAGGGGTTCTATTTTACATTTCCTCCTAACCAACAGATATTTATTAAAGAAAATGGCGAATGGAAGAGTTATATGGATTACATAAAAGTATATGCTATCATAACAGATGCTGACGGCAGGAGCACCAGAGTTAATCTGACAGGCTATTCTGGTTGAGATTGAGCTGGGGAAACTTGAACTTGAACCGTGATCCGAAAGGAGTATTGATATGAAAAAGCTGTGTATGATCCTGCTGGCGGCCCTGCTGCTGCTCTCGGCGGCCTGCGCCTCCCCGACGCCCCAGGAGACCGCCGCCCCAAAAGACGTTTCCGTGGTAACCGAGGAGCCGGAACCGATGGCCACGGACGCCCCCGCGCCTGAAGCTTCCGCTTCCGATGTCATCCTGAGCGCCAGCGAAGGACCTCTGAACGAAGCTACACCTGAACCCACCCCTGAGCCAACCGCCGAACCTACCGTGGAGCCCACCCCCGAACCAACTGCGGAGCCGACGCGCCCCCCCAAGCCGGAGGAGCCCGCGTATGAGCCCCTGCCCGAGGAATACCTGCCCCTGAGCCAGCGGGTCCTGGGCGACTGGTTCGCGGACCAGGCGGGCCTCATGATCACCCTGTCCCTCCGGGAGGACGGCTACACCCTGTCCGCCCCGGGCGCGGACCCCCAGGCCGGCCAATGGGAGGAGCAGAACGGCATGATCCTGTTGGACGGGGACCAGGAGGGCGGCCTGCTGGTCCTGGACAACGCCCTCCGCATGGACGCCCTGGGCCTACTCTTTACCAGGGAGCAGCCCCTGACCTATGTGCCAGCCGACCTGATCGCCGACGCCCCTGAAGGCGCCTTCGACGGCCTCTGGCGGGCCCAGTTCGTGGCCGTGGGCAGCGGTGAAACCGCAGGGACCATGCTGGCAGAGGCCGCCGAGGAGGACGCCTTCGTCTATATCGAGGGCACCAACGTGGCCCTGGGCGGCCGGCGCTTCGGCAACGTGATCCGGGTCTTCACCCCCGACGGCGGCGGCCTGACCCTGCCGGAGGAGGGCGTCACCCTCGGGCTCCAGCAGGACGGCTTCCTCCGCCTGACCTTGGACGACGCCACCATCTACCTGATGGCTGCGCCTACGGCGGAACCGTAGGCGAGCTGCGGCATAGCGGGACGGGCAAGCCCGTCCCCTACAACGGCACAATCGACCAAACCGACGGGACGGGCAAGCCCGTCCCCTACAGCGGCACAACCGACCAAACCGACGGGACGGGCAAGCCCGTCCCCTACAACGGCACAATCGACCAAACCGTAGGGGAGGGGCTTGCCCCTCCCGTTTTTTCCTTGCTCTTGGGAAAAAACTTGTCATCCTGAGGCGCAAGCCGAAGGACCTCTGAACGCATTTTGCCTGCATGAACCCCTTTCACGGGCCATGTGCTTGTACGTTCCGAGATCCTTCACCTTCGGTTCAGGATGACACCGGGGGGGATGCCGGAGGCATAGGCGAGCGATATACAGCCCTGCGGGCTGTATATCATATCGAATCGACGCTATCGAGTTTCCATGGCACATGGAAACATATCGAGCTGCGAAGCAGCGTATCGCAAACCGGGACGGGTTCTCCCGCCCCGGTTATTGTTGACGCCCTCTCCCCGGCGTGGTATTCTTTTATTATCTATACTGGGAAGAAAGCGAGGTAGCTCCCTTTGGGTATAAAGTGTCCCAACTGCGGCGGGGGAATGGTCTTTGACGTGGAAAAGCGGAAGCTGGTCTGCGCCTACTGCGACACCGCCTGCACCGTCCATGAGTACCGGCAGAACAACGCCGCCGAATATGTGAACGACAACTACAGCGTCAGCAGCTATCGCTGCAAAAACTGCGGCGCGGAGCTGACCGCCCCGGAGGAGCAGACCGTGGCCTATTGCTCCTACTGCGGCGGCGAGGCCATGCTCCAGCAGAAGCAGACCGAGACCATCCGGCCCAAGCGGATCATCCCCTTCATCAAGACCAAGGCGGAGGCCATCGCCGCCTACGAGAAGGCGGTGAAGAAGGTGCTCTACGTGCCCAAGGAGCTGAAGGACGCCTCCTTTTTGGAGGGGTTCCGGGGGGTGTATCTGCCCTATTGGAACATCGACGTGGAGATCCCGCCCAAGGAGCTGACCTTCAAGGGCACCCGGACCTACACCCAGGGCAAGTACGATTACCACGAGACCTACGACGTGAAGGCCCAGATCGGCGGACAGGTGGAGGGGGCCGTATACGACGCCTCTTCCGCCTTCGACGATACTCTGGCCGCCCAGATCGCCCCCTTCGACCAGAACGGGTCCCGGGCCTTCGACGAGGCGTACCTGGCCGGGTTCTATGCGGACAAGGTGACCGCCTCCCCGGAGGTGTACAAGGGCCTGGCCGCGGAGCAGGCCACGGACAAGGTCTTTGAGAACATCAACAAGAAGGCGGGAAAGGTCACCGTGTCCGTCCCCCTGTCCAAGGAGAAGCGGCGGGAGACCATCGGCGCCAAGGTCACGGGGGAGCGGGTGTCCCTGTTCCCCGTGTGGTTCCTCACCTGGCGGCGGAAGGATCGGGTGGCCTACTCCGTCATGAACGGCCAGTCCGGAAAGATCACCATGGATTTGCCGGTGGACATGAAGCAGTTTTTCCTCTTCTCCGGGATAGGGGCGCTGGTCCTGTTCCTGGTGCTCAGCCTCCTGCCCGCCTTTCTGCAGCCCATGACCATGGCCGCCCTGTGCGCGGTACTGCTGGTGCTGTCCGGCCGGATACTCAACGGGGAGCTGCGGCACATCCGGCTCCAGGAGCAGCACGTCTATGATTACGGCATCGAGGGCGGCAAGAAGGCCAAGCCCAAGGGGAAGGCCGTCTCCTGCCTGGGGGCCTCGCTGGTATGGGTGGTCTACGGGCTCATGATCCTCCTTGCCTTCGGCACCACCACCGGAAGCGACGGCACCGTGGGGCCCACCTTCCTGCTGGCCCTTATCTGCCAGATCGTGCTCACCGTGAAGCTTATCCGCAACGCCGCGGGCATGCGGAACAAAACCGGCTTCCTGCCCACGGTGGCGGCCCTGGTGGTTTTGGCCCTGGGCGTCTATGTGGGCATTCGGCCGGAGGTGTTCCCCAACGACGCCTGGTATTACGGCCTGGCCTGCGGGTGCCTGCTGGGCATCCTGCTCAACGCCCTGTTCACCATCGGCCGGTACAACGATCTGGTCACCCGGCCCGTGCCCAATTTCTTCAGGAGGGAGGGCGCCAACAATGCTCGCTCGTAAACGGTTTCTTTCGGCGCTACTGTGCCTTGTGGCGCTGCTCGCGGTCCTGCCCCTTTCCGCCCTGGCGGAGGAGGCCGGGGAGAGCCCCTATCGGGTGGTCATCGAGGATCAGGCGGAGCTGCTTTCCGAGGCGGAGGAAGGGACCCTCCGGGAGGTCATGGAGAAGGTGCTGCCCTACGGCAACGCGGCCTTCGTGTCCGTCAGCGAAAACTACACCTCCGCGGAACGGCTGGCGGAGAACAAGTTCATGGAGTACTTCGGGGACGTGTCCGGGGCGCTGCTGCTCATCGACATGGACAACCGGTATATCCAGCTCATTGCGGACGGGGCGGTGTATAAGACCGTCAACCGGACCCGCTGCAACGAGATCACCGACAACATCTATACCTACGCCTCCAAGGGCGATTACCTGTCCTGCGCCTCCAAGGCCTTTGAGCAGGTGACCCGGCTCCTGGAGGGGCAGCGGGTGGCCGCGCCCTTCCGGTACGTGACCAACGCCTTTTTGGCCATTTGCCTGGCCCTGCTGGGTAACTTCGCCCTGGTGAGCCTTCAGCGGCGCAAGAAGGTGACCCCGGAGAACGCTCTGAACGTGCAGGTGGCCGTGAACGCCACCGGCGCCGCCGTGAAGGCCGGGGCCGTGGCGGCGGTGGCGCTGACCATGCTGGACCAGCGCAGGACCAAGCATGTGGAGAGCTCCGGCGGCAGCAGGGGCGGCGGCGGTTTCTCCGGCGGCGGCAGCAGCGGCGGCGGCTTCTCCGGGGGCGGCGGCGGACACCGATTCTAATGGCAAGACAGCATATTTAGGGAGAGGAACCATGATTCACGGCAGAAAAGTCATCGGCATCATCGGGGGCATGGGCCCCATGGCCACGGCGGATTTGTTCACCAAGATCATCGAAAGCACCGTGGCGGCCTCCGATCAGGAGCATATGCACGTGCTCATCGACAGCAACACGGACATACCGGATCGGACCGCCTGCATCCTACAGGGGAGCGACGCGCCCCTCGCTCCCATGGTGGAGAGCGCGAAACGGCTGGTGGCCCAGGGGGCGGATGTGCTCATCATCCCCTGCAACACGGCCCACTATTTCCACCCCGGCGTGCAGGCGGCGGTGGACGTGCCCGTGCTGAACATGCCCGAGATCAGCGCCCGATACTGCGCGGAGCGGGGCTTCTCCTGCGTGGCCCTGCTGTCCACGGCGGGCACCGTCCGGGCCCAGATCTACGAGCCCTACTTCGAGAAGCTGGGCATTCGGCTGCTGCACCCCTCCAAGGTGGGCATCGACAATCTCATGTACCTCATCTATGACGAGGTCAAGGCGGGCCGCATCCCCCACCCGGAGCGGCTCTATCCTGAGATCGTGGCCCTGGAGGAGCAGGGGGCCCAGGCCTTCTTGCTGGCCTGCACGGAGCTGCCGCTGGTCTTTCAGGGCGGCGGACGGGTGCCCTTCATCGACCCCACGCTTCTGCTGGCGAGGGCGGCCGTGGTGGAGGCCGGCGGGATGGTTAAGGAATGAATGGAAGCCTGGTTCTTTTCTTGTAAGAAAAGAACCAAAAGAACTTTCAAGAAAGGCAAATAGCTTTCGTCTCTATATAATCTAACCCTTTCTGGCTTTTCTTTTTGGGCGACTTTTTCTTTTCCCCCGAAAAGAAAAAGTCGCAAAAAACCAAACAGGAGATCTCCCCCCATGACCATTCTCACCCAGCTCAACGCCCCGCCCATCTATCTCATCTGCGGCGGGATCATCGCCTTCGTGGCCATCCTGTGCGTCGTCTTCCTGGTCCGCGCCTGGCGGGCGGGGGTGGCCCTGGGCATGGACAGGACGAAAATGAAGCGGGCCATAACCGCCAGCGCCACCTTCTCCCTGCTGCCCAGCGTGGGGATCCTTTTGGGGGTCATCGCCCTGTCGGGGAGCCTGGGCATCCCCTGGCCCTGGCTGCGGCTGAGTGTCATCGGCGCCCTCCACTATGAGACCCAGGTGGCCCAGGCGGCTGCCGAGCAGGTGGGTATGACGAAGCTCTCCGCCGCGGAGATGACCGCCGGGAGCTTCGCTACCATCGCCCTGCTCATGAGCGTCTGCATCATGTGGGGCATGGTCCTGTCCGTCTTCTTCAACAAGAAATACACCCAAAAGCTCACCGTCAGCCGGGAGAAGGCCGGCGGCGGCTTCGGCGATCTGGCCATGACGGCCATGTTCATCGGTCTGGTCTCCGCCTATTTGGGCAGCTATATCGGCGGTTTCGTCTCGGGGAACGGCTTCTTCACCTTCACCGGCGACTGGACGCCCCTGGTCGTGGCGGCGGTCAGCGCCCTGGTCATGGCTATGTTCGTGTATCTGGCCGAAAGGAAGAAAAAGGCCTGGGTGGAGAGCTTCTCCGTGGCGGGCAGCATGATCGTGGGCATGGCCGCGGCGGTGGTCGTGGGCCTCTTGGTGAAGTAAAGGAGGACGCCATGGAAACGAAGCAAACGAACGAAAGCTGGGCCGCCTACACCCGGGGCACCCATCGGATCGGCCGCATCTGCACCATTATCACCCTTTGCCTGCTGGTAGGCGCGCCGTTCCTCATGGGGGCGTACCTGGGCGCGCTGCCGGATCTGGGCGCGGTGGCCAAGGCGTTTTTGTCCGTGGGCCTGGTCTGGACCGTCAGCAGCGTGGTGGAGTTTTTGATCTACACCCCCATGCTGGGCGCAGGCGGCGGGTATCTGGCGTTCATTACGGGCAACCTGATCAACATGAAGATCCCCTGCGCCGTCAACGCCCGGGACATCGTGGGCGCCAAGACCGGCACCCCGGAGAACGAGATCATCTCCACCCTGTCCATCGCCACCTCGTCGCTGGTGACCATCCTGGTGCTGGCGCTGGGCGTGCTGCTTCTCTCGCCCCTGCAGCCCATCCTGCAAAGCGAGGCCCTGCAGCCCGCCTTCAGTAACGTGGTCCCCGCCCTGTTCGGGGCCATGGCCTATAAGTACTATCGCCACCACATGAACGTGGCCGTGGCGCCGCTGGTGCTCATGAGCGTGCTGTTCATCCTGGTGCCGGGGCTCATCTCCTCCACCAGCATGATGATCATCCCCTCCGGCGCCTTGGCCATCGGCATCGCCTGGCTCCTCTATCGGAAGCAGAAGAAAGGAAACTGATATGCTGTATGTTGGTATCGTTGCAGGCATCCTGATCCTGCTGCTCCTCGTCGCCCTGATCTGCACCCTGCTGACCCCTAGCCAGAGGAGCACCTACGTGGCCCGCGAGCCGGAGGAGGTCGCCCTGCCCCTGGCCCGGAAGCTTTCCAAAATGGTCCAGGTGGACACCACCTCCTTCGAGGGCCAGAACGAGCCCGAAAAGTGGGAAGCCTTCCATCAGGTCCTGGGGGAGCTGTTCCCCCTGGTCCACGAGAAGCTGGAGGTCACGGACATCGACGGGAACCTGCTCTACTATTGGAAAGGCAAGAGCCGGGAGAAGCCCATCCTGCTCATGAGCCACCAGGACGTGGTCCCCGCCGGGGGCGAGTGGAAGCATCCTCCCTTCTCCGGCGCCATCGAGGAGGGCAAGGTCTGGGGCCGGGGCACCGCCGACACCAAGTGCTCCCTCATGGCCTTTCTGCAGGCGGTGGAGGAACTGCTCTCGGAGGGCTATGTGCCCGATTGCGACGTGTATCTGTCCTCCTCCTGCACGGAGGAGTGGGGCGGGGACGGCTGTCCCAAGCTGGTGGAGGAGATCCGCCGCCGGGGCGTGGAGCTGTTTTTGGTCATGGACGAGGGCGGCGGCATCATCCGGGAGCCTATCGGCGGCATCCCCGGGAACTTCGCCATGATGGGCGTGTTCGAAAAGGGCTGCGCCGACGTGACCTTCATCGCCCGGGGCAAGGGCGGCCACGCCAGCGCCCCCGGAAAGAACACCCCCATCGAGCGGCTGTCCGCCTTCGTGAGGGACGTGCAAAGATACCCCTTCCGGCGGAAGCTCCTGCCGGAGGTCAGCGCCATGTTTACGCGCCTCGCTCCCTACGGCTCCTTCCCCCTGAAGCTGGTGCTGGGAAACCTGTGGCTCTTCGGACCCCTTTTGAAGCTGGTCCTGCCCGCCATCAGCCCCACCGCCGCCGCCATGCTCAAAACCACCGTGGCCTTCACCATGTCCTCCGGCTCCCAGGCTTTCAACGTGCTGCCCCGGACCGCCACCGTCAGCGCCAACATCCGCCTGATCCCCCACCAGGGGCAGCAGGAGACCCTGGCCATTCTGGAGAAGCTGGCCAGGAAGCACGATTTGGAGATGACCGTGGTCAACGCCAACGACTTCACGCCGCCCCTGGACATCCAGGGCGAGGCCTTCCGGTCCGTGGAGGCCGCCATCCGGGAGACCTTCCCGGGACTGCCCGCCGTGCCCTATGTCATGACCGGGGCCACCGACGCCCGGTTCTACCAGGCCGTTTGCCCCAGCTGCGTCCGCTTCGCCCCCGTGATCTATGGCCCGGAGCAGATGGCCGGTATGCACGCCCCCAACGAGAACATCGAGTACAACTGCCTCCCCGGCGCCGTCCGCCTCTACAAGAACCTGATAAAGGGGCAGAAGCGGTAAATCTCATATCAACAAAGTACAGCCACTCCGCAATTGGAACGGCTGTCTCTTTTATGCTGTTTAGCTGTCATCCCGACCGAGGAGCGAAAACGAAAGCTGCTTGCTAGCGAACCATCATGAGCGATTGAGGGGAGGGATCTCTGAACGGTGCCGGCGTGAGCGAGATGCTTTCTCCAGCCGCAAGCTTTTGCATTCACAGATCCCTCGACAGGCTCGGGATGACAATATAGGCTTGGCGGGAGGAATTGCCTTGTCACCGGCCGTATGAATGTGCTATACTAAATAAAACGACTGCGGAGGAATCGCTATGGAACGGGTCAGCAAGCGGCAATACTACTTGGACATCGCGGCGGAGGTCGCTCGCCGCTCCACGTGCCTGAGGCGGCAGTACGGGGCCGTCATCGTGAAGAACGATGAGATCGTGGCCACGGGCTACAACGGCGCCCCCCGGGGCGACGAGAACTGCTGCGACGTGGGCGTCTGCTGGCGGGAGGCCCACGGCATCCCCCACGGGGAGCAGTATGAAAAGTGCGTGGCCGTCCACGCCGAGTGCAACGCCATCATCTCCGCCAGCCGCAACGAGATGCTGGGCTCCACCCTCTATCTCTACGGCTTCGAAAACGGCAAGCCCATGCAGAAGGCGGAACCCTGCGTCATGTGCGCCCGGATGATCAAGAACGCCGGCATCGCCACGGTCATCAACCTGACGGAGGACCGGCCCGTCTGACCCTGCGTGTCTTTTGAGAGGGAAAACCCATTTTTCCTCTTGACATTTCGGCGTCAGATGGCTACAATATATGAGCGTTCCGAAAACGAACGGAACGGATGCGCCCGTAGCTCAGCGGATAGAGTGCCCGGCTACGAACCGGTAGGTCGAGAGTTCGAATCTCCCCGGGCGCGCCAACAAAACAGACATCCCACCGGGATGTCTGTTTTGTTATTGTGAAAAGGAGGGAGATTCGAACTGGGTTCGGTAGTGAATCAGGCCCCAGTGGGGCCTGAGAGCCGCCCGCCTTGGGCTTTGCCCGGCCTCGCTGAAAACGCCGCACTGTGGCGTTTTCCAGGCGCTCGGCCCCAAGCAAGCGAGAGCGCGTGTTCGAATCTCCCCGGGCGATGAATTATCTCAGCACATACCCCAGTATGGCCACCGCCTGCAGGATGCTGCCCAGGAGCACGAACAGGTGGAAGACGGAGTGGAAATAGCGGTGCTTGCTGCCGATGCCATAGAGGATCGCGCCCACGGTATACGCGATGCCGCCCGAGAGGAGCCAATAGAAGCCGGCCCGGGTCATGGCGTCGACGGTCTGGGGTAAGGCGAGGATGATCATCCAGCCCATACCGATATAGCAGACCATGGACAGGACGGTGTATTTCTTCAAATCGATGGCGGTCAGCGTGGTGGCCAGGGCCAGCAGCCCCCATTCGATGCCGAAGCATACCCAGGCGAGGACGGGGTAAAGGGGGCGGATGCCGACCAAAAGGATGGGCGTATAGGTGCCTGCGATCAGGGCGTAGATGGTGCAGTGATCCAGCACCTGCATGACCTTCTTGGCGCGGCCGGGCCTGAGCCCGTGATAGACGCTGCTCATGGTGTAGAGCCAGATCATGGTGAGCCCGTAGATGACGGAGCATACGACGCCCCAGGCGTCGCCCTTGCGGGCGGAGAGGAGGATGCCGGCGATCAGCACCAGGACGCCGATCCCGCCGCCCACGATGTGGGTGACCATGTTCATGACCTCTTCGCCGTGGGTGTAGTCCGGGAGCTCCCGCTGGTCGATGGGTATACGCTTCATGCGCGTTCACCTGCCTCTCCTGTTTCCTGTCCGTCATCTTCGCCTTCCACCGTCCTGCCGGGCAGCTTCTTATACAGCTCAGGCAGGTCATAGTGGACGTGGTAGCGGAAGGGGTGGATCAGCCGGAAGAAGGACCGGGGCAGGTCCGTGCCCAGCTTCACCCGGTGGATCATGGTGAAGCCCCGGAAGGGGGGCATATAGGTGATGAGATCGTTGATGTCGGCGAAGTTGGCGCAGTCCGTGTATAGGGTGGCCAAATACCGTTGCATCCGCTTCCGGTTCAGGGGCGTGCACTTGAAGGGCCGGACGCTTCCAAAGGTATAGAGATAGGGTTTGACGCCGAAGTTATAGTTCAGATCCTGACAGCACAGGCACGCGATGCCGGAGCCCAGGGACCAGCCCAAAATCTCCGTGGCCGCTTCCGGGTGGGCGTCCTGCAGCGCCTTCCACTGCTCCCGGACCGCCTGCTTCACGGCCAGATACATATTCCCCCAGCCGTGATGGACCCGCAGCTGCAGGGGCTCGTCCTCGAACTCGATGGCCCGATAGTACCGGCTGGCGAACTCGAACACGTTGGCGAACCAGTCCACGGCGCCGAAGGTCCGCTGAAAATGAATTTGGATCACGTCCCGCTCCGGCTCGTAATGCATCTCATAATTGACCTCGTGGGCCACCCCCACCAGCCGCCCCAGCCGGGTGGTGTTGTATTTCACAGCCACGTACTTCACCGGGTAGGTGGCCCGCCCGGTGTGGGTGAAATCCTCGCTGGTATTGATGAAATACTCCTCAAAGGGGAGATGCCGATAGGTCATATCTGTATCCTTTTAGGATTCTATTCAATCAAATTGTTTCAGTATCTATAGCCCATTTATGACCATTACAAAGGGCTTTAGGCTTAGAAATAGATGGGTTAAGCTGAATAATCTCTTTTTGTGATAATTCTTTCACTATTGTCAAATTTGACGAGCATAAATCGTCCCAACTATTTTTGATATAAACCAGACCGGTTGCAACTACCATGAATACTATTTCGTCTTTCTTGATATAGCTCAATGCTTTGCCTATAAAAGGGGAGAAAAAGAAGCCATTTTCAACATTTGCTAGCATTTTCTTCTCATCAACGGAATATGTCTCACCGACGGAGTAATGTATAGAATCGGTTTGTTTTGACGTAAAGATGGGCTCTCCATTTTTTGATACGGCTTTGAAACCGACAAGTGGTGCTTTCAACCTGGTCCAATAATGATTCGTCCATTGATCGGTTACATCTTCGTATTTTATCCAGTGAGTTCCTCGCCTTGTATAAACAGGGATTGCTCCGGTAGTATTGTTATCGAAAAAGTAATCTTCGATTCCTTCCGCAATAAGTCTAAGAACTGCATTGCCAGCGGCAACTTCCGATTCATCAATATTGGGGCAAATATTTAGCCCATAATCTGACGCTTCTGTGTATTCAACAAATGTACGCGTTTCTCCGTGCTTTGAATACAACCTAATTGTTTTACAGGGATAAAAAAACTCCCTATATAGTGTTTCTCCAATGTTTTTTTCAATCGTCAGATACATTTGCATCATCTCCTTTGACCTTTTGCTGATACAGGCGCATCAACCACGCGACACAGGCCGCCTCGTCGGTTTCCTTGATAGGCATTCCGTAAGCTTGCATGACAGCGCGGTCATTTGCCCAGTGGGCTTTCTGAAGATCCTTTGGCATTGTGTTCCGGTCATAAAGTGTTGCCATCGGTGTATCGGGATACTGAGCTCGAACAGTCAAAATATACTGTGCTGTTTCCTCTATTTTGCGTCTCTGTGTCTCCGTAGGATTCGGCCAAGGAAAGGGGTTGTATACGATTTCTTTTGAATACCGATAATCGCTTTTCAGTCGCCCTCCTACAGCCCGCATCCACGCCATATGGACATTGGAGGTTAACACACCGAAATGATAGATAGTCGCATTCGGGACGATCTGCACGGCATCCGATGATATGTCATCAGGAGACATAAATCCGATGGGGATATAGATTCGATTCTCTGACGATACCCTTGGAATAAGTAAATAGTTTACACCCTCAGGTTGAGTCATTTGTGCAAAGCAGTTAGGCACCTTAGCATATCCATTCGTCGTCTTTGCCTTTGATGCCAACCGAAATTCCCTGACGGCTTCCACCTTTTCATATAAAATTTTGCTTTTCTTTATATCCTGCGGCGTTGCATGCACCAACCACAAGCAGTATCTTTTCTTTCCCTTGATGAATTCCTCTGCTCCAATGTACGGATGGAGCCATTTCTCCAACTCAGGTTCCTTGGCCAAAATATCTTCCCGCTCCTCTGGCGATATTACAAAATGACCTCCATCTCGCGGTTGATTTCCAAAGTTCATTTTCGGAACATTCCATAAAGCATCTTTCGCTGCTGTGACGAAAACATCGTCACCTTCCGTTAAATATGGACTAATGTTTGTCACGATTTGCTTGTCCGTTCCATCCGGGAAAAGAAACTTTTGAACCCTATTAAAAGCTGCGAAGCATACGATCACACAATGTACTGCTGCTTGGTCGTTGGATTCGCTACCCCATTGAAACGTCTGATAGGCAAAATTAATGTGTACATGAAGATCATTCAACAATACATTCCAAAGGATCGGAACCTGCGATCCCTGACAGATAGAGTTTGTCGAAACGAAGCATACTTCAATGCTTGTGTTTTGTATGTATTCTGCTGCAATCTTATACCAACAAGTCACATAGTCCAGATCTTGAACATCTTTAATATCTCCAAATGTGTCTTGAACCTCGATTTTTTGAGGACTACCCTGATCCATCAGTCTCGCTCCGACGAATGGGGGATTACCCATAATATAGTTTAGCTTATCTTTGGAAACAACATCGTTCCAATCCATACGCAGGGCATTGCCCTCCACGATATGGGCGTTGGTTTTCAGAGGAAGAAAGTCAAAAGGCATATGTACAATATCCTCGGTAGCCTTCATCATCTGATTCTCCGCGATCCACAGGGCCGTTCGGGCGACCGTCACAGCGAAGTCGTTGATCTCGATGCCGTAGAATTGGGAGATATCAACCCGGATCGGCGTCATGTCTCCCACAGCCAGGGCGATCTGTCCATGGGAAAGAAGATAAAGGACTTCATTCTCCAGCTTGCGCAGGCTCAAATAGCTTTCGGTGAGAAAGTTGCCGCTGCCCGCCGCCGGATCAAGGAATGTCAGAGAAGCCAGCTTATCCTGAAACTCCCGTAGCTTACGCTCCTTGGTTTTCAGGACGGCGATCTGCTTGATCTGCTCCAGCTCCGCCTTGAGATCGTCCAGAAACAGCGGGTCGATGACCTTGTGGATGTTCTCGATGCTGGTGTAGTGCATGCCGCCGCTGCGCCGGGTCTCTGGATTCAAAGTGCTTTCGAACACTGCGCCAAAGATAGTTGGACTGATCTCTGACCAGTCGAAACTGTCAGAGGCGTTGCGCAGAATCAGGTCCATGATTTCATCCGTAAAGGGCGGTATCTCTATGTTCTCGTCGGAGAACAGGCCGCCGTTCACATAGGGGAACGCCGCCAGCTTCGGGTCGTCGTCGGCCAGGTAGGGGTCCCGCTCCTCCGGCTTCTGGTCCAGGACCCGGAACAGGTCCCGGAGGCCCTTGCGGGCATGTGCGGCATCAAACTGCGCCATATAGTCATGAAACATACCCTTTTTGCCAAAGATGCCAGCATCCTCGCCATATAGACAGAACACGATGCGGACGCATAGCTTGTTCAAGCTCTTTCGTGCTTCGTCGCTGTCGGGGTCCTTATATTGCTTGTGGAACGCATCATATATCTGCCCCACCAGGCGGCCGGCGTCCAACGAAAGTTTCATTTCGTCAGTGACCTTCTTTGCTTCCTTGTTGACAAGGAAATCCAGCAGGTGATACTTCGCAGGCAAATCATCCAGCGCCAACTTCACCGGCTCTGGTTTGCTCTGGTTCATATCATAGATCCATATTTCAGCGAAATTGGATGTAATAATCCACCGAGCTTTCTCGTCGAAACGTAGTCCGTTATCATACATTTTCGCCTGTTGATAGGGAGTCTTACCGTCGTGTCCCGGTTGCGGCTTGTCGAGGGCGATACCAAGAGATTTCTGCTCGATCAGCACCCGTGTTTCCGGAATGTAAACATCGATACGTTTGGTGTTACCGTCAGCGCCGATTACGGGTTTTTCGAAAACAACGCGATGTGTAACGTGTTCCGCGCCGAGAATGTACGTCATAATCTCCAGCCAATAGGAACGGGCGTCCTGATCCTCATTACCTTTCTTATTCCACCGATAATAAAACTGCCGTGCGGCTTCGCGCTGTTGTGCGTCTGTCATGGCTTTCTGGCTCCCCTCGTCGAATTAACTGTAAAGCTGTCGAATCAAAAATACGAATATATTGTAAGGCAAAAGTCGCCATATTTCAACCGTCGGTTCGGCGGGGAACGGCGAGAGGGGAGGATATTTTTTGCGAGGAAAAATAAAACTCTTGTCAAAAAGGGTTGCAAAGGGTATGATGTATCTAAGTATAATTGGGGTCTGATATCCATGCTGCTGGTGACGGAAGATATGCTGAACGCCTGCCGCCTGACGGGGCGGGAGGCGGTGGTGTGCGCGTTTTCCGGCGGGCCCGACTCCACGGCCCTGTTGTTGGAGCTCCTTCGGCTTCGGGACCAGGGGCGGATCGGCCCCCTGTACGCGGCCCACTTTGAGCATGGCATCCGGGGCCAGGAGGCCCGGGACGATCTTATGTTTTGTCGGGAGCTGTGTTGGAAGCTGCGGGTGCCCCTGTTCAGCGAAAGCGGGGACGTGCCCGCCCTGGCCCAGCGGGAGGGACTGTCCCTGGAGACCGCCGCCCGACAGCTTAGATACGGGTTTCTCCGGCGGCTGAAGGGGGCCCTGGGGGCGGAGGTCATCGCCCTGGGGCACCATCGGGACGATCAGGCGGAGACGGTGCTGCTGCACCTCGTCCGGGGCAGCGGCATGAGCGGCCTTACGGGCATGGCGCCTCGCAGCGGGGACTTGGTTCGCCCCCTGCTGGGGGTGAGCCGGGAGGATATCCGGGCGTATTTACAGGAGCGGGGCCAGTCTTGGCGGCAGGACAGCACCAACCTTTCCCCGGACGGGGCCCGGAACCGGCTTCGGCTGGAGGCCATGGGGGCCCTGGCGGCCGTGAATCCCCGGGCGGCGGAGCATATTGCCCGGTGCGCGAACCGACTTCGGGCGGAGGACGAGTATTTGAACGGCCTGGCCCAGAGCGCCTTGGGCGAAACAGGCGGCAGCCGAAGGGCCCTTTCGAAGCTTCCGCCCGTGCTGCAAAACCGGGCGGCGCTGCTGCTTCTGCGGCAGGCCACGGAGGATTTCACCGAGGCGGACGTGTCCCGACTGGTGACAGTGTTCTCCCTGCCCTCGGGGCGGACCGTGCCCATACGGGGCGGCCTCGTGGCCCGGGCGGACGGGGACAGGCTTTTGATCGGCCCGGCGGCGAAGGAGGAAAGCTTTTGCGAGCCCCTGCCCGTGGGCCAGACGGTGGACACCCCCTGGGGGGTCTATGGGGCGGAATGGGCGCAGCGGGCGGTCATCCCCTGTCCGGCCAACGAGGCGTATCTGGACGGGGACAAGGTGGCCTGGCCCCTCACCCTGCGGCAGGCCCGGCCGGGGGAACGGTTCGCCCCCTTGGGCCTCGGGGGAAGCAAGCTCCTTTCCGACTATTACACGGATAGGAAGATGCCCCATGACCAGCGGCGGACGCCCCTGGTGGCGGACGAGGCGGGGCCGGTATTCATCCCGGGCGGCACGGTGGCCGAACGGGTGAAGATAGAGCAAGGGACACAACGCATATTGCATATCATCTTTGAGAAGGGGGAAGAAACCAATGGAAAACTGGGGCGCTGAATTCATGAACAAGGATATCGCCGAGGTGCTGGTCACCGAGGAGCAGATCAAGCGGCGGGTGAAGGAGCTGGGCGAGCAGATCAGCCGCGAGTACGCCGGCAAGGAAGTGGTCCTGCTGTGCGTCCTCAAGGGGGCTTGCGTGTTCTTCACGGACCTGGCCCGCGCCATGAGCATCCATCTTACCATGGACTTCATGAGCATCTCCAGCTATGGCGACGCCCAGAAGACCAGCGGCATCGTCCGCATCAACAAGGACATGGACGGCAGCATCACCAACAAGCACGTGATCATCGCCGAGGATATCATGGACAGTGGCCTCACCCTCTCCTATCTGACCCGGCTTCTGTCCGACAGGCAGCCGGCGTCCCTGCGGGTGTGCGCCCTTCTCGACAAGCCCGAGCGCCGGGAGTGCGAGATCACGCCGGACTACTGCGGGTTCACCATCCCCAACAAGTTCGTGGTGGGCTACGGCCTGGACTACAAGGGCTACTATCGAAACCTCCCCTATGTGGGCGTGCTCAGCCCCAGGGTATACGAGGAGCAATAAAACGGAAAAACACAGGCGGGGCTCGGCCCTGCGCAAGGAGAACAGTCATTGAATCCCAAGATGAGAAAAAGCGTATCCACCCTGGCGATCTGGGTGCTCATGGGCGCTCTGATCCTCTACATGATCAGCGGCGGCTTCACCACCCGGGCCCCCAAGGAGATCACGGTCCAGGAGTTCGTGAAGCTGGTGGAGGAGAACAAGGTCCAGGCGATCCATGAGACCCTGGGCTCCGGTCTCTATTCCGGCCTCTACACCGACTCCCTCTACACCGCGAAGGACCTGCCCGGCCGGGCGGACTTCACCTTCTCCTGCTCGGAGGAGGAGTTCAGCAAGAACATGTCCCTGCTCATCGCCCGGACGCAGAACAAGGATGCGGACGCCGTGTCCTCCGTGGACTATCCCTTCAGCTACACCGTGGCCCAACCCAAGGGCCAGAGCTGGCTGGTGGTGATCCTGCCCTATGTGCTGCTGTTCGGCATGATGGCCCTGTTCATGTGGTTCATCTATCGGCAGCAGGGCGGCGGCAAGCAGATGAGCAACTTCGGCCGCTCCCATGCCCGGGAATACGCCCCGGGCCAGAATCCCATCACCTTCAAGGACGTGGCGGGGGCCGAGGAGGAGAAGCTGGAGCTGCAGGAGATCGTGGACTTTTTGAAGGAGCCCCAGCGCTTCTCCGAGGTGGGCGCCCGCATACCCAAGGGCGTGCTGCTGGTGGGCCCGCCGGGGACCGGCAAGACCCTCATGGCCAAGGCCGTGGCGGGGGAGGCGAAGGTGCCCTTCTTCTCCATCTCCGGCTCCGATTTCGTGGAGATGTTCGTGGGCGTGGGCGCGTCCCGGGTCCGGGATCTGTTCAACACCGCCAAGCGGAGCACCCCCGCCGTCATTTTCATCGACGAGATCGACGCCGTTGGTCGGCAGCGGGGCGCGGGCCTGGGCGGCGGCCACGACGAGAAGGAGCAGACCTTGAACCAGCTGCTGGTGGAGATGGATGGCTTTGCCCCCAACGAGGGGATCATCGTCATCGCCGCCACCAACCGGCCGGACATTCTGGACCCCGCCCTGCAGCGGCCGGGCCGGTTCGATCGGCAGGTGACTATGAACTATCCCGACGTGAAGGGCCGGGAGGCCATATTGCGGGTCCATGCCCGGAACAAGAAGTTTGAGCCGGACGTAGACTTGGCCGTCCTTGCCCAGCGGACGCCGGGCTTCACGGGGGCGGATCTGGAGAACGTGCTCAACGAGGCCGCCATCCTCACCGCCCGGGCCCGCCGCAAGGCCATCTCCCAGGCGGATCTGGAGGAGGCCATCACCCGGGTCCAGATGGGGCCCGAGAAGAAGAGCCGGGTGGTCACCGAGGAGGACAAGAGGTACACGGCGTACCACGAGAGCGGCCACGCCATATTGGCCATCGAGCTTGAGAAGTGCGACAGCCTCCACGAGGTGTCCATCATCTCCCGGGGCATGGCCGCGGGCTACACCATGACGCTGCCCAAGGACGACTGGAACCATGTGACCAGGGCCCGGCTGGAGGACCACATCTGCATGACCATGGGCGGCCGGGTGGCCGAGGAGCTGGTGCTGGGGGATATCAGCACCGGCGCCAGCCAGGATCTGAAGCAGAACACCGCCACCGCCCGGAAGATGGTGGAGCAGTACGGCATGAGCGAGAATCTTGGCCCCGTGTTCTATGGCGGGGACCAGGAGGTGTTCATCGGCCGGGATTGGGGCCACAGCAAGGAGCATTCCGAGTCCATGGCCAGCCGCATCGACGAGGAGGTCAGCCGCATCCTGGCGGCCCAGTACGGGCGGGCCAAGGATATTCTGGCCCGGAACCTGGAGGGGCTCCACCGGACCGCGGCCCTGCTCATGAAGTATGAGCGGGTCACCGGGGAGGAATTCGAAAAGGTCTACCGGGGCCAGGACATGGATTCGGTCATGGCGCCCAGCAAAAAGGCGCCGGCGGCAGAGGCTGCGCCGGACGCCGAGGAAGCGAAAGAGAACGAATGAGCCACAGATTTGACCTGCACACCCATAGCGACCACTCCGACGGCACCTATGCGCCGGCGGAGATCGTGCGTTTCGCGGCCCGGGGCCACATCGACCTGCTGGCCATCACGGACCACGACTGCATCTCCGGCGTGCCGGAGGCTATGGCGGCAGGCAAGCAGGAGGGGGTCGCCGTGATCCCCGGGGTGGAGTTCGACAACGAATGGCACCACGAGTTGCACATCCTGGGCCTGGACGTGGACATGGACCACCCCGTGCTGAATCGGGCCATGGAGGTGGCCCGGGAGCGCCGGGACAGGCGCAACGAGATCATCCTCTCCCGGCTGGACGGGGCGGGCATCGAGGTCAGGCCCTTCCTGCGCACGGGGCAGACCGCCACCACCAAGCTGCATATCGCCCACGCCATCATCGCCGCCGGGTATGCCACGGAGGTCCGGGAGGCGTTCATGAAGTATCTGCGGCCCGGGACCCCCGGCTACTACACCGAGAAGCGGTTCACGCCGGAACAGGTGCTGGAGATCATCCACCGCAGCGACGGCGTGCCGGTGCTGGCCCATCCCTGCCACATCCGGGAGAATCTTCACGGGCTGGTCCGGGAGCTGGTGAGCATGGGGCTTTTGGGCATCGAGGCCTACTATCCGGCCAACAGCCCCCGGCAGACGGAGCTGTATGTGTCGCTGGCGCACCAGTATAAGCTGTTGGCCACCTGCGGCAGCGACTTCCACGGCAAGAACCGGCCCGGGGTGCCCGTGGGCTGCGCCTGGCGGGAGAGCCGGGAGCTGGACCGGACCTACGAGACGCTGATTCGGCGGATGGAATCGTAAAACAGCTTTATCTTTTGTGACTTTTTCTCTTTGGAAAAAGAGAAAAAGTCGCCCAAAAAGAGAAATCAAGAAAAACAAAATGGGAGGTGCAGCCAAGCATCTCCCATTTCTTGAAAGTTCTTTGGGGCCGGCTTTCCGTCAGGAAATCCGGCTCACCTTCTCTTACAAGAAAGGTGCGAGCTTTGAATAATTCCTTACAACCCCATCTCCTGCTTCACTTCGCCGAAGCACTTGACGGCGAAGTCAAGGTCTTCCTTGGTGTGACCGGCGGAGATCTGGGTGCGGATGCGGGCCTTGCCCATGGGCACCACGGGATAGCAGAACCCGGTGACGTAGACCCCCTTGGTCAGCATCCGGGCGGCGAACTCCTGGGCCACCTTGGCGTCGTAGAGCATGATGGGCACGATGGGGTGCTCCCCCGGCAGCAGGTCGAAACCCAGCTTGGAGAGTTCTTTACGGAAGTAGTTGGCGTTCTCGTGGACCCGGTCCCGCAGCTCCGTGGACGCCTCCAGCAAATCCAGCGTCTTCAGGCTGGCCGCGCAGATGGCGGGGGCCAGGGCATTGGAGAAGAGATAGGGCCGGGACTTCTGCCTGAGCAGGTCCACGATTTCCTTCCGGGCCGCGGTGTAGCCGCCGGAGGCCCCGCCCAGGGCCTTGCCGAAGGTGCCGGTGATAATGTCCACCCGGCCCATGACCCCGCAGTACTCGCTGGTGCCCCGGCCGTGCTCGCCCATGAAGCCCACGGCGTGGGAATCGTCCACCATGACCAGGGCGTCATACTGCTCGGCCAAATCGCAGATGCCCTTGAGATTGGCGATGTAGCCGTCCATGGAGAACACGCCGTCGGTGGCGATGAGCTTGATCCGGCAGTCCTTGGCCTCCTCCAGCTTGGCCTTGAGATCGTCCATATTGTTGTTCTTGTAGCGGAACCGCTTGGCCTTGCAGAGCCGGATGCCGTCGATGATGGAGGCGTGGTTCAGCTCGTCGGAAATGATGGCGTCCTCGGGCCCCAGGATGGTCTCGAACAGGCCTCCGTTGGCGTCGAAGCAGGAGGAGTAGAGGATGGCGTCCTCCTGGCCCACGAACCGGGCGATCCGGGCTTCCAGCTGCTTGTGGATGTCCTGGGTGCCGCAGATGAAACGGACGGAGGACAGGCCGAAGCCCCACTCGTCGTAGGAGGCCTTGGCGGCGGCGATGAGGTCAGGGTTGTCGGAGAGGCCCAGATAGTTGTTGGCGCACATGTTCACCACGCCCTTGGCCAGCGTGGTGTCGATCCGGGACCGCTGGGGGGTCACGATGATCCGCTCGTCCTTGTAGGTGCCCGCTTCCCGGATGGCGGAAAGCTCGTTCTGATAGAATTCGTATGCCTTCTTCATAATGACCTCCTGATTCTTTTTTCAATATCTCTTTCCAAATGGAGTTACTTTGCTCACCGGGCTGCATTAGCGCGTTGTAGACGCGCACGCTGCAGACAGAGGAAGAACGGGCGGCTTCCAATACGTCAAATTCAGCGACATGTGCGGTGAATTTGACCCCTTGCAGAGCCCGCCGCCCGGTACGCGTAGCGTATAGGCGGGATCTGGAAGCGGAGCGAAAGCGGAGCCTCAGTCTGATGAACTCGCAGAGTTCATCAGACTGAAGTCGTCCAATCGAGTACAACTTTTCCTGAATTTCCGGAGTGCATGGCCGCGAAGCCCTTTTCAAAGTCGGTATAATGGAAGCGGTGGGTGATGACCGGCGTCAAGTCCAGACCGCCCTGGACCATGTAGCTCATCTGGTGCCAGTTGTCCATCTTCCGGCCGTAGATGCCCTGGAGCGTCAGCCCCTTGCCGATGATCAGGTTCATATCCAGGTTGATGGGCCCGTTGCCCAGACCCAGCAGGGAGATCTTGCCGCCGTTGCGCATGACGGACAGCATCTGCTTCAAAGCCGCGCCGCTGCCGGACATTTCAAGGCCCACGTCGAAGCCTTCCACCAGGCCCTGCTGGTGCATGACCTCCTCCAAATTCTCCTTGCCGATGTTCACCGCCGCGTCCGCGCCCATCTTCCGGGCCAGGTCCAGACGGTACTCGTTCATATCCGTGATGACCACCCGCCGGGCGCCCGCGTACTTGCAGATGCCCACGGCGATGACGCCGATGGGGCCCGCGCCGGTGATGAGCACGTCCTCACCCACCAGGTTGAACATGAGGGCCGTGTGGGTGGCGTTGCCGAAGGCGTCGAAGAAGGAGACCACGTCCTCGTCCAGACTGGGGTCGATGATGATCACGTTGGAGGCGGGGATGCACACATACTCCGCAAAGGCCCCGTCCCGGTCCACGCCCACGCTGTGGGTGTTCTTGCACCACTGGATGTTGCCGGTGTGGCAGTTGCGGCAATGGCCGCAGGTGATGTGCCCCTCGCCGCTGACCCGCATGCCCACCTGAAGGCCGGTGACGCCGGCGCCCAGCTCCGCGATCTCGCCCACGTACTCGTGGCCGATGACCATGGGAGGCTTCACATGCTCCGCGGACCAGGGGGTCCAGTCATAGATATGCACGTCCGTGCCGCAGATGGCGGTCTTGTGGATCTTGATCAGCACCTCGCCGGGGCCGGGCACGGGCACGGGCACCCGCCGAAGCTCCAAACCGACGCCCGCTACGGGCTTTACGATGGCATCCATCATTCGTTGGGTCATATGCTAAGTCGCCTTCCTTTCGCTTCTCTTTTTCAGTATACCACTATATTCTTCCGACAACAATGCCCCCACCGTCGGGCGAGGGCAGTATATTATTTCGGTTCGTTCCGGCGGAGGGACCGATGCTTCCGGGGCACGAAGGCACCCACGAAGGCGCCGATGGCCGCCGCCACCAGGGAGGGGATCAGCCACCCCAGCCCCACGGAGGCCAAAGGCAGCCGGGCCATGAAGAGCTTCAGAGACTGGATATAGCTGCCGATCTCCGTGAGCACCGTGACGACGAAGGCGCAGAGGGCGCCGTAGGGGGCGCTGTAGGTCTCCTGATTGATGCGCTTGGGCAGGAAGGAGAGGATCACCAGCATGATGAACACGGGGAAGATCACGTTGAGGATGGGGCCGGCGATGTTCAAAATGGCGGTGGTGCCCAGATTGCTCACCACATAGCTAAAGAGGATCATGCCCACCAGCACGGGCCGATAGGGGAGCTTGCCTTTCGTCAGTTCCTCTATGTTCTGGGAGCAGGAGGAGGCTAGACCTATGGAGGTGGTGAGGCAGGCCGCCGTCACAATGAAGCCCAGGAGCATGGTCCCCGCCGGACCCACCAGCCGCCGAACGATGAGCACCAGCAGCCCCGCCCGATCGTTGAGGGCGTTGGCGGCCAGACCCCGCTCCCCGGAGATGGACGCGCCCAGGAACGTGAGCCCGCCGTAGACCACGAACAGGGCGAAGGCCGCCACCAGGCCAGCCAGAGCCACCAGCCGAAACTGCTTCTTGGGGCTGGTGATGCCCGCCTGGCGGACGGAGGACAGGGTGACCACCGCAAAGAGCAGGGCTCCCAGCATGTCCATGGTCTGATAGCCGGATTCCAGGCCCAGCTTCACCGCGCCCATGGGGGAGGAGCCGGGGGCCACCTTGCCCAGGGGGTGCAGGACGCCCAGGGCGATGAGCACCAGCAGCGCCACGAACATGGCGGGGGAGAGGACCTTGCCGATGATGTCCACCACCTTGCCGGGCCGAAGGCACAGAATCAGCACCAGGGCAAAGTAGATGCCGCCTGCGACCCAGGACGCCCAGCCCGGCGCGCCGCTGCCCAAAAGGGGCTTTACGGCGATGTCAAAGGTGGTGGCGGCGGTCCGGGGGATGGCGATGAAGGGGCCGATGCACAGGGTGTTGAAGAGGATCAGCAGAAAGGACGTGGCCTTGTCCAGCTGCAGCGAGATGCTGTTCTGGAAGCCGTCCTGGCAGCGGAAGAAAGCCAGCAGCGCCAGGATGGCCAATCCCGCATCCGCCAGGATGAAGGCCAGAAAGCTGACTATCCAGTTGGTACCGGTGACGATGCCCAGCGCCGGGGGAAAGATCAGGTTGCCCGCCCCGAAAAACATGGCGAACAGAGCAAAACCGAGGACGAATACCTTACCGAAGGAGAGCTTGTCGTTCATGGGCTACCTCCCGATGTGTGTCCTGTTTGTACATCCTTAGTATATGCTAAAGGCATGTCCTGGCGCAAACGGTCATAAACGTAGCAAAAAGAGAAAAACACAGAATTTGTCTCTTTACAATACCATTTTTCAGCGATATACTGGAGCTGAAAAGCGGGCAGCGCCTTTTGGGAAAGGAAGGGGTATTTACATGAGCGAATTGGGCGAGCGCATCGGGGAAAACATCCGCATCTATCGCCGGGCCAATCGGATGACCCTCAGCGAGCTGGCGGAGAGGATCAACAAGAGCAAGGCCACCGTGGGCAAGTATGAGCAGGGGGCCATCTCCCTGGACATGGATACCCTGTATGAGATCGCCGGGGCCCTGGGCATCAGCCCCTTTCAGCTCATGGTCTCCCTGCTGCCGGAGAAGAAGGAGAAGGGAGAGCCCCGGCTTATGGGGGAGCGGCGGTATATGTACCTCTACGACGGCCGGGCCAGCCGCATCGTGCGGAGCCTTTTGATCTCGGGCCAGACGGAGGAGGACGACGCCGTGACCCTCTTCTACGATATCCCCTCCTTCGCGGAGCCCCAGCGGTGCCGGGCTCTCTACTACGGCCGGCGGCAAAAGCACGACTTCGTCACCAACTATCTGCTGGAGAACCAGTCCAACGGGGTGGAGCACGCCTTCCTCTGCGTCATGCGTTCGCTGGATCGGCCCAGCGAGAGCACGGGCCTCATCTCCGGCATCTCCTCAAGGATGCTGCTGCCCGCCTCCGCCAAGTGCATCGTCTCCGGGGAGATCCTGTCCGAGAACGAGGAACTGACGGAATCCCTGCTTCTCACCAAGGAGGACATCCGCCTGACCAGAAGGTGCAATATGTTCATCGTGGAGCAGACGAACTGGCTGAACTGATGTTCGTTTAAATACGACAAATAGCGCAGCCCTCCCGCATACACTGTGCGGGAGGGATTTTATATGCGGAAACGAAAGCGGCGGGCGCTGATTTGCCTCATGACGGTGGCGCTGGCGGCGGGGGCGGCCCTGTGGTTTGTGAACGAGAGCCTGCGGCCGGTGCTGGAGGGACTGGTCTCCGCCCGGGTGGAAAGCGCGGCGGCCCGGGCCATGAACGAGGCCATTTTGGAGGTGCTGTCCGGGGACGCCGCCGAGGCCCTGCTCAGCGCCCGGGAGTCGAATCAGGGGCACATCTCCCTGCTGACGGCGGACGCGGGAAAGCTGAACCTGCTGGCGGCGGACGGTGCGGCGGCGGCACAGCGCCGGATCATGGACCTGGGGGAGCAGGGGGTGTCCGTGACGCTGGGCACGCTGAGCGGCGTGCCGCTGCTGTCGGGGCTGGGGCCCCGGCTCACCTTCCGGTTCACGCCGGTGGGTATGGTCCAGTCCTCCTTTCACAGCGAGTTTCGCTCGGCGGGCATCAATCAGACCCTGCACCGGATCACCCTGCAGCTCACCGGCACCATCCGGGTGGTCCTGCCCGGCCGGGCCTATACCGTCACCGTCACGGCCCAGGCCCCTGTGTCCGAGAACGTCATTGTGGGGGACGTGCCGGAGGCCTACACCAACGTGGCGAATGAAGAGGATTTGCTGAACCTTATACCGGGAACGTAGGCAGCCGGAGCAGAGCTCCGGCTGGCGATATGCCCTTGCTGGCAAGGGCGCGATATATGTTCCATGCGATATATTCGCAGGGCGAATGCGATATGCGGTCGCTGCGTGCCCGCGTGCCCCCTGTAAAACGGGAGGGTGCCTGTTCTATTTATTATTCTTTACCGTGGTGATGGAGGCAATCAGCTTTCGGCGAATGGTTCCGCATTTGGCGGCGAGATGCTTGTACTGATCAGGGGACAGGGAGTTCAATCGGTACAGGATCTCTAGCCAATATTCCGTTTCATAGCATTCCTTCAGGGCGATCTCCAGCTTGCTGATAAAGTCGGCCCCACTGTGCGCATATTTTGCTTCATGTGCGTTCGCACCGATGGAGGAGCAGGATCGGAGCAACTGATTGACAAAGACGGGCTTGGCCCGTATCTCGTCGCATACCGCCGTGACTTCGACAGTCAATTCGATTGCAAGCTCCTTGATCGAGGTATCAGCCATTCCCTGCTTCCCCTTTCACGGCCCGAAGGGCCATATCGCATCCGGACAGGATATATCGCGTTCCGCAGGAGCATATCGCGTCGAAGACATACCGCGTATCCCGCAGGGATACATCATATCCGGTCCCGTACCAGGGGCATGCTCATGCACCGGGGGCCGCCCCGGCCCCGGGAGAGCTCGGAGGAGGGGATCTCGTGGACGGTGATGCCGTGATCCCGCAGGATGCTGTTGGTCACGTGGTTGCGGATATAGGTGACGACCTCGCCGGGGGCCACGGCCAGGGTGTTGGCGCCGTCGTTCCACTGTTCCCGGGCCGCGTCGATGGTGCTGGCGCCGCCGCAGCGGATGAGGGTGATGTTGTCCAGCCCCATGACCTCCCGCAGGGCCTCGTCGATGGGCCGGCCGGTCTCTCGGATGTTCAGCTTCCGCCCGCTGTCGCCCCGGGTCAGAAGGAAGGAGCGCATGGACCGCTGGATGTTGGGATGGACCACGAACTTGTCCACGTCCACCATGGTCATGACCGTGTCCAGGTGCATGAAGGTGCGGAACTTGGGCAGATCGATCACCAATATCTGCTCCACGCCCATGTCCGCGCTCAGCACCTTTTCGGCCATATCCTCGATGGCCTGGGGGCTGGTGCGCTCGCTCATGCCCACGGCGATGGTCCTCTCGTTCAGCACCAGGATGTCGCCGCCCTCGATGGACCAGGCCTTGCTCCGCTCGTACCAGTGGGGCACGTTCCTGTAGATGGGATGATAGCGGAAGATATAGTCCGCGAACAGGGTCTCCCGCTGCCGGATCTCGTTGGCCATGCGGGAGATGATGACCCCGTTCCCAAGGCAGGCGAAGGGGTCCCGGGTGAAGTACAGGTTGGGCATGGACTCGGCGTAGAAGGGGAAGTCCTCCTGGGCGTAGTCCACCAGATGGTATTTCGTCAGCTTCTGTATCTGGCTCTTGCGGACGCCGCCGGCCATGGCGTCGAACAGCTTGTCCGTGGGCAGGGCCAGCAGATACTCCTTCACCGCCTCCTGCATATAGGAGCCGTACAGGTGGGCCTCCCGCACATAGTCCGACACCAGCTCCTCCCGGACGCCGCCCCGGTTCACCGCCTCGCACAGCAGGTCCTTGAGATACATCACGTTCACCCCGCACTGACGAAGGGTGCAGGCGAAGCTGTCGTGCTCCTGCTGGGCATAGACAAGGTAGGGAATGTCGTCAAAGAGCTGATGGGACAGGTAGTCGGGCATAAGGTTTTCCAGTTCCATGCCGGGCCGGTGCAGCAGTACGGCCTTCAGCTTCCCGACTTCGGAACGAACGCTGATGGGGGAATCCATGACAGAATATTCTCCTTTTTCGTTTATTCGTTGGCGGCTGCAACGAGGTCCGGCCGGAAATAGCGAAGGATGCCGTTGAAAAGTCCCCGGGCCATCTTCACCTGAAATTCCGGATCGCTCAACAGGGCGTCCTCCGCAGGGTTGCTAAGATGTCCCATTTCGATGGTGACGATGGGCCGCTCGCACCAGTTGAAGCCCGTCTGGTCGCTTCGGTAGGTGATGCCGTCCTTGTAGCGGGTGGGCAGCCCCGTCTCCTCGCAGTAGGCCGCCAGGATGGTCTTGGCCGCCTCCACGTTCTGCTCATAAAACTTGGTCCGATTCTCGGTGGGCGCCGGCACATAAGCGACGGAGTACTTTCTTTCGCTGCCGCCGTTGTTGCAGTGGATGCGGATGCCCAGATCCACCTGGGCCTCGTTGAACATCTGGGCCCGCTGAATGTTGGAGATGTTCACGTCCAGCACGTCGTGGGTCAAAACGACCATGGCGCCCGCTTCCTGCAGCATATCCCGCAGCAGCAGGGATACGTCCTGATTCACCTCATATTCATATACGCCGCTTTTCACGCCCCGGCAGCCGCCGGCCACCTTCTGCTTGGTCTCCCTGGACCCGGGGGCCACGGGCTCCGGCGCGGGATCGTAGACCAGTTGATGCCCGGGGTCCACACCGATGATGAACCCGATGAGAGGCCCGTCCGTAGGGGTGGGGGTTGGCGTGTCCGTGGGCGCAGCCGTGACCGTGGGCGAGGGCGTGGGCACCGGCGTGGGCACGGCCGTCTCCTCCACCGAAACGCCGATGGTGATCTGTTGCTCGGGCTGGGCCGTGGGCGCAGGAGTAGCAGCCGCCTCCGCCGTGGGCGCAGGAGTAGCCGCCTCCGCCGTGGGCGCCAGGGTGGCGACAGCCTCTTGGGGCGAAGCCTGGGGGGCAGGCCCGGTCCCCTGCCCGGCGCAGCCGGCGAGAAGCAACAGGATCAGAATGGACAGGAGCTTTTTCATACATAAATCATATCAAGTTTATCCCCGGAATTCAACCAAAATCCTAAATGTAATTTCATACATTATTCTGCATATTCATAATTCTATGCATCGGCACGATATAAAAAGAAGACCGCCCATATGACGGCCTTCTCTCGGATGCGATATTCGCCTTTATTCCCCCAGCAGCGTCAGCTGCTCGGCGAAGGACATATCCAGCATGCGCTTGCTGATGCGCTGGTCGAAGAGGGTGCTCATGGGCGCCTTGTCGTGGATCAGCTTCACGGCCTGGGCGAACATGGGGGCGGCGGAGATGATCTTGATCTTGGGGTGACGGCGCGCCTCGGGGCACTCCACCGTGTCCGTGGTGGCGATGAACTCATAGGGACTGTCGTCGAACCGGTTCAGGGCCTTCTCGTTCATGCAGTTGTGGGACAGGGCTCCGAAGATGCGCTGGGCGCCCTTCTCCTTCAGGCCCCGGGCGATGTCGATCATGGTGCCGCCGGAGATGGAGAAGTCGTCCACCACCAGGCAGTTTTTGTTCTCCACGTCGCCGATGACCTCCAGCACCTTGGCGTTCTCACTGTGGTCCACCCGGGTCTTGTCGCCGATGGCCACGGGGCAACCCAGGGCGTTGGCAAAGTCCCTGGCCCGCTTGGCGGAGCCGGCGTCGGGGGAGACCACCACCAGATTTTCGTCCACGATGCCGGACCGCTTCACGTACTCCACCAGCAAGGGCTGGGCGTGGAGGTGATCCACAGGGGTCTTGAAGAAGCCCTGGATCTGGGCGGCGTGCAGGTCCATGAAGATGACCCGATCCACGCCAGCGGCCTCGATGCAGTCGGCGCAGACCCGGGCCCGGATGGACACCCGGGGCTCGTCCATTTTGTCGCCCTTGGCGTAGGAGAAGTAGGGGATGATGGCGGTGACGGAGTTGGCGGAGGAGCGTTTGAAGGCGTCGATCCAGAAGAGGAGCTCGGTGAATTCGTCGTTGGGATGGCGGGCGATGGGCTGGACCAGGAACACGTCCTTGTCCCGGATGGATTCGTTGACGCGGACGAACAGGTTGCCCTCGGAGAACATGATGGTTTCGGAATCGCCCAACTGTGCGCCCAGATACGCGCACATGCGCTTGGCAAAGGGACGACCGGACATGCCGGCATAGATACGGATGATGCCAGATCCGCTGAACATAGACCCCTCCCTCTAAATATGAAAATGTCGTGGAAACACGTACAGTATACCACGGGACCACCGGAAGGGCAACCACAAATCTGCATCTTTTCCTGCAAATTCCAAAAGATTCGACTTTGCCGCCCCCGGTTGACCGAAGGAGCAGAAAAGGGTACAATACTTCTATATGGACTCTCGGGAGACAAAACCGAAAAAACGGCGGCCCCTGCCCCTCATCGGCACCCGCTTCTGGCCCCTGCTCCAGGCGCTGCTGACGTTCCTGCTGCTGGGCGGCGGGGTCTATGCCGCCCTGCGCCTGGTGCTGCCCGGCATGCTGGAGGCCATGGAGCGGCCGGCGGACTTAAGCTGCCTGGGCCTCAGCACCCCGGCGCCGCCCACGCCTTCGCCCACGCCCCGGCCCAGCCCCACGCCCCAGCCCGGTATGGATCGGACCATCTATGGGGCGGACCTGTCCCGGATACAGCATGAGATTCTGATCCCGGAGTACCAGTACGCCAGCGACTTTTCCGTGGTGGGGGACACCATCCTTTTCGTGGTGGGCAACTATACCCCCGACGGCACCGCCGCCTTTACCCGGCTGATCCTCTATGACACCGTCGCGAAGCGGGCCACCTATCTGCCGCTGGAGATCACCTATAAATCCATACGCCACCCCCAGATGAACCAGCGGTGGATCGTGTATTTGGACGCCCTGGCCTCCGGCGGCGGACAGATTCGGGTCTACGATCGGAGGACGGGGGAGAACCGGGTCCTCAAGACCGTCCATCTGGGCCTGCCCGTGCTGGCCCTGTGGGAGAACACCGTCTTTTGGGTGGAGCGGACGGGCACCAGCCGGGACAAGCTCTTCGGCTGCGACGTGCGGACCGGGGAGAGCGTGACGCTGGAGCTGTTCGACAGCACGGATGCGGGCATCTCGGCGGTTTCCGCAAGCGGAGGGAAGCTGGTCTATGTGTCCGGCGCCGGCGAGCTGAAGACCTTTGATCTTACAACCGGCGAGACGCGGGAGGACCGCTTCGGCTTCACCGTCCACGATCCCAAAACCGATGGGACCATAACAGCCTTCCTCACCGGCTACCACGGGGAGGACAGCGCCCTGGTGTACGTGGCGGAGGGCGGGGAGCCCGTCACCGTGGCCCACGGTGTCACCAACTTCGCCCTGGCGGACGGGGCCATCGTCTATGGGGAGCTGGATCGGACCTACGTCTACTTTATGGACGACGGGGCCACCTTCTGCCTGACCCGGCCCAGCGAAAGCGCCATGTTCCTGGGGGCCGGCGGGGACTATGCCGTCTGGATGGACGTGACCTGGCGGGATCGGGACATCATCGAATATATGCATCTGAACGATTTTTCGGCGGAACAGACAGGGGAGGAGCCATGAAGCAAAAGAGCGTTTTCGTCTGCGGGGAGTGCGGCTATGAGACCCCCCGCTGGATGGGCCGGTGCCCCCAGTGCGGCAGCTGGAACACCATCGTGGAGGAGGAACGGGTGAGCCTGAAGGCCCCTTCCGCGCCCATGAAGGCCGTGCCCCTGAAGGACGTGTCCGCCCAGGCGGGGAGCAGGACCTCCACGGGCATCGACGAGCTGGACCGGGTCCTCGGCGGCGGGCTCACCTCGGGCATGACGGTGCTCATCGGCGGCAGCCCCGGCATCGGCAAGTCCACGCTCCTGCTGCAATGCGCCGACAACCTGTCCAGGGTGGGCCCCGTGCTCTACGCCTCCGGAGAGGAGAGCCGCCACCAGATACGGCTTCGGGCGGATCGGCTGGGCCTGGGCGGGGAGGTGCTGCTGCTATGCGAAAATGCCGTGGAATCCATCCTTTCCGAAGCCGAGGGCCGCAAGGCCGCCTTCCTCATCATCGATTCCATCCAGACCATGTTCACCGAGGACGCTCCGTCCTCCCCGGGCAGCGTGACCCAGATCAGGGGCTCTGCGGCCAAGTTCACCCGCTTCGCCAAGGAGACGGGCACGCCGGTGTTCCTGGTGGGCCACGTGACCAAGGAGGGGGCTCTGGCCGGGCCCAAGGTGCTGGAACACATCGTGGACACGGTGCTGTATTTTGAAGGGGATCGGCAGGAGGGGCTTCGGCTCCTGCGGTCGGAGAAGAACCGGTTCGGCTCCACCAACGAGCTGGGGGTCTTTGAGATGACGGATCGGGGCATGGCCCCCGTGCCGGACCCCAGCGGCCTGTTTTTGAGCGCCGCCCGGACGGCGCCGGGCTGTGCCGTGGGCTGCGTGCTGGAGGGGTCCCGGCCCCTGCTGGCGGAGGTCCAATCCCTTCTGTGCCCTTCGGTGTACGGGTCCCCCCGGCGGACCGCCGTGGGCATGGACGTGCCCCGGTTCAACATGCTGCTGGCCGTTTTGGAACGGCGGGCGGGCCTTAGATTGTCGGACAAGGACGCCTATCTTTCCGTGGCGGGGAGCCTTAGGCTTCAGGACCGGGGCGCGGATTTGGCCGCCGTGCTGTGCGTGGCCTCGGCCTGCTACGACAAGCCCGTGCCGGCCCACACCGCGGCCGTCGGCGAGGTGGGGCTCACCGGGGACATCCGGCCCGTGGGCCAGATGAACGCCCGGCTGAAGGAGTGCCTGCGCCTGGGTTACGACAGCGTGATCGTGCCCGAGGGCACCAAAGCGGACTTGCCGGGGCTGAAGCTCATTCACGTCCGGAACGTCCTCGAAGCGTCGTCTTTGATCGCGTATCCGGGGGAATA
>CADBYI010000005.1:11725-74400 GCA_902798825.1 uncultured Eubacteriales bacterium | reverse complement strand
CTACGATAAGCTGGGCCTGTTAAAACCGGTGGCCGTCACTGAGGCCGGCTATCGGCTGTATGACGAAAGCTCCTTGATCCGGCTCCAGAGCATCCTGCTCTTTCGGGAGCTCCAGTTCCCCCTGAAGGACATCGGGGCCATATTGGACAGCCCCACCTTCGATCGAAACCGGGCCCTGGATCAGCAGATCAAATTGCTGGAGCTGAAGCGGGAGCATCTGGAGAACCTGATCGACTTAGCCAAGGGTATCAAAGGAATGGGGGTGAAACCATTGACGGATTTCAGAGCGTTCGACACGAGGAAGATCGACGAGTACGCCCGGGAGGCCAAGGCGTCCTGGGGCACCACGCCCGAGTGGAAGGAGTATGAGCAAAAGGCCAAGGGCCGCACCAGGGAGCAGGGGGAGGCCATCGCCCGGGGCATGATGGACATCTTCCGGGCATTCGGGGCCATACGGGACACGGACCCTGCATCGGCGGAGGCCCAGGCCCTGGTGAACCGGCTCCAGGGCTACATCACGGAGCACTTTTACACCTGCTCGGATGAGATTTTGCTGAGCCTTTCCAAGATGTACGGCGGGGGCGGGTCCATGACCGAAAACATCGACAAGGTGGGCGGCCTCGGCACGGGCGCGTTTGCGGAGCAGGCCATCGCCGTCCACTGTAAAAAGTAAGGCGTATTGCGTCCATAAGCAAAAAGAGGTATACTTGTCCCATCAACGAACGGGAGGGCGGGTATGCCTCTTTTATTGGTGCGCAACGATATCACGAAGATGGCCGTGGACGCCGTCGTCAACGCGGCCAACCCCTCGCTGCTGGGGGGCGGCGGGGTGGACGGGGCCATCCATCGGGCCGCGGGGCCGAAGCTTTTGGATGAGTGCCGGACGCTGGGCGGCTGCCGGACCGGGGAGGCCAAGCTCACCGGGGGCTATGATCTGCCGGCCAAATACGTCATCCACACCGTGGGTCCCGTCTGGCAGGGCGGCCAACACGGGGAGGAGCATCTGCTGCGGTCCTGCTATCGCCGCTCCCTGGAGCTGGCGGCGGCCCGCGACTGCGAAAGCGTGGCCTTCCCCCTGATCTCCAGCGGCGTCTACGGCTACCCCAAGGCGGAGGCCTTCCGGGTGGCTCAGGAGGCCATCGCCGCCTTTTTGCAGGATCACGATTTGACGGTCTATCTGGTCCTGTTCGACAAGACCGCCTTTTTGCTGGGCGGGGCCCACGAAGCGGTCCAAAGCTTCATCGACGACGCCTATGCCGAGGCGGAGCTGAAGAAGCCTCGAAACCTCTATTCCAACCGCTGGCAACGGGAACCGAAGGGGCGCCCCGATGAGGACACGGGGGAGCTGTTTGCCCCAAGCCAGCTGGAGGACGCCTGCTATGCCGATGCCCGGCCCCGGCCCTCCATGGCCCCTCAGCGGCCGCCCCAGCCGCCCCTTCCTGGGGCCAAGGCGAAGCAACCGGATACGGACCTGCAGCGGATGCTCGGTCAGCTGGACGAGGGCTTCTCCGCCACCTTGCTCAGGCTCATCGACGAGAAGGGCATGACAGACGTCCAATGCTATAAGCGGGCCAACGTGAGCCGGAAGCTGTTCTCCAAGATCCGTTCCGACCCCCGCTACAAGCCCTCCAAGACCACCGCCGTGGCCTTTGCCCTGGCCCTGCGCCTGAACTTTGCCGAGACCCAGCAGCTCCTCTCCCGGGCGGGATTCACCCTGTCCAGGAGCTATCTGGGGGACATCATCGTGGAGTACTGCATCCGGGAGAAGCTATACGACGTGCTGGCTGTGAACGAGCTCCTCTTCGATTACGACCAGCCCCTTCTGGGCAGCTGACCAGGCTGTCGATAGCTCGGGCACGGACAAAACGGCTTCCGGCACACTTTCTTGACAGCCTGTATTTGTCGCCTGGCAGGCGACCAAAACCCTTTTCTGATATCCTATACTGTGGTCACAGGGTGAGAAAACCCCGTGACCATTTTCAGTTAGGAGGACGGAAACATGAGGAAGGGTTTGACGGAACTGGTATTCATTCTGGACGAGAGCGGCAGCATGAGCGGCATGGAGGCGGACACCATCGGCGGCTTCAACAGCATGATCGACAAGCAGCGCCGGGAGGAGGGGGAGGCCTATGTGTCCACCGTCCTCTTTTCCAACGGCAGCCGGGTGCTCCACGATCGGGTGACCCTAAGCCGGGTGGAGCCCATGACGACCCGGGACTATATCCCCCGGGGCTGCACGGCCCTGCTGGACGCCCTGGGCGGCGCCATCCACCACATCGGGAACGTCCACAAGTACGCCCGGGCGGAGGACGTGCCGGAGCACACCATCTTCGTCATCACCACCGACGGCATGGAGAACGCCAGCCACCGCTACACCAAGGCGGAGGTGAGGCAGATGGTGGAGCGGCAAAAGGACCGGTACGGCTGGGAGTTTTTGTTCCTGGGGGCCAACTTCGACGCCATCTCCGCCGCCGAGAGCATCGGCATCCATCGGGATCGGGCGGTGAAGTACGTTCAGGACACCGCGGGCATGGAGCTCAACGCCCGGGTGCTCGGCGACACCATTTGCAACCTGCGCATGAGCCGCCCCGTGACCGCTTCCTGGAAGGCCGACATCGAGGCGGACGAAAGGAAACGCGGCAAATAGGGATGCACAGGGATATGCCGTGGGGGGAGGGGCTTGCCCCTCCCAGGGCATATATGCTATTCTGCTTACATGAAGAGCATGGAGAAATATCCCAAGAGAAAGCCCAATCGTCTGTCCCGGTACGATTACAGTACGCCAGGGGCGTATTGTATCACCATATGTGCGCATGAACGCAAAGGGCTGTTTTCACAAATCCTTTTAGACGCTGTAGGGGACGGGCTTGCCCGTCCCGTGGTAAAATGTACCAACCTGGGGCACATCGTCGAACAACAGATCGCTGCCATTCCAAAGCGATTCCCGACCGTTTTGGTGGATACATATGTTATCATGCCCAATCATATCCACCTTTTGCTGAGACTACAGGAGGATGCGGGACGGGCAAGCCCGTCCCCTACGGTAGGGGCCGTAATCGGGGCGCTAAAGTCACTGAGCACACGGGCGGCGAGACCTTATCTGAACGGCAAGCCCTTGTTTCAGCGCTCCTTTTATGACCACGTCGTTCGCAACGAGAAGGACTATACGGAATGCTGGCTCTATATCGACAGCAACCCGGCTCGGTGGGCACAGGACGAGCTGTATACGGAGTGATCGTTCCAGCATTTTCCAGCATAGGGCCCGTTCCCTTGGAAAGACTATCCTCGTCGGCCAGAAGCCGAACAACACCGGGAGGTATAAAGATGTCTTTCTTCGATGAGTTTGAGCGTTCCTACTCCGGTCAGAATGGCCAGAACAAGGACAAAAAGAACCGGAACGAGCGCAAGGAACAGGACCGACAGATGGAAACGGAGCAGAAGCAGAGAAGGGACAGAAACGATCCCTACTGCGAATAAGCACCGATCCGTGAAAAAGGAGGCCGAGGGGCCTCCTTTTCTGCTATTTGATGATCAATATGCGCTCCGCCCCGGTGAAGGGCTCACTGAGGGTCCCGTTCAGCTCCTTCAGGCGGCTTTGGGGGATGCCGAAGCGCTTGCCCACGGTGAACAGGTTTTCCGACCGATCCGGGGCGTAGATGAGGATGCCCCTTCCCGGCTGGGTCCCCGGCCCGGCCAAAAGATCGTCGGTGTACCCGATCCGGTTCTCGGCGTACTGCTCCCCCCAAAAGAGGAGCTCCACCCGGCCCTGGAGCACCCGGCCCCGGCCGGTGACGGTGGAGAAGGCCGCCGCGCCCAGAGGAAGCGTCAGGCCCCCCTGGCCGGGCAGGGTCAGGGAGAAGGGGATCTCCCCGGTGAAGCTGTGCAATAGACCGCTGTCGCATCGGTACACCGTGGTCACCAGGACCACGCCGTCCAGCTGGGTCCCGTTCTCCCCGGGTTCCAAACCGGTGACGGCGGGCAGGGCGCGGCTGTAGAGGACCTGCTGCACCTCGGGCATATGGTTGGGCACAGCGAGGGGCCCCTCTACATTGTCCTCTTTTAGCACAGGCCCCAGATACATGAGCCCCGTGGCCTCCTGTCGATGGCAGAGGAAGGTGCCCCCTTCGTCGTAGGCGTCGGACATGACCCGCATGCGGCTCTCTGCGCCGCCGTAGGCGGACAGGGACACGTCCCCGCTCAGGAACAGGGCCTCCCCGTCGGTCCGGGCGGTGAGGGAGGTGAGCTCCGCCGTCACCGTGGCGTCCCCGCTCGATGGCCCCTCCAGCTTCACCGTGTCGGTGAAGGGGCTGCGCACGGTCCGCTCCTGGAGCCGGCCCTCCGGGTCCAGCAGCACCAGGGAGGAATAGAGCTCCCCCTCCAGGGCCATGCCCTCCACCGTGGGCCGGGCGGTGAGGAGGCGGACCGTGCCCTTGGCTTCCAGCACGTTGGTGCCCGCTTCCACCCCCAGCTCATCCCGGACCTGCAACGCCTTGGCGCCCTGCAGGGACCGGCGCCGGGTCACGATGCTCTCCTCCCGGCTTTCCAGCCCCACCGCGCCCCGGATGGCGGACACGGCCCCGATCTCCCGAGGCTGCAGCAGCCACACCTTCAGGTCGAGGACCGCGCTCAACCGCAGCCCGTCGTCCTCCCGATGGCAGGCGCATTTGAGCAGCTGGCCGTAGATCCGAGGCTGCAGGGATTCCTCCGTGATCCGGGCGCTGATGAGGTGGGTGAACTCCGCCGCCGCGTCGAAGGAGAACAGCACCCGCTCCCCGGTCTCCGCGATCAGGTGGAGCTGCAGCTGGCCCGAGAGCCGGACGCCGGTGTCGCCCACCCGGACCTCCCGAATCTGCAGCTGGGGCGTCACCGACAGCACGCTTCCGGCGGTCCGCCCCTGGGGCAGAGGGATGGCGCTTTCGATGGGCACCTGCTCCTCCAGCCGGGCGTAAAGGGTATCCACGTTGAAACTGACCTTTTCTACATCCATGGCTATGACCTCCCACAGGGTTTCTTATCGTCACAGCTTATGAACGGAGTGGAATAAAATATGTCCCTTTTCTTGAGAAAGAAAAGGGACCCAAAAGAACTTTAAAAAGATAAGATGCTTTGCTGTGAAGCCCTGGAAACCATCTTAAGCTTTTCTTTTTCCGCCGCTTTTTCTTTTCACTGAAAAGAAAAAGCGGCAAAAGAAGAAATCTTACCCAAGATGATCCTTTCCGCCCATATAGGGCCTTAAGACTTCCGGTATGGTCACGGTGCCGTCCGCCTGCAGATGGTTCTCCAGGAACGCGATCAGCATCCTGGGCGGGGCCACCACGGTGTTGTTCAGGGTATGGGCGAAGTAGTTGCCCTTCTGCTTGTCCTTGCTCTTGATGCGGATGCCGAGGCGGCGGGCCTGGGCGTCGCCCAGATTGGAGCAGCTGCCCACCTCGAAGTACTTCTGCTGCCGGGGGGACCAGGCCTCCACGTCCAGACTCCTGACCTTCAAATCCGCCAGATCGCCGGAGCAGCACTCCAGCGTCCGCACGGGGATCTCCAGGGTGCGGAAGAAGTCCACCGTGTTCTTCCACAGCTCGTTGAACAAGTCCGCGCTCTCGTCGGGCTTGCAGACGATGATCATCTCCTGCTTTTCAAACTGATGGATGCGATACACGCCCCGCTCCTCGATGCCGTGGGCGCCCACCTCCTTGCGGAAGCAGGGGCTGTAGCTGGTGAGCCGCTGGGGGAGGCTGTCCTCGTCCAGGAAGGTGTCGATGAACTTGCCGATCATGGAGTGCTCGCTGGTGCCGATCAGGTACAGGTCTTCGCCCTCGATCTTGTACATCATGTTCTCCATTTCCGCAAAGCTCATGACCCCGTTCACCACGCTGGAATGGATCATGAAGGGGGGGATATAGTAGGTGTAGCCCCGATCGATCATGAAGTCCCGGGCATAGGAGAGCACGGCGGAGTGGAGCCGGGCGATGTCGCCCTTGAGGTAATAGAACCCGTTGCCGGCGATGCTGTCTCGCGCCACGTCCAGCTCGATGCCGTTCAGGCTTTCCATGATGTCCGTGTGGTAGGGAATGGGATAGTCCGGCACCGCCGGTTCCCCGAAGCGCTCGATCTCCACGTTCTCGGTGTCGTTCTTGCCGATGGGCACCGCCGGGTCGATGATCTGGGGGATCACCAGCATACGCTTGTGTATCTCGGCCTGCAGCTCCTTTTGTTTTGCGTCCAGGGCGGCGATCTCGTCCCCCAGATGGGCCACCTCCCGCTTGGTGGCCTCCGCCTCGTCCCGCTTGCCCTGGCCCATGAGCATGCCGATCTTTTTGCTGGTCACGTTCCGCTGGTTCTTCAGGGTGTCGGTTTGAACGGTGGTCTCCCGATACTCCTTGTCCAGGGCGATGACCTCGTCCACCAGGGGGAGCTTTTCAAACTGAAACTTCTTCCTGATGTTCTCCCGCACCAGCTCGGGGTCGGTGCGCAACAGCTTGATGTCTATCATATCCTACATCCTTTCCGGGGCTTGGATGCCCAGCAGATTTAATCCGATTTGTATGGTTTGCCGCGCCGCGTCGGTGAGCGCCAGGCGGGCCGTCCGCTCCCTCTCATCCTCCGCCATGATGCGGATCTCATAGTAGAACTTGTTCATGGCGGTGCACACGGCCATGACCGCCCGGGCCACCAGGTAGGGCTCATACTTGTCCCCGGCGGCCTTCACGGCGGCGGGGAAGGCGTCGATGGCCTTTAAGAGCGCCAGGGAATAGGGGTCGGAAAGCACCGAGGCGTCCAGCCGGCTCCTGTCGTAGCCCCCGGCCTTTCTGAGCACCGAGCAGCACCGGGCGTGGGTATACTGGGCGTAGGGGCCCGTCTCCCCGTCGAAGTTCAGCACCTTGTCGTAGCTGAAGACCACGTCCTTGATCCGGGAGTTATAGAGGGCCCCCCAGATCACCGCGCCCACGCCCACGGCCTCTGCCGCAGAGCGCTTGTCCTCCAAATCGGGGCTCTTTTCGCAGATGATCTCATAGGTCTTCTCCACGGCCGCGTCCAGCACGTCGTCCAGATACAGCACCTTGCCCTCCCGGGTGTGGAAGGCGCCGCCCTCCATGCTGACCATGCCGAAGTTCACGTGGACGCAGTCCTTCACCCAGTCCCGGCCCATGAGCTCCAGCACCTTGAAGATCTGCTTGAAGTGCAGATCCTGCTGGTAGGCCACCACGTACAGGAGCTTGGCGAAATCGTAGGTCTCCTTCCGGTAGCAGGCGGCGGCCAGGTCCCTTGTGGCGTAGATGGTGCTGCCGTCGCTCTTGAGGATCAGGCAGGGGGGCATGCTCCACTGCTCCAGGTCCACGATGGTGGCGCCCTTGTCCAGCTTGCTGATGCCCTTTTCCTTCAGCTCGTCGATGATGGGCTGCATCTTGTCCTCGTAGAAGGACTCCCCGGCCCAGCTGTCGAACTGGACGCCCATGCGCTCGTAGGTCTTCTTGACCTCCCGGATGGTGGCGTCCTTCATCTGCTTCCAAAGGCCCACGGCCTCCTCATCCCCGGTTTCGATCCGGTGGAACCAGGCGCGGGCCTCCTCGTCCATCTCGGGATGCCCTTCCGCCTCCTGATGGTAGCGGACGTACAGGTCCACCAGCTCCCGGATGCCGTATTCATCCACGGGCTTGGTGCCCCATCTTTTGAAGGCCACGATCATCTTGCCGAACTGGGTGCCCCAGTCCCCCAGATGGTTGATCCCCACGGGGGCGTAGCCCAGGTGCCGATAGATGCGGTAGAGGGCGTTGCCGATGGCGGTGCTGGGCAGGTGGTGGAAGCCGAAGGGCTTGGCGATGTTGATGGAGGAATAATCCAGCACCACATGGCGCCCCTGGCCCTCCCGGGAGCCGCCGTAGCTTTCGCCCGCGTCCAGGACCCGGGTGAGCACGCTCTGGGCCTGCTGTCCCTTTTCGATGAAGAAGTTGAGATAGGGCCCAACGGCCTCCGCCTTCTCGATGCCGGCGGGCAGGGCGAGCCTGTCCTTCAGCTCTGCGGCGATGGCGTTGGGGGCCTTTTTCATGACCTTGGCCAGCTTGAAGCAGGGAAAGGCGATGTCCCCCATGGTGGGGTTCTTGGGGCTCTCCAGCAGCCCCTGCAGCTCCTCCAAAGGCAGGTCCACCAGCGCCTGCAATGCGGCGGCCACGGCTTGGGTATAGTTCATAGGTCTCTCCTTCCTATGTCAGTCGAATTCATAACTTAGACAGTATAGCAGAATCTTTTCCAAAAGAAAACAGAGGATTTCATGTTTTTCATGAAAATCCTCCGTAAAGCACAGGCGGGATGCGGGTCCTATCCCTCGTGGACCTCCACGCTCAAATATCGGTTCCTTTTGGCCGCGTCCCGCAGCACGGGCAAGAACCGCTGGGCCACGGGGGCGGCGGCTCCGGTCAGGATGAGCCGGGTGGGGGCGCCGATGTCCGTGAGACAATCGTGGAGGGCGTCCAGATTCCGGCCGAAATAGGGGGGGAAGGAGAGCTCCCTTTCCAGATGATCATACACCGCCTCGGCGGTATCCAGCCGCGCAAAATCGCACAGAACAAGCATGGTTCATTCCTCCCCGTAGAGCAAGGTGAAGCTTTCGTAATGGTCGTCGGTGTAGTAGATGAGGCCGTCGTTGGAGAAGATGATGCGCTTGGCGCCCCGGGAGCGCTTGCCCACGGTGCCGATGTCGCATTCATAGTAGGAACGGCCCCTCTTCTTGGGCAGCAGGCCCTCGTAGTTGCCGAAGTAGTCCCCGCCGATGGCCGCCCCGGGGCGAAAGTCCTCCACCTCGCCGCCGGTCCAGCCCAATTTCTGGGCCTCCTTCTTGGTGATGAAGTGGGGCGGCAGCTCCCCGAACAGGTGCAGATACAGGGCCACCCGGTCCTTGTCGTCATAGTCCTTTCCCTGCTGAACGGGGCTTTCGGTGGCTGCGGCCGTGGGCTTGGGGGTCCCGGTGGGCCCGGGCGTATCGGTGACAGTGGGTGTGGCCGTGGGCGCGGCCGTCTCTGCTGGGGCGGCCGTCTCAGCCTGGGGGTCGTCCGGCAGCAGCACCAGGCTGTCGTCGATGGGCGCTTCCGAGGGTTCGGCAGTGGCGGGGACGTCCGTGGTCGGGGCGAACTCGGTTTGGGCGGGCCGCGGGGCGCAGCCTGCCAACAACAGCAGCATGAGGATCAGGGACAAAACCTTTTTCATGCCCTTAGTATACACCCCGGATGCCCCATTGTGCAACGGGCGAAATCAGTGTATACTGTAGGCAAACGAGCAGAGGAGGGGACAGCCATGAAAAAATGCATCGCGGCGCTGACGGCTCTGGTGCTCCTTTTCCTTTTCTGCGGCTGCCAGCCCGGGCAAACGGCCCTCTCCCGCACGGACTATCTGTTGGACACGGTGGTGACCTTGACCCTCTACGGGGCCACGGAGGGGGATTTGGACGCGGCCTTTGCGGAGATCCGGCGGCTCAACGACCTGCTGGACGCCTATTCGCCCCTAAGCGATCTGGGGTGGCTGCAGGCCGCCGCAGGGGAGCGCCCTGTGGCCGTCTCGAAGGAGACCATGGAGCTGCTGACCTTCGCCAAGGATTTGTATGGGCGAACCGGCGGGTATCTGGACGTGACCGTGGGGCCCCTCATCGACCTGTGGGACATCCGAAACGGGGGCCACTACCCTGCGGAGGGGGAGCTGTCCCGGGCCCTGGGGCTGCTGGGCATGGACGATCTTGTTTTGGATGAGGCCAAGGGCACGGCGTATCTCATGCGCCCCGGCATGCGGGTGGATTTGGGGGCTCTCGCCAAGGGCTATATCGCGGATAAGGTCAAGGCCCTGCTGCTCGACAGGGGCGTCGAGAGCGGGGTCATCGACCTGGGCCGGAACATCCTTCTGATCGGGGAAAAGCCGGGGGAGGTCCCCTTCTCCATCGGCATACAAAGCCCCACGGACGCCGGGAAGCTGCTGCGGGTCCTGTCCCTGCGGGACAGGAGCCTGGTCACCTCCGGCACCTATGAGCGCTATTTCGAGCGCGACGGCGTCCGGTACCACCACGTGCTGGACCCCTTCACCGGCTTTCCGGCGGATCGGGGTCTGCTGGCCGTCACCGTCCTGTCAAGCAGCTCCCTCTGGGGCGACGGCCTGTCCACGGCCTGTTTGCTGCTGGGGGTGGAGGGGGGCATGGCCCTGATCGACTCCCTCCCCGAAGCGGAGGCCCTCTTCGTCCTGACCGACGGCACGGTGCAGACCACCGCCGGCTTCCCGGAAAGCTGATCGATTCCAAGTAAAAGCTGCCCCTCCGTACTTGCGGAGGGGCAGCCTTGTTTTCGAGCAATTCAGTTGACAAGGGGCCGGTGGACGCCCACGACCTGGCCGTCCTCCACGTACACCCGGGGCACCCGGGGCGTGATGAGGCAGGTGACCTCGTAGCCGATGGACCCGATCAGGTCCGCCACGTCGTCCGCCGTGATCTCGTCGTCCCCGTCCCGGCCAAAGATGGTGACCCTGTCGCCCACCTGCGCCTCCGGCACACCCGTCACGTCGACCATGAACTGGTCCATGCACACCCGACCGATGATGGGGCAGCGGACGCCCCGGATCAGCACCTGGCCCCGGTTGCTGAGCAGGCGGCTGACCCCGTCGGCGTATCCGGCGCTCACCGTGGCCACCCGGGTCCCCGGCTGGGCCACATAGGTGCAGCCGTAGCTCACGGGGGTGGGCTCGGTGACGGTCTTCAAAAAGCTGATGTGGGACCGAAGGGCCATGACCCCCCGGACCCCGCCGATGAGGGACAGGTCCACCTCATGGGAGGGCAGGAGGCCGTAGAGGATGATCCCCTCCCGGACCATGTCGAACTTTTCCGGCATCTCGACAAGCCCGGCGCTGTTGTCAAGGTGCTTCAGGGGGATCTCCACGCCCCTCCGCTCCAGGGCCTCCGTCATGGCCCTAAACCGCCGGGTCTGCTCCCGGGCGTAGGTTTTGTCCGCGGCGTCCGCCTTGGCGTAGTGACTGAACACCCCCACAAGGCGCCCGCCGGGGAGCCTGGAAAGGGCCTCGATCTCGCTGAGGGACTGCTCCGTGCAGGGAAAGCCGATGCGGCCCATGCCCGTGTCCAGGGCCACATGGTAGGGGATGGTCTTTCCATGGGCGGCCCCATAGGCGCACAGGGCCTGGCCATAGGCCAGGGAGGGCACCGCCGCCTCGATGTCATAGGCCGCGATGGCCTCAAAGTCGCTTTCCGGCGTGGGCCCCAGCAGGAAGATGGGGGTCTCGATGCCCGCCTGCCGCAGCTCCACGGCCTCGTCCGCCATGGCCACGGCGAACCGATCCGCCTTGCCCTCCAGGAGCTTCGCCGCCGCCACGGCCCCGTGGCCATAGGCGTTGGCCTTGATGACCGCCGCCAGGAGCACATCGTCCGGCAGGTGGTGTCGGGCGGCCATGAAGTTGTGGAGCATGGCGTCCAAATCGATCTCGCACCAGGTTCTGAGGGAAGCGTCAATCTTCATATCTCAAACCTTCCGTCCTTTCTCGTTTCGATACAAATATCAATCGTCATAGAAGAAGGCCCGCAGCCACTGATAGCTTTCGCCCTCCCGCCAGCCCTCGGCGGTCTCGTTGGTTGTGGTGTAGTTGCAGACGCAGTTGGGCAGGGCCTCCACCACCGCCTTGTTCTGCTCCGAGGTCAGGCCGTTCATGGAGAACCAAAGGCGCTTGGCCTGGGTGAAGCTCAAGAGGGGCGTGATGTCCTCCAGGTGGGTGTTGGCGATGTTGATGTCCGTCAGGTTTTCAAGGCCCACCAGGGGGGACATGTCGGGGATCCGGTTCATGAACAGCTCCACATACCGCAACTCCTTGAGCTGATGGAGGGCGGAGATGTCCGTGATCTTGTTGTCCGCCAGGATCAGCAGCTGCAGATGGGGCAGATATTGAAGCACCTCCAGATCCTCGTTGGTCAGATAGTTGTGACCCAGATCCAATGCCACCAGATCGGTGCAGTATTTCAACGGCTCCAGCTCCCCCTGCTTCAAACGGCGGGTGGACTTGATCTTTTTATTGTAGGCGTCGGAATAGCTGGCATGGGTGTGTTTGGTGGGATTCTTGGTGCTGAAGGCCACCGCGTCCGTCCGGATCTTGTGGGAGGCGAGACGGATGTTCCACACGAACTTCACCTGGGGGAAGGCGGTCAGCAGCTTCTCCATCTGCCCGTTGTTGAGGCCGCAATCGCACATGACCAGCTTCTTGAGGTAGGGGAGGTGGACCAGCTCCGCCTTCACCTCCTCGGGGGAGGACAGGCGCTTCTTGCTGATGTCCAGCTCCTCCACGGTGCTCTCCACCTGCCGGCCGAAGGCGGTGGTCATATACACGAACATGACTTCGGGGCGCTCCGCACGCAGGAGGGCGATGGCAGCCTCCGCGTCTGCGTCGGGCAGATACACCCGTTCCAGGGCTCCAAAGGGCGTCAGCAGGGACAAAAGCGTTTCCGGATCGGCGGCGGCGCCCCTAAGGTCCAGCTCCCTGGCGTCGGTTTCCGCCTCCTGTCCCAGGAGCTTTACCCGGTGGGAGAGGACCAGATCGGGCCGGACGGCCAAAATATCGCACAGGTCCTCCAGCGTCAGGGCCGTGCCGTGAAGGTCCACCGCCTGCAGGGCGGGCAGGTAGGGCAGGCTGTTTAGCAGCTCCTGGGCGTCCTGTATGCCGGAGTTAGCTAAATCGATGGTCTCCGCCTCCGGCGGGAAGCGAAGGCTGCCCACGGGCACGGTGTACAGGACGGCAAGCGCCGGATAGCGGGTGGCCAGGGAGAAGGCGGCCGCCGGGTCCACAGACGCCTCGGTCAGATCCAGGGTCCGAAGGGCGGGGAAGGCGATCAGCATCCTTTCCAGCAGGGCAACGTCCGGTTCGCCCGTCACGGCAAGGGACTCGTCCGCCGCCGTCAGCACCTGATCCCCCACGGGCAGGGTGAAGGTGAGCGCCAGGTCCGGCCGATCCACGGACAGGGCCAACAGGGCCTCATAGGCGGTGCTGCCGGAGGCGTCCAGGGCGGACAGGTTTTCAAAGTAGGGCAGATTGGCGGCGTCCTCCGGGGAGAATCGGGGCAGCGTCAGCGAATCGCTGTCACAGGGGAAGCGGCCGTCCGTCAGGGGCACGGACCAGCGGATTCGGCAGTTTGCCGGGACCGCCTGGGAAATGGCCTCGTACAGGGCCGGGTCCACCTGCTCACAATCGGTGATATCCAACCGTTCCAGCTCCGGGTACGCGGCCAGCTCCGCCGGCTCGGGGAGGGTGTCCGTGGCAAAGCGAAGCTCCCGCACCGCTGGCGTGGCCGTGGGCGTGACCTGGGGCACAAGCCGTTCCTCTGCGGGGGAGGAACCGCCCCTCAGCAGAAGGGCAACCCCCGCCAAAAGCAGCAGCGTACAGAGCCACAGCAGCACCCGCAGCCATATGCGGCGGGTCAGGAGGGACAGGATGAGGCAAAGCAGGGCGCACACCCCCAGCAGGGCGGGCAGCAGCCAGGGCCGGGCCGTCAAAAGGTCCGATAGGGAGCCGGCCGCCGGCGTGGCCTCTGGGGCAGGCTGGGGCGTGTCCGTAGGCGTTGGGGTGGCCGTAGCCTGGGGCGTGGCCGTGGGCGTGGGCGCGGGGGTGTCCGTGGGGGTCGGCGTGGCCGTGGGGACAGGGGTATCCGTGGGGGCCGGCGTATCCGTGGGGGCCGGCGTGGGTTCCGGTGTGGGCGTGGCCAGGGCGTGGAGGGCGGCGGGGTCGATGTGCTCGAAGGGGTCGTTGACGCCCGCTGTGTCGAGACCCACCGTGGTGTAGGCCAGGCCGAAGTCCGACATACTGTACACCCCCTCGTTGCGCACCGCGTGGCGGGAGGGCAGCTGGGACTGGTGGCACTGGAAGGCGGCGGTGGCGATGTCCACCGGCGTCAGGCCGCCGTAGGCCGCAATGGGCTTGGTGGCCGGAATCTCTATGGGGTTTTCCGGGTACAGGTGCAGATACAGCTTCTTGATCTCCCAGGGCCCGTACTGCTCCGCGGACGCCGGATCGAAGGCGGGGTCCGCCGCCAGGGGCACCGCTTCCTGGACCGCGTGGGCCAAAAGCTGATGCTGCCAGTGGCCGTACTCCCCGTTGAGATCGTGGGAGAAGACCACCTCGGGCCGATACTGACGGAACAGGCCCACCAGGTATTTGACCACGTCCTGCTTGGGAAAGGTGTGCTGGAACTTGGTGTAGTAGGAGGGAGGGATGTCCGGGAAGGTGCCCAGGATGGGGGCGTTCCGGAGCCCCATGATCCAGGCCCCGTTGCCGGCCTCGTGCTTGCGGACCCGCTCCCGGGTGGCGGTGTAGAAGATGGTGCCCTCCCGGCCCTGGTCCACGGTGTACAGGGGGACGATGGCCCCCATGAACAGCACGTCGTCGTCGGGGTGCATGGCCACGATCAGATAATCCAGCTTCTCGGGGATGCTTTTCCAGGGATGGTAGTCGGGGACGGCGCCCGCCCCGTAGGCGTACAGGGAGCAGAGGATAAGGGTGCTCTCCGGCAGCAGGGTCACGGTCCGGGTCTCCTCCGTCACGAACACGGCATGGTTCACGTAGGAGGGCCCTTCCTCGTCCAGGATCAGGTTGCCGGCCCCGTCGAACTGCTGCACCCGGTAGGCGTCGGGATAGTCGTCGAAGGCCAGAAACACGGCCTTCACCGGCACGTCGTCCGCCCAGGACAGGGAGACCCGCTGCCCGGCGGTGAACTTCTGCTTGGTGGACAGCTCCCCGTCGGTGACCCGCCAGGCATAGGCCTTCGTCTTCAGATCCGAGCTCACGGCGCAGCGGCCGGTCAGGTTCTCTGCGGCGGGCTCCGTCTCGATGGTATAGGTATAGGGTTCCTCCTGGGCGTGGGCGGACAGGCCGGGCCAGCCCAAAAGGAGCAGCGCCAGGGCCAGGAAACAGGCGATCAGATGTCTTTTCATAGCGTCACCGTCCCAGCGAAACATGCTCCGACGCGCCGACCAAGCCCAGGCTCCGCGCCAGCCGGTCCAGCGCCCTGTCCTCCTCCGCGTGGGCGATGGCTTCCGTCAGCCAGGCGGGGAAGTCCTCCTGGGGGATATGGCTGGTGCCCTGCCAGATCCGGTTCTTCACGTTCAGCCGGCCCTCGTTGGCGTACATGGCGTCCATGTTGTAATGGACCCGGCCCTGGATGACCCGGTACTTGAGCAGCAGGAGCGACAGGTGCGGGGCCTCCATCTCATACAGCAGATAGGCGTCGGTTACGCCGTCCTGGTCCACGTCCACCCGGTCCACCACCATCTCGTAATGCTGCCGGACCTCGATGAAATCGCCGCTGCGAAGCTGATAATATTTGACCTTGTTGTCGTTTCCCCGCTTGCGCTCCCCCAGCCGGCCGATGCGCCAGCCGGTGGCGGCGTTGCTGATGTCCAGCCCCGCCTGCTTCAGGGCCCAGACGATGGAGCCCACGCACTGCATGCCGGTGTAATAGTAGGTGCCGTTGCCGTCCTTGGTGGGGTGCTTCAGCTTGGCGCCCCACTCGGGGTTGAAACCCCACTGGTCCTTGTCCTGATATTTGCCCTGGCCCTGATAGGGGATGGTGTAGCCAAGCTCCGCCATGTGGGACACGGCGGAGATGGCGGAGGTCACGGCCCCCTCCCGGGTGTAGATGCCCGCCCGGGCCACGTCGGCGGCCACGGCCTCGTTCAGGGCCATGACGGAGGTCCCCGCCGCCTCGGTCATCTCCGCCAGCGGGGTGCGCAGGGCGGACAGCCCCTCGGCCTTGATGGGGTAGAGGTAGCCGGAATCCACGGTGAGGGGATAGGGCTCGCTGACCCGGCCATCCTCGTCCCGCAGGAAGATATAATAGTTCCCGTCGTACTTGAAGGTTTTGAAGGGGTCCCCGGTGACGGGGAGCCAGTCCTTGGACTTTTCGTCGGGGGTGTCGCTGACGGCGGAGAAGCAGTATTCCGTGGCGGCGCTTCCCTCCGCCTGCTCCACCGTGACCACAGCCTTGTCGGCATAGGCGTAGGCGATGCGGGGGCCGTCCCCCTCCTGAACCGGCAGGGTGCCCGGGGCGTTGGGGGCCAGGGAGAAGGCGGTGTCCGCTGCCGCGGACAGAACCAGGTCCGCCTGCCCCTTCTGGATCAGGGTCAGGGTCCTGCCGTCGCAAACGTAGGGGATTCGGGTCAAGAGCCCCTCCGTCGTGGTGAGGGACAGCAGCCCCTCAAGGGCGGTGTAGGTGCCCATGATCTCCCGATCCGGCAGGACGGCCTCATAGAGCCCGTCCCCCAGGAGCGTCAGGGAAAAGCCGGTGCCTGCCAGGGACCATGTCTGGATCAGGGGGTCCGGCACGGGCGTGGCCGTGGGCACCGGGGTCGGCGTGGGCGTGGGGGTAGGGGTCGGCGTAGGCGACGGCGTGGGCGTGGCGGTGGGGGTCGGCGTGGGCTCCAGCGTGGGGGCCGCCGTCGCCGCCTCCATAACAGCCGATCCCGCGGGGGACGCCCCCTGGGGCGAACAGGCCGCCAAAAGCAACGAGAAAACCAGGACGAAAGAAACGCATCTTGCTCTATGGGAAACGCAAGCCATGAACTATCCTTTCCGCATGAAACAGGTTCCACCTGCAGGCTACATAATTTACCAACTATACTATATCCCCGCCGTCCCCTCTTGTCAAGGAAGCCAAAGCCGCCCCTTTCGGAGCGGCGCAGGCTGTCGAAAAAGGCGGCAGACCATTTGCGGCAAAAATGGACAGGAGTAAATATGTAGGTGGAAATGGCGGCTTGGCCGCCATTTCTTTTTAACAAGATGCCGCAAATTAACGGCGTTTTCGCCCTCTCGCAGTACCTTTGTACAGCTTCGGGGCGAAGAACGCCGTTTCTGCCATCCTTTGCTGACAGCCTGCTCAGGCTGTCGATACAGTCATGAACTTACAGGCTGAAATCCGGGGTGTTGTCCTGCTGATAGGAGCACCAGTTGCCGTTTTCGATGAGCTCCTCCCGGCCGAGGAGCAGCAGCAGATTTTCGTCCTGGCCGCACTGATCCATCCGCGCCAGGATGCGCTCATAGAAGGCGGCCATCTTCTCGTGGTCCTCCACGCCCCTGGACAGGCTCATCTTCCCGTAGTAGTTGGAGATGAACAGGGTGGCGGCGGAGATGCACCCCAGCACCAGCTTCAGCAGCGTCCGATACCACTCTGCTTCTCCGATGGCCGGGAGGCGGGGCAGCAGCCCGCCGAAGAGCAGCTCGAACACCAGGGCCGCCAGGTACAGGGCGATGCTGACGATCAGGGCCGCCCCCACCACCCGCTCGCTGCCCCGGAGCTTCATCTGGCTCTTTGTATGGGCGGCGCGGTGATAGTTCAGCTGGCCCTCGGCCCAGCAGGATCGGACGTCGTGGGCCCGCTGGGGGGCCGGGCCCATGCCCAACACGGTCATGGCCATGGCGATCCAGGGGGTCTGGGCCTGCTGGGTCCAGGGGAGCAGGGAGACGGCCTCCCGCTTCACCCCCGCATAGCGCAGGAAGGCCTGGGCCCGGAGGCTTTCGGCCAGCACCCGGTATTCGAGATACCGTCTGTGGCAGCTGGAGCGCCGGGCGTACCGCTGCAGGAAGAAGGCGAGCAGCAGCGCCAGCCCGCAGATCAGGATCAGCCAATGGAGATTCGCCTCGTCGTACAATAAAAAACTTGCGGTGATCAGGGTGCTGAGCACCGCCAAAAGGATCAGGATGCGCCGATAGGTCCCGGCGAACCGGAGGCTCAGCCGGTCCGCCTGCTGGTAGAGCCCCTCCATCCTGTCAAGGGGCCCATCCGGCTCCCGGTCCCGGGGGAGCAGGGCAGGGGCGGTCTCGACGGGATTGGTCAGGGTGTTGAACTCCTCCGTCCTATCCATGAGGGCCCGCCAGGTTTCGTCGTCCCCCAGCCACCTTGTGGCGCCCACTTCTCCTGCGGCCACGTCCCGGGGGGTGTACAGGTGGAGCACCGCCGTGGCGGAAAGAAGGGGGGCGCTGAGGAGGGGGTGATAGCTTTGGCGCAGGGCAAAGTCCACCGTCTCCGCCGTGCCGCAGGCGGCGTCCGTGCCGGGACCCCCGTCCCACAGGGCCAGCAGCACGTGGCAGTGGGTGGCCACATAGATGCCCTGCTGCCGATAGAAAAAGTTCCGATCCGGCCCGTCCGGCATCTGCTCCGTGGGGGGGACCACGAAGCGCTCCGCCGCCTGCTCATACAGGGACCGGAAGGCCTCCAAAGCCGGGCCCTCGAAGTCCTTTTCGAATGCCGCCCGGTCCATGGGCAGGGCGACGACGAGGGGGATGCCCAGGGCAAGGGCCACCTTGGCACAGAGCTGGTCCGCCCCCTCCGCCAGATCGTTGACCATCACAAGGGGGCAGTGGGGGTACCGCTGCCGCAGCTCGTTCAATGCTTTCTTAACCCCGGCGATCAGGGCGGGCTCGTCCTCGGGCCGGATGGCCCTGTGGCCCGTGACCCCCACCGTCAGGGGGATGCGATCAGTTTCCATATACAGCCATGCCGCCTCTTTCCGCCAGCGCCGGGATGTTCCGAACGGCGTCCCGGTCGTACTCCTTGATCTCCTCGGACAGCTGGTCATAGGGCACCAGATAGGGGGAGGTCTTCTGCTCCACGTTCCGCTCGCCCAGCTTCCAGCCCCGGCTGAGCCGCTCGGCCATCCAGTCCTCGTGCTCCAGCTCCGCCATGAACTCCACCAACTCCGGCGGGAACTCCTTCACGGCGTCCCTTTGGCCCTTGGGTCCCAGCCGGTAGCCCACCTGCTCCAGCCGATCGCAGATGTTCTGGGCCTGGCGCAGATTGCTGTACTTGAGGTCGTCCGGGAGCTGGGAGAAGTCGGGATAATCGAGGGGCCGCTCCGGATGGTCCTGAAGCTGCTTCTCGCAGTAGCGGGCGTGAATGGCGATGGCCAAAAGCTCGATGTCCTTGAGCAAGGGCCGGGCCGTCACCTGCTGAAGCTGGGGCTTGAAGGGTTCAAAGCTGTCCAGGCTCTCCGCGTCCACCTCGAAGCCCTTGGGGAAGATGGCGTCCAGGTCCAGGAGCCCCCGGAGCAGCTGGATCTTCTCCCCGCAGAATTTCTCGGGCAGATGGCCGTGGCGGGTCACATAGGTGGCGGAAAGGTATCCGTTCTTCAGGGACAAATGCACCGTGTCCGCCAGGGTGAAGGTCCGGGTCAAAATGCCGTGGGCCTCCCGGTTCCACTCCTGCAGCTCGTCGCAGAGGATGAGCAGAAACGCCACCGGGTTCCGCTTCGCCTCCAGGGGACCCAGATCGAAGGGCTTCTTCTGCAGCACGTTCCGATAGTAGTTGTGGAGCAAGATGGCCGTGGCGCTGTCCAGGATGGGCCAGTAGAACCGCTCCGGGTGGTCGCCGGACATCTGGATGGCATAGCCGTACCACTTGAGGATGATCATGGCGCTGTAGTAGCCGTGATCCACGAACCCGGAGGCGGCCATGTCGTCCACGAACCGGTTCACCGCCTTCTTGGTTTCCACCAGGTCCGTGCCCAAGGTCAGATGGATGTGGTGGGCCAGCAGATCGTTGGGGGTCAAAAGGTCGATATAGGAGCAGCTTTCATAGGCGTCGTAATAGGCCCGGGTGAAGGGGCGCTTGGGCACCACCTCCCGGATGTGGTTCAGCTCCGAGAAGTTCTCATACCGGATCTGGGCCCTGACCCTCACGTCGTCCCCGTCCACGTCCGCCACCATGCGGATGAACCGGTTGATCTGGTGGCCCACGATCTCCACGGGGTAACCCACGTCGTGGAACAGGGCCGCCACGCCCCAGCGGAAGAAGAACTCCTCGTGGGGGGTCTGGTAGGCGTAGATATAGTTTTTCTCCGGCACGGCGCTTTGAAAGGCCTTTCGATAGGCGTCGCTTTCGGCGTAGATGGAAAGCCCCGTCAAAAACACGTTCACCGCGTGGATGAAGTGGTCCCGCTGCTTGTCGATGAGGGTGGCGGCGGTGGCCTCATAGTTTCTCAGGATGTCCACCAGGTCGATGAACGGGTCCTTCTGGCCCGGGATCGTGATCCGATAGCTGTCGAAGAACGCCCGATAGACGGCAAAGGCGGTCTCCGGCGTCTCATGTTCCAAAAAAGCGGACACGGCGCCCCGCAAAAAGGCCTTGTAGCTGTGGCCTTCCTGCACGTCGGCAGCCAGCTGCAGCTCGTCGAAGAACCGGCCCACATAGGGGGAAAGATTGCTCATACGGAAGCTCCTTTCGAATCTCGCTCACGAGTATACCTGTTTTTGCGTCAAAAGGGAAGGGGTCAATCATCCATCCGCAGCTCGAAGCCGTATCCCTCACCCAGGGAGGCGACGGCCTTCTGCATATTCCCGGACACCCACAGCTCCCGAAGATGGGAATCGGGCACCTCCCGCAGGCAGCTTATATCCGTCAGCTGCGGGTTCCAGCTGAGGGTCAGTTCCTCCAGCATGGGGTGGTTTTCCACGAAGGATTTGAGCTGTTCGTTGCTCATGTCGCACCGGTGGCAGGAGAATTCGCGCAGCTCCTTGCCCATGATGTGGTCGTACCAGAGCTTCACGGGCACGTTGTTCAAATTCAGATTCCAATAGACGGGCACGGCTTCCAGGGGAGCATACGCCTCGAAGGTGAGGCTTTGGGCATCCCGCACGTCCGCCGCCAGGTTGAAGCCTCTGCCGTCGTTTTCCTCCGAGGTGCAATAGCTGTAGTCCACCCGCTCAAGGGGGGAGAAGTCCCGCACGTTGGTCCCGGACAGGCTCAGACTGACCAGATGGGGCATATTTTCGATGCCCTCGATGCTCTCGATGGGCTCGTTCCTGAGGCCGATCTCCTCCAGGTTGGGCATCCGCCACAGGGGGTCAAAGTCTACGACCTGGCGGCATTCCTCCACATTGATCCGTCGCAGCTGGCCCAATCCTTCTATGCCGTCCAGGGTGGTTAACGGCTGGGCGTACAGATTCAGGTTTTCCAGATTCGGCACCAGGGCCGCCAATTCCGCCATGTCCGTGATGGGTCCCTCTGAAAGGGGCAGCCGCTCGTCGGTCTCGTTGCTGTGCAGATACAGCTTCGGCGGGTCCGTGATCCAATCCTCCTCGAACCACCAGGGGCCGCCGTCGTAGACGTAGTCTCCGGCAAAGGTCAGGTTTTGAATCTGCTGCCGCAGCGCCTCGGGCAGGGCCTTGAGCTCCTCAAAGGTCATCATGGGCAGCCGGAAGTTCACCTCCTCCAGGTTGGAGAGGGCGCCGATGGGGGAAAGGTCCTCAATGGGACTATCGTTCACATCCAGCTGCTTCAGGGCGTACAGGTTCTGAATGCCCTGGAGGGAGGAGATTCCGGTGAAGCGCAGCCGCAGCTCCTCCAGACTCTGGAGAGTGAAGGCCGCCGAGGCGTCGGTGAGGGCCGGGCACTGGTTGATCTTCAGATACCTTAGATCGCCCAGGGCTTCTATGCCCTCCAGACTGGTCAATTGAGGCTGGCTAAAGAGGTTCATATCTACAAGACCGGTGAGCTTAGTAAGGCCCTCAAAGCTGGTCAGCGTTCCCGGTTCCACGGGGAAGCGCTCCTCCATCCCGTCGTAGCGGACGAACAGGGCGGGGGGATCGTCGCGCCAATCCTCCTCCACCCAGGCGCCCTCGTTGGGCAGGACCTGATCCCCCACCAGGTTCAGGCGGGTCACCCGGCTCAGCAGGGCGCTGGGCAGGGTGTCGATCTCCTCTAAGTTCATGAGCTCGATATGGGGCTCGATGGGCTCCCACCAACCCTCGGGATAGGTGACCTCGTATTCGTCCAGCAGGCCGCTGTCCACCATGACCTGGGCCTGCTCCATGAGATGGGCCGGGACCCACAGCTTGCTCCCGTGGAGCCGGTAGAGGGGGGACAAGTCCGTGATCCCGTCCATGTCCATCAGGGAGATGCGGTAGGGTCTGCTGGGATGATATTCGTCGAAGCAGGACAGGTCCCTTAGGTCATAGATGGTGGTGAGCCCCACCTGTTGCACATCGATCTTCCCGAAGTCCGGTAGGGTGAATAAAGCCTCCAGCCCCAGCTCCTCCAGCTTCCGTCCGTTCAACGCGGTCCAGTCCGTGAGCCGGGAGCAGTTGATGACGTTCAGGTACTTCAGCTTGGGCGCCCCCTCCAACCCGTCGAGGGAGGCAAGGTAGGGACAGTTGTCCACCTGGAGCCACTGGATATCCGGCTGGTTCAGCCCCTCCAGGGTGGTGACGCAGTGGAGCCACATCTCTTGGGTCACGTGGGGGAGCAAAGCGAGATCCATGCCATCGCTCTGATTCCCTCCGCCGCTCCGATTATATATCTCCAACCGTTTCACCGTGGCGTTCTGGATAAAGGGCAGGGCACTGCCGTTTCGGTCCGTCACGTTGAGATACTGATAGTTCTCTATGGCCTGCAGCCCCTTCCAATCCTCTACCTCCGCGATGCCGAAGGAGAAGTTGTCCTTGTTCCGGATGTCCCACAGGAAGTCCACGTCGCGTATTTCAGAGCCGTAGATTTCAAGGCTTCGGAGCTGAGGCAGCTCCACCACCGGGCGGATGTCCCTCAGGGCAAAGACTTCGTGCATCAGCAGGCGCGTCAGCCCGGTGCAGCTGGCAAGGGCGGAAATATCATTCAAACCATGCAGATTATGGATCTCCACCTGCTGCAGCGATTTGTGCTCCTCCAGCCCGTGGAGGGAGCGGAGGGAGGGCATGTTTTGGGCTTCCAGCTGCAACAGATAGGTCGCCCCCGTCAGGAAGGACAGGTCCGAGATGGGGCAGTCCTGAAACTCCAGAGTCTGTAAATTGGTGCAGCTGTTCAGGGCGCTCAAATCCGACAGGCTGAAGCAGTTGTCGATGGACAGGGTGTTCAGCTTGGCATGGTCCTCGAGACCATGGAGGCTGGTGAGCCGCAGATCGTCCAGCCACAGATATTGAAGGTTCCCGGCCTCCGACAGACAGTCAAGATCGGTGACGGGCAGATCGTTCAGCCGCACATCGACCAGATCCACGGCGTTTTTCAGGCCGGACAGATCCACGGTCCCGGTAAACCCCATGGCGCCCACGGTCAGGCTCCTCAGCGACCTCGGGCCGAAGGCAGAAAGGTCAAAGTGGCCCCCGCCGTAGATATGCAGACTCACGTTGCCCAGCCGGGAGCTTTCGTTCAGCGGCGAAAGGTCTATGGCCGGGCCGCTGTAGCTGAAGGCCTCCAGCCGATTGTCCTTCACCCCCGAGACGTCGTCGATGGCGCAGTCCAGCACCTCCACGCAGCCCAGGTTCCGTAACCCCGACAGATCCGGCAGCGTGCCCTGCACGTTCACCAGCGTCAGCAGCGTCAGATTCTTCATATAGGGCAGAAAGGCCAGATCCCCCCAGTCGTACAGACCGAACTCACGGCCGTCCTCGGTGCTGTACCAGCGGGGCTCGCCGTTTTCAAAGCCCCTATAGGCCACGTGCTCCACGCCCACCCGGGCGTTGCCCGAGCCCTGCATCCATTCCTCGTCGCCGGTGTAGAAGTTGAAGGAGTCCCCCACGATGATGAGCTCGAAGACCCGTTCCAGCTGCTCCAGCGTGATGTCAGCGTTGTCCGGCAGCGGGGGCGTGGGCGTGGGCACCGCCGTGGGCGTGGGCGTGGGCGCGGGGGTAGGCTCAGCCGTAGGCGCGGGGGTGTCGGTGGCCTGGGCAAAGACGGACTTGAGGTCCGGCTTGCCCATCCGGTTCCAGGCGATGAGGCCGCCCACCACCAGCAGGGCCGCCACGCCCATGAGAGACAAAACCAGGGGCAGCCGGCTCTTCCTCTCTCCCAGGGCCGCCCGGGCGATCCGCTCCGCCAGCTCCTGGGCGCTGTACTTGGCGCCGTCGAGGGTGTGCCGGGCCATGAGGGCGTTCTGCAGCTCCTCCGGTGGCGTGCACCCGTCCAGATTCACCGGGATCACCAGCTCTCTGCCCGGGTTCAGCCGGAAGAAATCGTCCGCGACTCGTTCGTTGTCCGCCAGGTTCTCGGACAAAAACAGCACCAGGGCGTCCCCCTTGCCGGGGGCGGCGCCGGATCGCACCGTGAGGCCCCTCGCCGCCAAAGCGTTCAGAATGGGCTTCACCTGGCCCTCGTCAGAGGGGGCGTACAGGGGGTAGATGGCTCGTTTCATGGCTTTTTCCTTTCTGTAATGGTGACTTTGGTGAACGGGTTTTCTATGGTACCAGCACAACGGTGAAGCCTGGCGCTTCCGGCCAGGTGAGGGGCAGCATATCCGCGCTGACAAAGACGGTCTCCAGGGACGGCAGGGCGGCCAGGGGGGACAGGTCCCTGACCCCGCTGTGCTCCAGATGCAGCCTTTCCAGCCGGGGCAGGTCCGTGAGCCCGTCAAGGCTCGTTATGGCCCCGTCCCCGGACAGATACAGCTCCTTCAGCATCAGAAGGCCGCTGAGGGGGGAGGGGTCCGACAGGGGCTGGCATACCAACGCCAGCTTCTCCAAAAACACCAACCGCCCGATGAGGGACAGGCTCCGCACCTTGCCCTCGGGCACCTTCACACCATTCGCCAGGCATAGGCCCTCATGGGTGAAGGCCGTGTGCGCCATGTCAGCCACGGGGAGATTCCCCACCATGGTCAGCCCCGTGACGGCGGCCAGCTCCTCAAGATAGACCGTGTCCTCCCGGTTCCCCAGGGCGGCCCGGATGGCCTTCTCCTGCTCGTCGTCGGGGAAGGTCACCACCGAAAGATCGGAGGGGAGGACGGGCGGGGGCGCCGGCGTGGCGGTGGGCCCCGGGGTCGGGGTGGGGGTCGGCGTGGGCGTGGGGGCAGCGGTAGGGACGGGGGAAGGGGTGACCGGGGCCGTTACCTCCGCGATCACCCGGTCGAACCAGCCCTGATAGAGGCCATAGCCCCCCACCAGCGCCGCCCCGAACAGCAGCAGGGAGAGGAGAAATCCGAACATCCCCCGGGGGAGCTTTTCCGTCCAGCGGCGGTAAAAGGCGCGCTTCAGCTTCCTGTGGCCCATGACCGCGGCGGCCCTGTCCTCGGCGGTCTCGGGGGTGGGGAGGGGGATACAGCTCTTCAAGAGCTCCGCCCATTTCCCCTCCGGCCGGGCGTCGTCCAGCGTGAAGTACAGCACCGGCTTTTTCAACGACACGGCGGTCTCGATCTCCGACAGGCAGTTGGGGGAGAGGAGGGCCGTCTCAGACAGGAAGAACAGGACCATGGCCGAGCCGCGCATATGGGTTTCGATGTTCTTGGGCCAATCGTTGCCCGCGGGGATGCCCTCGTCGTACCAGAGGCGCACCTTCCGCCGGTGCAGCAGGGTGATGGTCTGTAAGACCTCATTGGAATTGCGATGGGAATAGCTGATGAACAGATAGGGCCGCTTGCCCTCGTAGGGGGTGAAGAACTCGCTCATGGTTCCTCACCTCCGGCCACGATCAGGGTATATCTGTCGTATAGCTCCGGCAGCTGGGGCGCCCCCTGGGCCGCCGCCTCCGACAGGATCAGGGTGGATAGATCCGGCAGCAGAGATAGATCCTCCAGACCGTCCGGCAGCCGGGAAAGGGACAGGGTCTTGAGCCCCCGCACCGCCTCCTCGGTGATGGCGCCGCCGCCGATGGCCTGGCGCACGGCTTCCCGCAGGGCCTGGTCTTTGAGGATCACCGTGTCCGCCGGCAAAACGACCGTTTCTTCCGGCGGGTCCAGTACGGGCGGGTGCAGATAGATATACGCCCCGTATCCTACCCCCAGAAGCAGGGAGAGGAGGAGCAGCAGCACCGTGAACCGCCGCAGCCCTCTGCGGTCATACACCGGCAGCGGGTCCCCCATAAAGACCTGGGAAAAGCCCCGGCCGTGAAGGATGGCGTCGCAGGCGTCGGCGGCGTTTCCGCCCAGCACAGCGGCGGAAGCCTCACCCGTGAGCCCAAGGGAAAGGCCGCTGTCCCCGGCGTCGGTATTCAGCACCAAAATGGGCTGCCCCCTCCGCTGGCAGACCAGGAGCTTGTTCTTCAGCTCCGTGTCCCGCCGGGCGGCCTCCGTGAGATACAGCACCGTGAGCCCGGCCCCCAGCATCCTCCGGTTCCTTTCCGTCAGGGCGGATCGGTCCCTGGCCTGGCCCATGCCATACCACACCCGGCAGCCCCTAAGCAGCAGCCGCCGCAGCAGGGGACGAACCTTCCGCTCGTCCCGTTCGGAGAAGCACAGGTGGATATAGGGCTCCTGTCCCGGATAGGGGGGATAATATTTTTCCGCTTTGCTGGCCATGATGGACCCTTTCTTGGTCACAGAGCATACACGTCCATATTGTATCAATTTGAAGTATACCGCCCTTTGTCGCCCCTGACAAGGGAAAAACGACGATTTTTGCCGTCCCGTCTGCCTTTTTTTGACTTGCCTCATCCGATCTTGCTTCGGCGAAAAATAATCTCATCTTTTTTTGAAAAAACCTCTTGCATTTTCGCGCGGACTTGGCTATAATACCTCTCGAACGTTCCTCAGTAGCTCAATGGCAGAGCATTCGGCTGTTAACCGAAGGGTTGTAGGTTCGAGCCCTACCTGGGGAGCCAAAGAAAAATGACCATCCGAAGGGTGGTCATTTTTCTTTCTCATGCAAGCGCGAAACTACAACCCGAGGTTGACAGCCGCAGGCTGTTATCTGATGCGGAGTGGAGCGCCCGCAGTGCGGGATGCAGCGACACGGAGCATGGGCAAAACAAGGAGGAAGCAAGCGAGAGCGCAGCTACGACTATGTTTTGCCCTCGGTTAGGGTTGTAGGTTCGAGCCCTACCTGGGGAGCCAAAGCAAAAGACCGCCAATGGCGGTCTTTTTGCTTTCTCTTATATATAGCAGCGACCTACAAACCCGATGGCGCCTTTTCTAAAACCTCTGCGCGGGAGCGCAGGACGGGTCCCGACGCAATACCCCGTTTGGAAGCTTATTCAAAACTGCCGTACATTTTGACAGCCTCGTCGACCGTTATCTCGCCAACGCCCACACGGAACGCCGCGATCCGGATCTGGACCGCGAGAGGATCCTTGATGCCGAGCACCTCCGGGGATATGGTGCGATCTGCCGGCACCTGACCGAAAGGCGCGTAAACCGAGTCAAAGGACAGATCCGTGGTGGGCGTCACCAGACGCTTCACGGAGGCCATCTCATTCAGCGCTTTGTTCGTTATAAGGAACCGCATGAATTCGTTCGTCATATCGAGATCGTTGCAGTCCTTGTTCACAGAAAACTCCACGGAAGGACTGTCGATAAAGTATCCGCCGTCCTCTGTCAGAGGGATCGGTGCAAAGGTGTAGCTGAAGGGAGCGCTGCTGAAGGCCTCGGACTGGCTTTCCCGCTTTTTGGTCCCGGACACGGTATCCGCGGGGCAGATCATCATCGGCACGTCGCCTTCAAAAAAGCGCAGGATCACCTTGGTATAGTTGTCTTCGATCTTGTCGCACTCCGCCAGATCGATACAGCCGTTTTGGATCAGCTGCTCCACCGCCTCCAGGGCCGGACGCGTGTATTCTCCTGTGGCGGGATCCAGTTCATTGGCCGGCTCGAGCGCTTCCGGGTTTTCCGCCAGCGTGGCCACGAACAGCGGATAAGCGATAGTGTTCATGAAGGTGCTGGTGTTGGATTTGAGGCTGTAGCCCATCATGGGGCTGGCGTAGCCCTTGTTTTTGAACTCTTCGCAAACCGCCATCAGCTCTGTCCGGGTTGTCGGGACGCTGAGGCCTTCCTTTTCAAAGAGATCGTTGTTCACCAGCATGCCGTAGGTCCGGGAGAAGACCGGCGCCAGCAGCACGCGCCCTTCCGCGTCGTGGTTGATCAGACCGGGGCGGATGCAGTCTATATCCAGCGCCAGAGCGGGATCCGAAAGCTCCTCCATATGCGCGCATACCGAAGCGTATTTTTCGTTTCCCATCATCCAGGTGTATGAGAAAAAAACGTTGGGCTTGTCATTGCTTTCCAGCGCCGTGCCCAGCACGTTGTTATAATCGTCCAGCTTCATATAGCTGAGCTGCACATTGGGATAAAACTCGTTGAATCTGTCGAATTCCGCCTCCAGCGCTTCAAAGTTGTCGTAGCTTCCGACAACCGTGATCTTGCAGTTCGCTTTCGTATCCAGCGACGGCTTGAACTCGGCGTCAGTAGTCTTTTCCGTGGTTTTTCCGCCACAGGCCGCCAGCTGCAGGGCCATGCAGAGAACCACAACGATGCAAAGAATCTTTTTCATGCTCTTTTTTCCTCCTTAATCCTGCGGATTTCTTTGATGACAAGTTTAATATCGATGGGTTTTGCGATATGTCCGTTCATGCCGGCGTTCAGACATTCCGTAACATTTTCCGAGAACGCATCTGCCGTCATGGCGATGATCGGAATGGAAGACGCCCACGGATCCGAAAGCGCACGGATGTTCCTCGTTGCATCGAGGCCGTTCATTTCCGGCATCTGTATATCCATAAAGATGAGATCATATGTCCCTTCCATCGCCGCATCCATTTTTTCCACGCAGATGCGTCCGTTTTTGGCGCGCTCCGTGGTGATCCCGAACATGCCGAGCATGGTGGAAATGATCTCCCAATTGATATCGTTATCCTCTGCGATCAGAATGTTCATCCCCTGCAGATCGGAATAGTCATTGTCCGGCTCAACGGACTTTGCTTCGGTCCCAAGGAGCTCGTTGATTTTATCGTACAGCGTGGAGCGGAACAGGGGCTTACTGACGAAGCCGTTTGCGCCGGCTTCCTTTGCCACATCCTCGATATCCGACCAGTCATAGGCAGAAATCAGCAGAATGGGAATGCTTGAATTGATCTCCGTGCGAATGCGGCGAATCGTTTCGACACCGTCGATATCCGGCATCTTCCAATCCAGGATGACGACTCGATAATCCTGCCCGATTTTGTTTCGATGCATGATCATGCCCAGCGCTTCCAGCCCGCTCTTCGCGCAGTCGGCCGTCACGCCGAGAGACTCCAGCGTGTCAACGGCGGTCTCCAAAAGAACTTCATCGTCATCGACGATCAGAACATCCATGGGCTCCAGCAGCATATCCTCTCGTTGTCGATCGGCAACGGGAAGATCCAATATAACGGTGAACGTCGTTCCCTTTCCCTGCTCGCTTTGGCAGTCGATGGTGCCTTCCATCAGATCGACCATCTGCTTTGTGATGGCCAGGCCCAGACCGGTTCCCTGAATGCTGTTCACCCGGCTGTCCGTCTGCCGTGAAAACGGCTGATACATGGTCGCCATAAACTCCGGGCTCATGCCAATGCCGGTATCGGATACGGTGTACGTCAGACGCACACAGCCCGCTTTCTGGCTCTCCTCCTGGTGCATGTCCACGCTGACGCGGCCGCCGGGCTCCGTGTATTTGATGGCGTTGGACAGGATGTTGATATAGATCTGGTTCAGCCGAAGCTTGTCGGCGTAGAGATACTCCTTCTCCATCCGGCTGGCACGAAAACGGAACTCGATGTTCTTTTCTTTGATCATCGGCTGGGAAAGGTTCACGAGGTTTTCCACCGTCTCAACGAGGGAGAAGGTTTGGGGGCTGAGATTCAGCTTTCCGCTTTCGACCTTGGAAATATCCAGAATATCATTGATCAGGGTGAGCAGGTGATTGCTGGCCAGCGTGATCTTCCGCAGATTCTCTCCTACCGACACCGTATCTCCCAGATTCTTCTCTGCGATCGTCGTGAGCCCGATGATCGCGTTCATCGGCGTGCGGATATCATGGGACATGGTGGAAAGGAAATCGGTTTTTGCTTTGTTTGCCGTGGCGGCTTCTCGGGCCGCCGCCTGGAGCTTCTTGTTGAAATTGAGCATGACGGCCATATCAAAAACAAACAGGATCAACAGGCCGGCGGTGACGACGCCTATCAACAGCCAGTTCTCGGTATCGGCTTTCAAGCCCTCTATCGGCATAAAGCTCAGAAGGGCCCATCCCTCTGTGGCATCGACCGGCGTATAGGCGAGGATGCATTCTTCGCCGCGGGAGTTCTGCATGGCGATAGAGCCGGTCGACGAAGTGATTTTTCCGAAGAGCTCCTGTGCGGAGACGGAATCTATGGTGTTGTAGGACTTGTAAAACTCAAAGAAACTGGAGTTCTTGAAGGAGTGGCCCTTGATGATGTAATCCCCGTTCGCATCGATCATGGAGAGCTCGATGCTTTCATACTCCTCCTGCGGAAAGACCCATTTCTGTTCGAGTTCCGAGACCGGCAGCACGCGCAGCAATATGGCCTTGCGCGGATTGCCGTTTTCCGGGTCAATCAGCGTAATAAAATTGCAGAAAGCTATGGATTGTTCGCCGTTGATCGGGTTCGTATAGGAACGGGAAATGTTGATGGATGCCCCTATATCGGATATCCAGGCCACATCATTCAGCAGATCGACCCGTTCATAGGAGACGGCATACTCGTCGGAGCTGTCCCGCCTAGCCCGGGTGGATAGGCCACTCAGCGTATCCTGATATACGATGTGCGCGGAGGTGTTCGGCAACACATGAGAAAGCCGAATGAAGGAGATGGCTTCCTCGATCGTCATTTCATTTTTGTCGATATAGCGTGCCCAAACGTCACAGATGCGCTGCTCGCCTTCCAGATAATTCTCCGTGACGTGCTCCATGGTGATCGTGGTGTTCTCAAAATGTTCTATCTGCCTTTGGGTTGTATCTCTGCTTTCAAAATTGGAATAGAGGACCACAAAGGTCAGCATGGCGATCATAATGATCACATTGACGACGGTGACCCAAGTTCTTTTCATAGTGCTTCCGCTCCTTGCATTTCGTTCCCAATCCAATCATTGTCCATTGGACCACGCCACCGATCAGCTCTGCTACATCCACGAAAGAAAAGGCCCCGTGTGCCCTTGTGATACGCAAAAACGTGAACCACATGCCGGTTCCCCTAAGCTGATATTCAGCAAACAGCCGAGATAGCAATACATTATACCATGATCGGCCCACATGAACAAGAGAATAAACTGTGCCCACACGACAGTGCGTATGTTTTAAAGAAAAATGACCATCCGAAGGGTGGTCATTTTGCTTTCGTTTGTAAGCGTATGTCAGCGACCCGAGGGCAACGGCCGAAGGCGCAGGGCTTAGCGTCGATCCGCGTGCTTATTGGCATCGCTGCGCGTGTTGCCGGATGGCGTCGAAGGTCTCCACGCTCAGATCGTGCTCGATCTTGCAGGCGTCCTCCCGGGCGGTGTCGGGGCTGACGCCCAGGCCCATGAGCAGCTCGGTGAGCAGCTTATGCCGCTCATACATCCGCTCGGCGATCTGGAGGCCGGGGGGGAGCAACCGAATGAGGCCCGCCGAATCCATGGAGATATACCCGCCCTCCCGCAGGCGCTTGACGGCATAGCTGACGCTGGGCTTGGTCACGCCCAGCTTGTCCGCCACGTCCACGGAACGGATATAGCCCCGCTCCTCCTTCAGCATCAACATGGCTTCCAGATAATCCTCTGCAGATTTGTGTATCGTCATATTCATCACCCCGCGTCAGCATATCACAGAAACACAGAAAGGGCAAGGAAAACCGGATACATGCAAGTTAGTACTTGACAACCAGAGTTAGTTATATTAAACTAACTGAAGGTTAGGGGAAGCTAACCTTTATTGCAAGCCGTAAGTTAAACGTAATTAACTGCAGGACTGGATGCAGGAGAGGAGGGAACGGAATGATGCCCTTGATCATGACAGACGCGGGTGAGGAGAACATCATCCGGCGGGTCGGTGGAAGCCCGGAGATGAAAAAGCATCTGGAGGACATGGGGTTCGTGGCGGGCAGCGCCGTCACGGTGATGAACACCATCGGCGGGAATTTGATCGTGAAGATCAAGGAGTCCCGGGTGGCCATCAGCAAGGAAATGGCCCAAAAGATAATGGTATAAAAATGCGATAAAAAGGAGAAGCAAGGATGAAAACATTGAGAGACGCGACCGTCGGATCCACGGTCAAGGTCGTAAAGCTCCACGGTGAAGGCGCCGTCAAGCGCCGCATCATGGACATGGGCATCACCAAGGGCGTGGAGGTCTATGTGCGCAAGCTGGCGCCCCTGGGGGACCCGGTGGAGGTCAACGTCCGGGGCTATGAGCTCTCCATCCGCAAGGCGGACGCTGAGATGATCGAAGTGGAGTAAAGGAGACAGACTATGGCAAATCAACTGCGCATCGCCCTGGCGGGCAACCCCAACAGCGGAAAAACGACGCTGTTCAATAAGCTGACCGGCTCCAACCAGTTCGTGGGCAACTGGCCCGGCGTCACGGTGGAGAAGAAGGAAGGCAAGCTCATCGTGGACAAGGAGGTCGTGTTGACCGACCTGCCCGGCATCTACTCCCTTTCCCCCTACACGCTGGAGGAAGTGGTGGCCCGGAATTACCTCATCGAGGAAAAGCCCGACGCCATTTTGAACATTGTTGACGCCACCAACCTGGAGCGCAACCTGTATCTCACCACCCAGCTTACGGAGCTGGGCATCCCCGTGGTCATCGCCCTCAACATGATGGACCTGGTAAAGAAGGCGGGGGACAGCATCAATGTGAAGGAGCTGTCCCGTCAGCTGGGCTGCAAGATCGTGGAGATCTCCGCCCTCAAGGGTGACGGCGTGAAGGAAGCGGCCCTGGCCGCCATCGAAGCCGCCAAGACCGGCAAGACCGTGCCCCAGCACACCTTCTCCGGCCCCGTGGAGCACGCCCTGGCCCACATCGAGGAGGTCACCGTCCACGACTTGCCCGAGGAGCGGCAGCGCTGGTATGCCATCAAGCTCTTCGAGCGGGACGAGAAGGTCATGGAGCAGCTGAAGATCCCCGCCAGCACCCGGGCCCACATCGAAAACGACATCGCCGCCGCCGAGAAGGAGCTGGACGACGACGCCGAGAGCATCATCACCAACGAGCGCTACGTCTATATCGGCGAGACCCTCAAGGGCATCTATAAGAAGAAGGGGAAGGGACAGCTGTCCGTCTCCGACAAGATCGACAAAATCGTCACCAACCGCATCCTGGCCCTGCCCATCTTCGCCATCGTCATGTTCCTGGTCTATGCCCTGGCCATGGGCAAGTCCGTGGCGGACGGCGGCATCTCCTTGGGCACCTTCCTCACCGACTGGGCCAACGACGTGCTGGGCGGCGCCTGGCTCACCGACGGCTCCCGGGCCATTCTGGAAAGCTGGGGCGCGGCGCCCTGGCTGGTGGGCCTGATCTCTGACGGCATCTTCGCCGGCGTCGGCGCGGTGCTGGGCTTCGTGCCCCAGATGCTGGTCCTGTTCCTCATGCTGTGCCTCCTGGAGGACTGCGGCTACATGGCCCGTATCGCCTTCATCATGGACCGTATCTTCCGCCGCTTCGGCCTTTCCGGCAAGAGCTTCATCCCCATGCTGGTGGGCACCGGCTGCGGCATCCCCGGGGTCATGGCCTCGAGGACCATCGAGAACGAGCGTGACCGCCGCATGACCATCATGACCACCACCTTCATGCCCTGCGGCGCCAAGATGCCCATCATCGGCCTCATCGCCGGCGCGTTGTTCGGCGGCAGCACCTGGGTGGCCGTGTCCGCCTACTTTATCGGCGTAGCCGCCATCGTCATCTCCGGCATCATGCTGAAGAAGACAAAGATGTTCGCGGGCGATCCCGCCCCATTCGTCATGGAGCTGCCCGCCTACCATCTGCCCGCTTGGGGCAACGTGCTCAGGGGCACCTGGGAGCGGGGCTGGTCCTTCATCAAGCGGGCCGGTACCGTCATCGTGATCTCCTCCATCGTCATCTGGTTCCTCACCAGCTTCGGTTCCGTCAACGGCCACTTCGGCATGGTGGACGATCTCTATGCGGATGAAACCGTCGTCACCGACGAATACGTCAGCCAGGTGGCCGACCGCATGGGCATCCCCGAGGACGAGGTGGAGCCCATGGATGACTCCCTCCTGGCCCGGGTGGCTCAGCCCGTGTCCGTGGTCTTCAAGCCCCTGGGCTTCGGCGATTGGAAGCCCACCGCCGCCACCGTCACCGGCCTCGTGGCCAAGGAAGAGGTGGTTGCCAACTTCGGCATCATGTACGCCTATGATGATAAGGAGGGCGAGGAAGAGCTGGAGGAGAACGGCGACCAGATCTGGGATCGGGTGGCCGAGGACTTCAACGCCTTCTCCGACGGCCACGGCCGGCTGGCAGCCTATGCCTTCATGATCTTCAACCTGCTGTGCGCCCCCTGCTTCGCAGCCATCGGCGCCATCAAGCGGGAGATGAACAGCCGCAAGTGGACCTGGTTCGCCATCGCCTATCAGTGCGGCTTTGCCTGGGTCATCGGCTTCATCGTCTGGCAGGTGGGTCGCCTGTTCGTGGGCGGCATGAACATCGTGGGCCTGGTGATCGCCCTCGTCCTGCTGGGCCTGCTCTGCTGGCAGCTGTTCAAGCCCTATAAGGAATCCCAGAAACTGACCGTGAAATAACCTATCCCCAATCCCGTGAAAGGCAGCGCGGCGAGAACAGATACCCTCCATCCTCGCTGCGCTGCCCCTCCTGACAAAAGGAAGTGATCCTATGTTTGCCTGGCTGTCCGCCAATTTCGTCAACATCGCCCTGGTGGCGGTCCTGGTTCTGATCGTCGGTCTGCTCCTTCGGGGCATGATCCGGGACCACAGGGCCGGAAAGAGCAGCTGCGGGGGCAACTGCGCCTCCTGCGGCGCCTGCCACGGCTGCAGCGCCTGCGGCAACTGCCCCTCCGTGAGCTCCGCCGGAAAGGAAGGATAGGCCCGTGATCAAAACAACCTTGAAGATCGAGGGCATGATGTGCTCCATGTGCGAGGCCCACATCGCGGACGCCATTCGAAAGGCCGTCCCTGCCGCCAAGAAGGTCAGCGCCTCCCGGAGCAGGAAGGAAGCCACGTTCCTGACGGAGGAGCCGGTGGACCCCCAAAGCCTGAAAGCGGCCATCGATGCCACGGGCTACACCTGCTTGGACGTGGCCGTTGCCCCCTGGGAAAAGAAGGGCCTGTTCGGCTGGCGATAAGCCCCTCATATTTTCCACCCATACGGTACACAAAAGAGAGCCCTTTTCGGGCTCTCTTTTCCGTTTCGACTATGTTTTTTACTCGTACTCGTTGTTGGGCATCATATTTAACGGATTTTGCTTCATAAATTTGATACCTCATTTTTTTGATTATTTGATGTGTCCATATTATCCAGCCCTATACGATGGGCTGTTATCAAATTGTTATCGGTGGTGATAACGGGGGGTAGCAGGGTTGTTGTTTTCTCTGGTGGTTTACAACTACATTTTACCACGAAAGGCAGGGAAATGCAATAACCATCCTTGCTGTGGCGTATCAAGGAATCTTACTGAACATATGGCGCACCTTATCCAAACGGCTGTTTGGACGACGGGGCTGGATGATTGGCTCGCCGACAGTGGCCTGATACCCTTTCAGTTCCGTCAGGCACACACTCCGCCCGTTGGTGTAAAAGGCCAAATCAGTACGGTATGCCTGTATGCAACGGGCGGGAATCTCGCCAGTAAAGACAACTTCATCCTTTTTTATCTGGGCCGTTTCGATGGTGGCACAGTATTTCGGCGCATCATGATAAGCCCTGGAAAGGTATTCCTGGGGCGCATAGAGGGTGAAGGAGAGATAAGGTTCCAGCAACTGCGTCCCAGATTTCTTCAATGCCTGTTCCAATACAATCGGGGCCAATGAGCGGAAGTCCGCCGGCGTACTGACCGGGCTATAGTAAAGTCCGTATTCAAAGCAAATCTTACAGTCCGTTACGTTCCAGCCACACAAGCCTTGCCCCAAACCGTAACGGATACCATCCATGACAGCGTTTTGAAAACTCTGGTTCAGGTATCCCAGGGAAACCCGGCTCTCGTATTTTACACCGGAGCCAAGCGGGAGCGGTGTAACAGACAGTCCGATAGATGCCCAAAACGGGTTAGGCGGCACCTCGATATGGATGGTGTGACTGGCCACTTTGAGCGGCCGCTCTAAATAAATGACGGTGGGTTCCTTCACTGCTGTTTCAATCTTGTATTTTTCCGTCAGCAAAGCGGAAACAACCTCCAACTGCATCCGACCCAAAAAAGAAAGAATGATCTCATGGGTGGTGGAATCCACCTCGTAGTGCAAAAGCGGGTCAGTATCCGCAATTTGCGTAAGAGCGTCCAGCAACCGGTCTCTTTGCTCTGCCGTTTTTGGCGTAATCGTCGTCCGCAGCATAGGGAAGGGAACATCACTCCACATTTCACGAGGAAGTTGGGTTTTGTCCCCCAATATATCGTTTAATCTCAAGCTGTCGCTGGGAAGGATGACAATTTCGCCCTTATGGGCGGTATCTGTCCGAACAATCTCCCCTTTGGATGGAATACGCATCTCTGTGATTTTCAGCTTTTCTCTCCCGGCTAGGGCCACCGTATCCCGCAGACGCAGCGTTCCGCTGTATAGCCGCAGATAGACAAGCCTCTGGCCGCAATCTGTATACTCCACCTTAAAAACTCTACCGCACAGGGCGGCGCTCCCCTGTTCCTTGGTCGATTGGAACAGCCCTATCACCGCATCCATCAACTGTTGAATGCCAAGGCCGTTTTTGGCGCTACCATGATAGACCGGGAGCAGGGAGGCGTCTTGAACTCGCCGCTGTTCTTCTTGCGCAAGTTCTTTCTGACTGATTGATTCTCCTGCGATATACTTTGCCAATAACTCATCGTTATTTTCGATGACCGAATCCCACACCTCTGCACTAGTGTTTTCTGTCAGAGTTATTTTCGAGGACAGCGACACTGTCTGCTTGATGATAATATCAGCGGAGAGCTTATCCCGAACAGACTGATATACGCTCTCCAAATCAATGCCAACCTGGTCGATCTTGTTGATAAAGATAATGGTGGGGATGTTCAATTTCCGTAGGGCATGGAACAGAACACGGGTCTGGGCCTGCACGCCATCTTTAGCGGAGAGCACCAAGATGGCCCCGTCCAAAACAGCCAGAGAGCGGTATACCTCTGCCAAGAAATCCATGTGGCCGGGAGTATCCACAATATTGACTTTACAACTGTGCCACTGGAAAGAAGTGACTGCCGTTTGAATGGTAATTCCACGCTGCCGCTCCAAAAACATAGTGTCCGTTCTCGTTGTCCCTTTTTCGACGCTCCCCGGCTCTGAAATGGTTCCGCTGGCATACAGCAGGCTTTCTGTCAGTGTCGTCTTGCCCGCATCTACATGGGCAAGAATCCCGATATTGATAATGTTCATGTCTATCCTCCATACAAGGCCCAAAAGGGCGCAAAAATCCCCAGCGGCAAATACTTTTACCGCTGGGGATCATGACTTCGGATACATAGAAACGCATTCAGCTAACATGAGCCGTTATCCGTCACGATATTTGATAAAAAGGCAAAAGCATTCTTAAATTGGGTACAAAAACCAAGCCCCTGCAAGGGGCAATTATTTTTGTGCCCATTATCAAATTTTATTTAAGAATACCTTGCCGCATGTTGAATAGACTCCTCAAATCAGGATGACAGCAGTATAGCATAGCACACTCTAAAATGCAAGAAGTTTTTACCCGCTGTCCCAAATAAATCAGGAGGGCATTCACCGGGACACCCTCCGATTTGGGGCCTCATGCGCAAATAATTTCTGTGTCCACGATTTCCGCCGCACACGCCCGAATATTGTTAGTCCCTCTGCAACTCATACCACAGACCGTTGCCCTCGTCAAAGATGTACTTTTCCATGAAATTACCTCCATTTTTTGTGATTATCGTGCGCCTACCCTTATTTTTGACCTTGCACCCCATTTCTGCTCCTTTTCGACCTGTTCCTGCTGGTAAGCTGCCTCCAGTATCCTGTCCGCCTGTTCCGGGCCAATGGCCCGTCTGACCCGCTCATAGTCCCTGACTTGCCCTTTCAAGCCGTCCCTCTCGGCACAAACCTCATAAATCCTGGCTGACAGGGAGCCGTTCTTACTGACCTCACGATCATAGGCGCTCTGCAACCGCTCAAACTTGCTCTTGAGGTCGAAGTAGGCCCGGTAGACGGAGCGCAGCACCTTGACGATCTTCTCCCAAAGGGGCTTGGCCTTTTTCTCCCGGTAGGACTTGGCCGATTCCAGCGGCCCCGCCTCCGGCAGCGTCCGCTCCGGGTCGTCGGAGAAGTCCGCCGCCAGTTTCTCCATGCCCTTGAGCAAGGGCGCTACATCGTCCAGCTTAGCCCTGGCCTGGGCCGCTTTCTTCTCAGCTGATGCTGCCTCCTTATTCTTTTTGTCGGCCTCAACCTGGGCCAGCGCCGACACCTCTTGAAGCTGTGCAAGCCGTTCCTGCTCACGCTCCGTCTTGAACTGCGTAACAGTCAAATGTTCTTCGGAACTACCACGTTCCCCACGCTCTACATCGTCATAGCCAGCGGAGCGCATATGCTCAAAGAAATCATCTTGCAGGACACTGTACGACTTTCGTAGAACGGGTTTGCCCTTAGCTGTGCGTAACGGCTCCCCGGTAGTTTCGTCCAGAATGGGCTTGGACGCCCACTTCTTGCTCATGCTCACCTGCATGATCGTTTCCTTGACCTTGCCCACCAGGGACTTGTCCTTGCACCGCTTTGTCCAGCGTATCTCCTTCTCCACTACCGGGATATAAACCACATGGAGGTGGTAGTGGTACACGTCCTCCCCCAGCGCCTCGGACATGGCCCGGTTGCGCTCGTCAGCGTGCATGACCGCCGACAAAATATACTGCTCTCCGCCCACGATTTTGATTGCGGCTTTATAGGCTTCGGTGTAAAATTGTTTTGCGAAGTCATACCCGCCGTGATTGTAGAAGTAAGCGGAGTTTACATCAAAGACCAACTCACCGTATCGAAAGGCATCCTCCTTGATGCCACGGGTGGAGATCACGCCGTCGGCCTCCATTTGAGCAAACATCTCCCGATACCCGGCAGACGGGGTTTTGAAATGGACATTGAGCGGCGTCCGCTCCAGTACAATGTCCTGATTGACATAGGAATCCTTCTCACGCTCGTTGTGCTGCTGGGTGTTACCGATCTTGGTTTCGGTCAGCCTCATATTTCTTGCGTTGGTACGGTCAATACCGTCGCCTCTCGCCATAGGCAAAAATCCTCCTGTTTCAGATGTTGGGTTGTTGAAAGAGGACGGGGGTTCGGGGGAGGCACTTCCTGCAGGAAGTGTAATAACCCACTATGACACTTTCATCCCTTCGGTCTGCAAAGTGTCGTGGGCTCTCCGAGGGGGTGTGGGGGCTTTGCCCCCGGCAACTGCGGTTGCCTCCCCCAGCAGGGCCGCCCTTTGAAAAGGGCACCCTGCACCCCGCCTAAACTTTGCTGCTCCCCGTGACAGCCGTGACGACCGTGACGATGTTTCAGACACCGCCGCCACTCTCAAAAAAGCCGTCACAGCCGTCACGGTCGTCACGCCTGGGACGGTTCCAGCGTCAGGCTGATACTTCTCCCGGCGTGGCTCCTGCTGTTCTCATAGCGGATGTGGTAGTCTATCAGCAGCTTCCCGGCCCGGACGTTTAGCCGCATCGCCAGGGCGTTGGGCTTCATGTCGGTCTGGAGCGCCGCTACCAGCTCGGTGGCCGTACCACCCCAGGTCGGCTTCTCCGCCGTCACAAGGGCGGCTATGGCCTCCAGCACCGGGTCGGGCGGCTCTGTCCATGCCTCCGTTTCCGTACGCTCCAGCGTCCATATCAGCCGTTCCTTGTCCCTGGTAAGATAGAATCGCTGGTCTTGCTGGTCACGCCCGGCCACGTCCAGAACGGCGCTGCCGTCTGTCCGCTTCTCCTTTTGAAGAAGAAAGGCCCCGTCCGCCGCTCCCAGCAGACCGTTGGTGCCGGAGATCATATCGAATTTGTCATCTGCCTGTTGCTTTCGAGTGTGGTGTACCAGCAGGAGGCAGACGCCGCAATCATCGGCAAGGCGTTTCAGCTTACCCACCACCTCGTAATCGTTGGCGTAGCTGTACTTATCCCCACCAGCCTCCCGGATTTTCTGGAGGGTGTCAATGATAATCAGCTTGGTGTTCGGGTGTTCCCGGACGAACTTCTTTAGCTGTTCCTCCAGGCCAACGCCAAGCTGTTTGGCGTAGACCGCAAAGAGCAGATTGTCGGTGCCCTCTGTGCCGAACATTCGGTATAGCCGCCCCTGCAAGCGGCGGTGGTCGTCCTCCAACGCCAGATAGAGGACAGTCCCCTTGTGGACAGGGTAGCCCCACAGGGGGAGGCCCATGCTGACATGGTAGGCAAGCTGGGCCATCAGGAACGACTTGCCCACCTTGGGCGCTCCCGCAAAGAGGTACGTCCCAGGGTAGAGCAGACCGTCTATTACGGGCGGTCTGCTCTGGTAGATGTTCTGGTAAAGGTCGTTCATGGAAACTGTGTGGAGGTAGGCTGGGTCGTTCATGCGCCGCATATCCCGGAGCATTTCCTCTAAATCTTTCTCTTGGGGGTTGTTTTCAGCCGTTTCCTCTGCTATACTTTGGGTAGTTGTTTGAGAATTGGGCTGTTCCCCGTCTGCGCCAACAGACGGAACCGGGACAGTCCTTTTCGTTTCTCTGGAATCCATCAATCTATCAATCCTCCTTCATGCCGCCCAGCGTCACTGAGATAAGGTCAATGGTGGCGAGAAGTTCATCCCCCACGTCGCCCCCGGCCTCAATGCGCCGCAGTTCCCCCAGGACGGCGGCGAGTTGGTCACGCAGGGCCTTGTAGACCCTGGGATTGCCCTGCACCACCACGGCCCGGTCTAAGAGCCGCCGGGTGATGTAGTCCTGCTTCGTCAGGCCAGAGAGCCGCACAGCGGCGTCAATCTGCTTGTTTTCCTCCGGGGATACCCGGAAGGCCACGGTCTTGTTCCTCCAGCGGTTGTGAGTGTCCAAATTCTTAGCTGACATTACGCTCCCATCCTTTCAAAGTCCAATTTGTCTGCCATTTCCGTCTGCTTGGACGGAAACAGGTGGGCATAGCGATAGGTGATCTCGATACTCTCATGCCCCACACGGTCAGCAATCGCCACAGCGGAGAAGCCCATGTCAATCAGAAGTGAGATGTGCGAATGCCGGAGGTCGTGGATTCTGATACGCTTGACCCCTGCCGACTTCGCCCCTCTGTCCATCTCATGGTGGAGATAGCTTTTCGTGATGGTGAAAATGCGCTCCTTCTTCTTGATACCGTAGAGCATCCCCAGGTAATCCTTCATCTCGTCACAGAGGAAGTTGGGCATTTTAATGGTGCGGTTGCTTTTCTTCGTCTTTGGCGTGGTAATGACGTCCTTGCCGTGGAGCCGCTGATAGGACTTGCTGATTTTCACCGTCCCGGCCTCAAAGTCAAAGTCTGCCGGGGTCAGGGCCAGCAGTTCCCCCTCCCGAATACCACACCAGTAGAGCATTTCAAAGGCGTAGTAGGAAACGGGCTTGTCCATCATGGCATCTGCAAACTTCTGGTACTCCGCTTTCGTCCAGAACAGCATTTCCTTCCGTTCCTCTGACCCCATGTTCCCAGCCTTGGCGGCGGGATTGGAGCGCAGCTCATAGAAGCGGACAGCGTGATTGAAGATGGCGCTAAGCTGGTTGTGCAGGGTTTTGAGGTAGGTAGCCGAGTAGGGCTTGCGCTTCTCGTCCCGGTAGGCCAGCAACTCGTTCTGCCATGCGATCACGTCCTTGGTGGTGATCTCGCTAATCTTCCGCTTGCCAAAGTAGGGCAGAATTTTCTTCTGGATGATGTTCTCCTTGGTCAGCCAGGTGTTCTCCTTGAGCCGGGGTTTCATATCCTTGGTGTAAAGCTCGGTAAAGGCTTCAAAGGTCATATCCAGGTCGCCGGAGGTCTGCATCTGGAAACTGCGCTCCCACTCCTGGGCCTCCCGTTTGGTGGCAAAGCCACGCTTGCACTTCTGTTTGCGCTCCCCCGTCCAGTCCTGATACCGCACCATGACGTACCATGTTCCTCTTGCTTCGTCCTTAAAGACTGGCATTTAGTTCCCTTCCTTTCTGGCCCCGTAGAGCCGTTCGTTGAAATACTGGCGGTTGACCCGCCCTGCGATGGTGATGAAGCCCTTGTCCTTCAATTCTTCGTTGAGCTGCCGGATGAGTTTATAGGCGTAGGGCTTCGATACACCCAGCTCGTCCGCAACTTCTTCCGCCCGGATGAATCTGTTCTCCATATGGATTCCTCCTTTCTTTTGATTTAACGCTATTTGCTTAACGTAGTCCTATTATACTAACTCTATTCCGTTATGTCAAGACCTTCCAACGAGAAAATATAAACAAATTTATTTATTTTTCTCTTGACTGGTCTAAACATATCTGTTATACTTCAAGTGTCCCCATTACATAGATTGGAGTTGGCAGTTATGGCGATTGGTGAACGTATTCGTTTCTTCCGCAACATGAAGGGCATCACACAGAAGTATCTTGGCATGGTGGTGGGTTTCCCGGAACGCTCCGCCGATGTGCGTATGGCACAGTATGAAACCGGGAGCCGCACCCCCAAGGCCGACCTGACAAAGACCCTGGCTGACTTCTTTGATATTTCCCCTGATGCCCTGACCGTCCCTGACATAGATACCGACATCGGCCTGATGCACACCCTCTTTGCTTTGGAGGATATTCGGGGGCTGACTATTGGGGAGATTGACGGCGAGGTTTGTCTGCGTCTGGACAAATCCAAAGGCAAGACCTATGCCAATATGCTTGATATGCTGTCCGCCTGGGCGGAGCAGGCCAAGAAGCTGGAGGCCGGGGAGATCACCAGGGAGGACTATGACCGCTGGCGGTACAACTACCCCAAGTACGACACCACCCTGCGGTGGGCAAAAGTTCCCTCACAGGAATTGAGTGATTTCCTGGTGGATGCACTCAAAGATAGCCCCGATACTGATGAATAGACAGCAAAAGCCCTTACCGACGTTGCCATCGGTAAGGGCTTTCTAATATGGTTGTCCTCACTTATAAGCCGCAAAAGAACATTCTTTACCCGCAATCCACTGGGGATACAGAATGATACGGCCTATGGGGAGCGTTATCAAATCGTTATCAAAAGAGAGATATAAAACCGCAAAATCGTTGTGCCGCAACGGGTTCGGAGTTTCAAAAACTCACTCCCACTCGATGGTGGCCAGGGGCTTGCTGCTAAGGTCATACAACACCCGGTTCACGCCCTTGACCTCGGCAAAGATCCGGTCCCTGATCTTCAGCAGGAGGGGATAGGGGACCTCCTCGATGGTGGCGGAGGTGGCGTCCACGGAATTCACCGCCCGGATGATGACCATCCAATCGTCGGTCCGCTTGCCGTCCTTGATACCGGTGCTCTTCATGTCGGGGACCACGGTGAAATACTGCCACACCTTGCCCTGCAGGCCCGCCGCGGCGAACTCCTCCCGCAGGATGGCGTCGGATTCCCGCACGGCCTCCAGCCGATCCCGGGTGATGGCGCCCACGCACCGCACGCCCAGGCCGGGGCCGGGGAAGGGCTGCCGATAGACCATGCTGTCGGGAAGCCCCAGGGTCTTGCCCACCATCCGCACCTCGTCCTTAAAGAGGATCCGGACCGGCTCCACCAGTTCAAAGGACAGATCAGCGGGCAGGCCGCCGGCGTTGTGATGGGCTTTGATGCCCGCCTCGCTCTCCAAAATGTCGGGCCAGATGGTGCCCTGGGCCAGGAACCGGATGCCCTCCAGCTTCCGGGCCTCCTCGGCGAAGACCTCGATAAACTCCTTGCCGATGATCTTCCGCTTGGTCTCCGGGTCCTTGACGCCCGCCAGCTTGTCCAGGAACCGGTCCACCGCGTCCACATAGATCAGATTGGCGTGCATCTGGTTCCGGAACACCTCGATGACCTGCTCGGGCTCGCCCTTGCGCAGCAGCCCGTGGTTCACGTGGACCGCCACCAGCCGATCGCCGATGGCCTTGATGAGGAGCGCGGCCACCACGGAGGAGTCCACGCCGCCGGACAGGGCCAGCAGCACCTTGCCGTCGCCCACCTGCTGCTGAATGGCGGCCACCTGCTCGTCGATGTACGCCTGGGCAAGGGCGGGGGAGTCGATTCGTTTCATGTTCTCGGGACGGACCAAAAGCTGCTGCATAAGCTACCTCCAAATACCAATAATAACACATGATACCACGATATTCGCCATATCGCAAGCGGCAGTTTCGTGTTTTGTATATTTTTTTGATCCCCTCCGCCGCGCATTGGTCTGCCCTTCCTCGGACGGGATGACTAGGGGGGGAAAAGGCGGCTCCGCTTACAGGTCCGTCATCCCGGCCCTTTCGGTCATCCCGAGCTTGTCGAGGGATCTGTGAACGATAAAGCTCATACCACTCGGTCGCTTTGCTCCCTAGGTCAGGATGACCCAGGGGGAGGGTTCAAAAAGCTCGGTCATCCCGAGCTTGTCGAGGGATCTGTGAACGCAAAATCTTCTGCCGCGCAAGCGCAAGGCGGCGCCCATCTCCGCCTTGCGCTTTTTTCCGGACCTGATATAATGGGAAAAACGAGAAACGAAGGTAACGAACCGAACCATGCTTGCCAACTATCACACCCACACCCGCCGCTGCGGCCACGCCGTGGGGGAGGACAGGGCGTATGTGGAGAGGGCCATCGAGCGGGGGCTGAAGGTGCTGGGATTCTCGGACCATGTGCCCATGCCCTTTCCCGACGGTCACGAATCCAGATTCCGGGTCCGCTATGCCGATCTGGATGACTATGTGCAAAGCGTCCTGTCCCTGCGGGCGGCCTACCGGCGGGACATCGACATCCGCCTGGGCTTCGAGGCGGAATACTATCCGGACCTGTTCGAGGGGATGCTGGAGCGGCTCCGTCCCTATCCCGTGGACTATCTGCTGCTCGGACAGCACTTCAACGACAGCGGCGAGGCCGTCTACAACCCGGACATGGCCGACGATCCCAGGGAACTGGCCCGCTACGTGGATATGGTCATTCGGGGCATGGAGACGGGGAAATTCTCCTGCGTGGCCCATCCGGACCTGTTCCATTTTGAGGGGCCGGAGCAGGTCTATCGGCAGCAGATGACCCGCCTGTGCCGGCGGGCGAAGGAACTGGACATCCCCCTGGAGATCAACATCCTGGGCATGCGGACGGGCCGGTGCTATCCCTGCGATCGGTTTTGGCCCCTGGCGAAGGAATGGGGCTGCCGGGTGGTCCTGGGCTGCGACGCCCATGACCCCGAGGACGTGGCGGCGCCGGAGCAGCTGAAGCTGGCCGTGGCCTACGCCGCCCGTTTCGGCCTTGAGCCGGAGGAGCGGATCGACCTTGCGCGGCCGTTTTGAAACGAAATGTGACGTTGGTTGGGAGAAATCGGGAATGACCTTGACAACCGCTCCCGGGGAAGAATACTATCAGAGCATACCATGAACAAGGGAGGAAAACTATGAAACGCACGGTATCGATCCTGCTGGTGGCCCTGTTGCTGCTGGTCGCTGTTCCCACCTTCGCGGAGGGGGAGGTGGCGCTGCAGCCGGGCCTGTACGTCTCCGATTCGGGCACGGACGTGCTGTATCTGAACGAAAAGGGCGGCGGTGTGCTCAACTTTACGGTCGACGGACAATATTATGCCAACGGCGTGACCTGGGACGACGGGTCCTTGGAGATCGAGCGGGTCAAAACGCCCTATACCCTCCAGGGGGATATGCTGATCTTCACCTATGAGGACGCTGTTCGCATCCTGCGCTACGCCGGTGAGGGGGAGGCCTACGCCATGGGCGACGGGACGGGCACGGCCTTTGCCGGCACCTATCTTGCCGACGACGGCAGGCAGCTGACCCTTGCCGCCGACGGACAGGGCGTCTACACGGGCGCAAACGGGGAAACGCCGGTGCTGTGGGGCTCCCTCGTTCCCTATTGGAAGGGTCTGGACAACCTGAACGACGGGACCTGCTACGTCCTGTTTGACAGCTACCTTACCGGCATGACGGTGGCGGAGGAGGACATCACCCTCACCACCGAGACCGAGGGGGACGTTATCCTCCATCGGCAGCAGGCGGCCCAGCCCGCCGACGAGGGGCAGCTCTATTACGGCTACCGCATGACCACCGACGGCCAGACCACGGACCTGGTTCCCTTCCTGACCGCCATGGGGCTGGACCCCAAGGATATCTTCCTGGAGCTCCGGGCCGACGGCACGGGTACCCTCCAATTCATGGACGATCGGGCCGAGATCACCTGGACCGAGGACACCCTGACCTATGAGGGCGAGAGCATCCCCTACACCCGGCAGGGGGACCACATTCTTTTGTCCATCGAGGACGAGGCGTTGGAGCTTGCTCCTGCGGCAGAGATGGAGGCATTGCTGTCCGACAAGGGTCAGAAGACCGCGGCGACCGTGACCCCTGCGGCCCAGGAGATGGTGGGCACCTGGACCTTCACCAAGGCCCGGGCCATGGGCTTTGAGATCCCCGCCTCCTCCATGGGCACCACCATGACGCTGAAGCTGGCGGCGGACGGCACCGCCACCCTTACCAGCGACGACGATCCCGTCGATATGGAGTGGTCCGTCCAGGAGGACGGCAACCTGGTCCTGTCCACGGGCGGCATCGAGATATTCACCCTGATCTACGACGGCGCGTCCCTCACGCTGGTCACCGAAAGCGACAGCGTGGAGATGGTCTTCGAGAAGGAGAACTAACAGCATACACCCCCTTGGGCCTGCCGCAGAGTCGCCTGCCCGGCAGGCCCAAAGTTTGACCTTTTCTGTCGAAAAACGTCGTTTTCGGCAGGTCCACGAACCAAAAGGAAGGAAGACAAAGATGGATGCGCAAATGATCATCACCCTGGGCGTGTTCCTGTTCATGATCGTCAGCTTCTCCCTCCACCGGCTCCCCATGGCCCTGACCTCCATCATCGGCATGCTGATACTGGTGGTCACGGGCTGCGTGGATTCCAAGACCGCCCTGGGCAACATGGGCAGCACCACGGTCATCACCATGATCTCCATGTTCATCGTGGCCGCGGGGCTCTCCCGGACCCAGATGGTGGAAAAGCTGTCCCGGCTTGTCTACCGGGTGTCCCGGGGCTCCTTCACCAAGGTCCTGGCCGGGTATGTGCTGGTGACCTTTATCCTGGGCCAGTTCATCCCCAGCATCACGGCCCTCTTCGCCCTGGTGTGCCCGCTGGTCATCGCCATGTGCGAGCAGATGCAGGTGAGCCCCTCCAAGATGATGTATTCCATCGGCCTGGTCACCGTGGCCACCTCCTTCACCATCATGCCCATCGGCCCCTACGCCGCCACCTTCATCGAGGACAACGGGTATCTGGTGGAGTACGGCATCACGGACTATCAGTTTACCATGTTCACCCAGATGAACATCAAGGTGTTCGTGGCGGCCTTCGTCCTCATCTGGGCCATCTTCTTTGCGCCCAAGTTCGCCCCCGATCAGCCCATCGTCCCCATCAGCATGGTGGAGAGCCGGAAGAAGGCGAAGCGGGAGCCCCTGTCCCCGGTCCGGGAGGTCATCGGCTACGTGGTCTTCTTCGGCGTCATCCTTTGCCTCATCTTCCAATCCTTCGGCCTTCCCTCCTGGATCATCCCCGCCTGCGGCGCCGCCCTTCTGGTGCTCACCGGGGTGCTCACGGAACGGGAAGCCATCGACAGCATGTGCCTCGATATCATCATGCTCTATGTGGGCGTGGTGACCTTGGGCAGCGCCTTTTCCAACACCGGCGCCGGGGAGCTGGTGGGGGACGCGGTGGCGGGCCTGCTGGGGGGCGTCCAAAACAGCTACGTCCTGGGCGCGGTGTTCTTCCTGGCGGCCTTCGTCATGACCTCCCTTCTCTACAACCGAGCGGTCAGCAAGATATTGATCCCCCTGGTGATCCTCACCTCCATGTCCCTGAAATGCGACCCTAGGGGGCTCATGGAGATGTGCTACATCGGCTCCATGTGCTCTGTAATGACCCCCATGGCCACCTCCGTGGTCCCCATGATGATGGGCGCCGGCGGCTACGATCAAAAGGCCCTGGTGAAGATGGGCTGGCTCCCGGCTCTCCTCATGGGCGTCATCACCGTCCTGGTGGGCATGACCCTGTATCCCTGCTTCTAAGGATAAGCAAACCCTTTGGCGGACCGTTCACTCACGCTGAACGGTCCGCTTGCTGTATGCGCCCGCCATAGGAATTGCGTTTGCTTTTTCCTTCGTAACACGCTATACTGATACAAAAACATCCTTTGAGAGAAGAAAGACTATGCAAAAACGCCTTACCGCTGCCCCTGTCAGGCGGCTTTTATCCTGCCTGCTGGCCCTGCTGCTCCTGTGCGCTCCCTGGGGGACCCATGCCCAGGGCGGGGAGGACGTGATCTTGGGCGGACGGGACGCCACGGGGACCCATGGTGTCATCGCCACGGGCCGGGCGGAGTGCACCGAGATCGGACTGGATATCCTGAAGCGGGGCGGCAACGCCATCGACGCGGCGGTGGCCGTAGGCTTTGCTTTGGGCGTGTGCGAGCAGCAGTCCTCCGGTATCGGCGGGGGCGGGTTCATGACCCTTCGCCTGGCCACGGGGGAGACCTTCTTCGTGGACTTTCGGGACCGGTCCGGGGCCGCGGCCTCCCTGGATATGTGGGAAGTGAACCCGGACGGCTCCGTGAAAAATGAGGAGAACAAGATCGGCGGCAAGGCCGTGGCCGTCCCCGGGGACGTGAAGGGCCTGCTCTACGCCCTGGAGACCTGGGGCACCATGAGCCGGGCGGAGGCCATGGCCCCCGCCATCCGCATGGCGGAGGAGGGCTTCACCGTGTCCCACATCACCAGCCGGGACATCAAGGACGCCTACCGAGCCATCATCGGCTACGACAGCACCGCCGCCATTTATCTTGACGAGGACCTGATGCCCTTCGAGGCGGGGGACACCATTCGAAATCCGGACCTGGCGAATACCCTGCGGCTCATAGCCGACCAAGGCGAAGAGGTCTTCTACCGGGGCGAGATCGCCGAAAGGATCGTCTCCGCCGTTCAGGCGGACGGGGGCTGCCTCACCCTGGAGGACTTCGTCGCCTATCAAATCAACGTGAGTTCGCCGGTCCACGGCACCTATCGAGGCTATGATATCTACAGCTCCAACCTGCCCAGCTCCGGCGGCACCATCATCCTGGAGATGCTGAACATCCTGGAGAACTTCGACGTGGGGGCCTTGGACATAGAGAGCCCGGCCTATTTCCATCTGTTCAGCGAGGTCATGAAGCTGTGCTACGCGGACCGGGCCAAATACATGGGGGACCCGGAGTATGCGGACGTGCCCGTGGCGGGTCTTCTCGACAAGGCGTATGCCCGGACCCTGGCGGACAGGATCGACCCGGACAAATCACAAACCTATGAGGCCGGGGACCCCTGGCCCTTCGAGTCCGACTCCACCACCAGCTATTCCATCCTGGACGCGGCGGGTAACATGGTGGCCGTGACCAAGACCGTGGACGCCACCTTCGCCTCGGCTCTGGTGGCGGAGGGCACGGGCGTCCTGCTGAACGACACCCTCTACGACTTTTCCACCGACCCTTTGAGCCCCAACCTGGTGGCGGGGAACAAGCGGCCGTTGAGCTCCATGAGCCCCACCTTGGTGACCCGGGAGGGTAAGCCCGTGCTGGCCCTGGGCGCGCCCGGGTCCACCCGGATCATCAGCGGCGTTATGCAGGTGATCTCCAAGGTCATCGACCACGGCATGGACGTTCAGGACGCCATCGACGCCGTCCGTATGCACGACGACTTTGGCACCCTGATCCTGGAGCGGCGGGTCGGCGAGGAGACCATCGAGGCCCTGCGGACCATGGGCCATGAGGTGAACGCCAGCGAGGTCTGGTTCACCTTCCCCTGCGTCCAGGCGGTGGCCCGGCTTGCTGACGGCACATTGCGCGGCGCGGCTGACCCCCGGCGGGACGGCCAGGCGGCGGCCTATTGAGATCGTGATTCTATCAAACATATAAAGGAGAACGCTATGAAATCCGGTGAAGAGCATTACAAGGACTATCTGGACTATCTGGAGAAGGACGATCGGCAGGGCCTGGGCCTGTCCCTCATGGCCTCGGCCTTTGCGGGCTATGCCCAGGGCCAGGGCACCCTGGGGCGGTACTACCTGCTGGGCCAGCTGTTCCCCAAGGACCTGGTGAACGCGCTGAAGTGGCTGGAGAAGGCCGCGGAGCAGGACTATGCCCCCGCCATGACCGCCCTTGCCGCCATGTATATGTTCGGCGACGGGGTGAAGGTGAACGGCAAAAAGGCCGTGGAACTCCTCACAAAGGCCATCGAACTGGGGGACGACGAAGCCCTGTATCTGCGGGGCGTGTGCAGCGAGAAGGCCATCGGCGTAGCCAAGGACCCCGAGGAGGCCAAAGCCTGGTATGCCAAGGCCGCCGAAAAGGGCGTCACGGCCAGCGCCCTGCTGTCCTGAACCGAAACCTTAGCGGCGAGGGGAGCAAAAAATACTTGACAAATGGGCATGCTCCCCCCAAAATATAAGCAAGGATATTGCGCCCTTATCCTGCGGTATTTGTCGGGAAAGGGGTTGTATGCGCGAAAATGGAGTTTGCATGCTGATTCGACATGGAAAACCGCTGCTGGATGAGATGTTCACCTACCGGGACATCCGCATCGAGGACGGCAGGATCACCGAGATCATGCCCTACGATACCTCCGTACCCCGGGAGGGGGAGGAGGTGCTGGACATATTCGGCAGCGTCATCACCCCGGGCATGATCGACCTGGAGGTCCATGGGGCCCTGGGGCACGACTTTTCCGATGCGGATCGGGAGGGGTTCGAAATCATCTCCAAATCCCTGCTGCGGCAGGGGGTCACCGGGTATCTGGCGGCGGTGAACGCCTTTCCGAAGGACGTGCTGGCGGAGACCTATGAGGCCCTGGGCCAGTGGATGGACCACCCGGCGGCGGACACGGCCCGGATGCTGGGCGTCCATATGCGGGGCCCCTTCATCGCCCCGGACGCGGCGGGCTGCCAGGAGGCGGCCTATGCCCAGACGCCGGACATGGATCTTTTCCGTCGGCTGAACGATCTGTCCGGCGGGCGGGTGAAGATCCTCACCATGTCCCCTGAACTGCCCGGGGCCAAGGAATTCGCCCACGAGGCGGCGGAAAGCTGCATGGTGTCTCTGGGCAACACCGGGGCGGATTTCGACACGGCCCGCATGGTCTATGCCTATGGGGCAAAGGCCCTGACCGATCCCTTCCGCAACACCGGCGTTTTCTCCCCCCAGGAACCGGGGGTCATCGGCGCCGCCATGGATGTGGCGGAGGCCATCTTTATCAACTATACCGACGAGGCGTCCCTCCATCCGGCGACCCTTCGGATGCTGTTTAGGGGGAATCTGCGCCGCGCCTGTCTCGTCAGCGCCCAGACGGCCTTCACGGGCCTGCCCAACGGGAGCTATGAGATCGAGAACCATCGGGTGGAGAAGACCCAGACGAAGGCTGTCTTTGAAAACGGCCAGGACGCCGGAAGCGTGGCCACCATGGACATGGTGTGCCGGCAGGTCATGAACCTGGGCGGCATCCCCATCCCCATCGTCTACAAGGTGGTGACGGAGACCCCCGCAAAGCTGCTGGGCATCTTCGACGACGTGGGCAGCATCGAGGTGGGCAAGCGGGCGGACCTGGTGATCCGGGACATGCACGGCTATGAGATTGAGCATGTGATCCTGGGCGGCAATTTGGTGGTGTAAGGAGGGAACGGACGTGAAGCTGGGACTCGGAGAGATCCTGATCATCTTTGTGGTGATCCTGTTCATCGTGGGGCCGGACAAGATCCCTTCCTTCGCCAAAAAGATCGGGGAGGGCCTGAAGGCTTTCAAAACCGCCACCAGCGACGTCACCAAGGAGCTGAAGGAGAACGTGGTGGACCCCCTGAACGAGGCATCCGCCCCCCTGCGGGAGGCCATGGAGCCTTTGACCGAGATGAAGAGCGAGATCGACAAGAGCGTCTCCGACATCAAGAAGGAGGTTTCCGGGCTCACCAAGCCCATCCAGGCCCCCAAGGCCGAAAAGACGGCTGCCCCGACGGAGGAAGCCCCCGCCCCGGCGGAAGAAGTCCCTGCGCCGGCGGAGCAGGCCCCGGCGCCGGAGGCTGCGGCCCCTGAAAAAGCCCCTGCCGAAGCTTCGGCGGAACAAAACTGACACAACAAAAGTGCACTATATTCAAAAAGGAGAAACACTATGCGACTTGGAACCAATGAACTCATCATCATCCTGGTCATCGTCCTTTTGATCGTGGGCCCCACCCAGATTCCCAAGCTGGCCAAGATCTTCGGCAAAGCCTCCAAAAAGTTCAAGGAAGGCATGAGCGACGAAGACAATGGCGAAAAGGAAGCCTGAAACAGCCCTGACAGCGGAGGAGCAGCGGGAGAAGGAGGCCGCCGAGCAGGGCGGGTCCATGCCCTTGACGGAGCACTTCCGGGAGATGCGCAACCGTCTCGCCGTGGTGCTGGGGGCTTTCGTCCTGTTCAACGTGGTGCTCATCACCCGGGCCCAGACCATCGTGGGCTTTCTCACCGACATGGGGGCGGCGTATGGATATACCTTTATCTATATCTCTCCCTCCGAGCTGCTGCTGCAGCAGTTCAAGGCGGCGCTGACGGCCAGCTTCATCCTGTGCATCCCCCTGCTTCTCTATGAGGCTTTCGCTTTCATGAAGCCGGGTTTGACGAAGAAGGAGAAGGCGGGCATCCGCTTCGGTCTGATCTTCGGCGTGGGCTTCTTCGCCGCCGGTGCGTTCTTCGCCTACAAGGTCGTGCTGCCCTTCATGCTCCAGTTTCTCATCAAGCAGGGGCAGGGCACCGACTATGTGGCCTCGGTCAGCATCGCGAACTATATCAGCTTCCTGCTGCTGATCTTCACCATCTTCGGGTTCATCTTCGAGATGCCCCTTCTCAGCGTCATCCTGAGCCGGCTGGGCATCCTGACCCCGAAGGTCATGCGCAAGATCCGGGGCGGCGCCATCATCGCCATCTTCGTGGTGGCGGCCATCATCACCCCGCCGGACATCTTCTCCCAGGTCATGGTGGCGGTGCCCATGGTGCTGCTCTACGAGCTGAGCATTGGACTGTGCATCCTCTTCCAGCGGCGCAAAAAGGCCGCCGAGGCGGAGGAGGAGCAATAACCCCGGGGCATACGCACCCCGATACGAACTATAATCTCTTGTCCGACCTCCCTGCCTGGCAGCCTTGTCCCTTCAAGAGATTATAAATACAAAGGAGGATACTCTATGAGCAAGAAGGAAATCTCCCGCCGTTCGTTCCTGAAGGGAACTGCGGCAGCCGGCGCCTCCGTGGCGGCGGCCTCCCTGCTGCCCCGCATCACCATGGCCGAGGGTGAAACCCCCGCCGAGACCGAGTTCAAGTGGGAAACGGGCGTTTTCACCGATGAGGAAACCGGCTGGAAGCTGGTCGGCGAAGACGGCAAGATGGTGCGGGAAGGCCGTGGCGCCAACGGTGCCAACGCGGTCGTTTCCGCCGGTACTCCCTGGGCGGCCAAGGCCGGCCTCGAAGTGCTGAAGAAGGGCGGCAACGCGGTTGACGCGGCGGCGGCTGTTGCCTTCGCCATCTCCGTCACCGAGCCCCAGGCCTCCGGTATCGGCGGCGGCGGCTTCATGACTCTGCGCGACAAGGACGGCAACGTGCGGTTCATCAACTTCCGTGAGACCGCGCCCGCCCTGGCCAAGGAGAACTACTGGCCCGTGGTCTACGAGGGTGGCAACTTCTCCGTGGTCGGCGGCGCCAGCATGATCGGCGGCCGTTCCGTGGGCGTTCCCGGCACCGTGGCCGGCATGGCCTATGCCGTGGAGAAGTACGGCACGCTGCCTCTGGCCGATGCCGTCCAACCCGCCATCGACCTGTGCGAGAAGGGCTTCTACATCGGGCCCACCACCGCACAGCATCTGGACAACAACTATGCCAACATGCTGGCCTACCCCGAGTTCGGCGACATCTATCTGCTGCCTGAAGAGGCGGCCGACGAGCTGGGCCGGTTCACCTATGCTACCGGCGACCTGTTCAAGAACACCCAGCAGGCCAAGGCCCTCAAGCTCATCCAGGAGCAGGGCCGTGACGGCTTCTACAAGGGCGAGCTGCAGGATGCCATGATCAAGGTGGCCAACAAGTACGGCGGCGTCTTCCAGCCCAAGGACTTCGAGCTCTATGCGGCTCAGGAGAAGGAGCCCGTGAAGGGCACCTTCATGGGCAAGACCGTGGTCTCCGTGCCCCTGCCCTCCTCCGGCGGTCTGTGCATCATCCAGCTGCTGAACATCCTGGAAGCCTACGGCACCGACAAGCTCCTGGCCATGGGTCACAACAGCGCGGGTTACATCCATGTGCTGGCCGAGGCCATGAAGATGGTCTACGCCGACCGCTCCAAGTACGTCGGCGCCGACACGCCCGATGCCACCGTCCAGGCCCTCATGAGCAAGGAGTACGGCAAGTACCTGGCCTCCCTCATCAAGGACGACGAGGCCCAGGATCTGGGTTCCCACGATCCCTTCCAGTTCGAGCACGTGGATACCACCCACTTCACCGTGGCCGACAAGGAAGGCAACGTGGTGGCCGTCACCTTCACCATCAACTACTACTTCGGCTCCAAGATCGCGCCTGCGGGCTACGGCTTCATGCTGAACGACGAGATGGACGACTTCTCCGCCAACCCCTACAGCCCCAACTGCATCGCGCCGGGCAAGTACCCCCTGAGCTCCATGAGCCCCACCATCGTCCTCAACGAGGATGGCAGCCCCTTCATGGCGGTCGGTTCTCCCGGCGGCACCACGATCATCGTGGCTGTGGCCCAGATCATCCTGAACACCGTGCTCTTCGGCATGGATATGCAGGAAGCCATCGAGGCGCCCCGCTTCTCCGAGAAGGGCTCCGGCCTGCAGTATGAGGCCCGCATTCCTCAGGCGACCATCGACGAGCTGGTGGCCATGGGCCATAAGCTCAGCTCCAGCGCTTGGGGCGAGTGGGATATGAGCGCCGGCTCCACCCAGGGCGTCCTGTACGCTGCGGATGGCACGCTCCATGGCGGCGCCGATCCTCGCCGTGACAACAAGGCGTTCGCCTTCTAATCCACTACCAAACGACCGAAACCAGGCCGCCCACCTTCGGGTGGGCGGCTCATTCCAAAGAAGGAGAGTATCGAAATGAAGAAGATTCTTTCTCTCGTGCTGGCCCTCGTCATGCTGACGGCTCTGGTGGCCTGCAGCAAAGGCTTCGAAGCCGCTGACGCTGACGATGTGACCGCCCTCAACACCCGGATCGCCATCCTCGAGCAGAAGCAGAAGGACATGGAGGAGAGGGCTGCCCTTTCCACCCGGATCGCTGTGCTGGAAGAGAAGGTGAAGGAGCTGGAGGAGAAGGGCGTTCCCGTAACGTACATCCCCACCGCTCAGGCACAGACCGTGGCCCCCGTGGAGGCCGCTCCCGTTGAGCCCGCCGCCGAGCCCGCTGCCGAACCCGCCGCCGAACCCGCTGCCGAACCCGCCGCCGAGCCCGCTGCTGAGCCCGCCGCTGAGCCTGCTGCGGAACCCGCTGCTGAGCCCGCCGCCGAGCCTGCCCCTGCCGCTGCCGGCGATCTCCCCGCCGTCACCCCCGGCAGCTGCCAGCTGCCCGCGATCCTCACCAGCGTGGGCCAGAGCGCGGACGTGGACGTGGTCGCCACCCTGTGCAAGAAGATCAAGCTGGACGTGTACCAGAACAGCACCATCAAGGCCGAAGAACTGTCCGACAAGTATAAGACCATCATCCTGGCCGTCGGCGGTTCCAACAAGGGTCTGGGCGCGGCCGGTATCGACGCCGATCAGGAATTGGCCCGTACCGACGCCCTCATCGCCAAGGCTAAGGAGCTGGGCATGACCATCATCGCCATGCACACCGGCGGCGCCGATCGCCGGGGCACCCTGTCCGATTCCTTCATCAAGCCCGCCTTTGCGGCGGCGGATATCGCCATCATCGTGGAAAGCGGCGATGCGGATCATCTGATGTATGACATCCTGGCGGCCAACAACACGCCCACGGTGTATGCGGGCAAGGCTGCTGATGCCCGGAACGCGCTGAAGGAACTCTTTGGCCTGTAAAACGACCGCCTGACGCGGACGAAACCCCCGCGTCAAGCGTATAAGGAGAAGAAACATGACACCGTATGTGATTACATTCGTACTCATGCTGGGCGTGTTCATGGTGGGATGCTTCGCGTTGAAGTGGCCGGTGGGCGTGTCCATGATGGCGGCGGCTGTCGTCGGCGCCATCGAGGGCGGCCTGGGCACGGAAACCATTCGCATGATGGTGGAGGGCGAGTTCGGCTATGTGGATACCATCCTCACCATCGCCAGCGCCATGGTCTTCATGAAGGTCATCGAAGACTCCGGCGGCCTGGACGCCCTGTCCAGCCTCATCATCGAGAAGTTCCACAAGGTCCCGGCCATCCTGCTGATCCTCATCATGTTCATCATCATGTTCCCGGGCATGATCACCGGCTCCTCCACGGCGGCCGTTCTGTCCGCCGGTTCCATCATGGCCCCCGTGCTGATGCTCATGGGCTGTGACGCGGTGACCGCCGGTTCCATCATCGCCATGGGCGGCTTGCTGGGCATGATCGCTCCGCCTGTGAACACCGCGGCTCTGATCATCTGCGCCGGCATCGACGTACCCTACGTGGGCTTCACCGGTCCCCTGCTTCTGTTGACCTTCCCCCTGGCCATCGTCATCGTGCTGCTGCTGGGGCTCAAGAAGGTCAAGAACCTGGACTACGAGAAGCTCAAACCCGCTTTGGAAAAGCAGGACGCCATCCGCAAGGAGTATGGCTTCAAGATCTACCTGCCCTTCATCGCCCTCGTGGTCCTGATGATCTTCTTCAAGGTCCTGAAGGTCACGGAGGATCTGGGCATGCCCGTGATCTTCCTGCTGTCCGCCTTCGTGGGCCTGTTCACCGGCCGGAAGATCAACATCCTCAAGACCGTCCCTGAGGCCATCCGCACGGCGACCCCCGTTATGGCCATCCTCATGGGCGTGGGCATGTTCATTGAGGTCATGACCGCCACCGGCGTTCGGGGCCTCATCGTCATGACCTGCTTGAGCCTGCCTTCCATCCTCTGGCTGGTCGTTGCCTGCACCAGCATCCCCCTGTTCGGCGCAGTGTCCTCCTTCGGCGCCTGCTCCGTGCTGGGCGTGCCCTTCGCGTACATCTATGCCTCCTATCTGGGCGGCAACGCGGTGGTGGTCCTGGCGGCCATCAGCCTGATCGCCTCCGTGGGCGACATGATGCCCCCCACGGCCCTGGCCGGCCTCTTCGCCGCCCAGGTCACCGGCGTGAAGAAGTACACGCTGATCCTGAAGAAGTGCATCATTCCCATCGTGATCCTGCTGGTTTGGGCGGCGTTCTTCCTGGCCAAGTCCAAGCTCATCGCGGGTCTGTTCTAAGGAGGAAGCAGCTATGACATTCACAACGATCATTTATCTTGCCATTGCCGTGATGGTCTTTGCCAGCGTCCTCTACAACATGCTCTTCAAGGAAACCAAGGTCGTGGATAAGATCAGCTGTGCGATGATCCTGGTCTGCTTGATCCTTCGGATCTTCATGATCAAATAAGGAGGTAGAGCGATGAAGAAAAAAGGCATTATCAGCACCTGTATCATCTTGGCCATTGCCATCGCCTGCGCGGCCATCGCCGGGAACAGCTTCTATCAGAAGCGTATCTTTCAGGAAGACATCGTGACCGAGGGCAGCGCCGTCACCCGGACCTACAAGCTCTCCACCTACAACAAGAACCTGAAGGGCACCATCGGTAACGTGGACATCTACGTGCTGGAGGGCAAGGAGCCCGGCGGCAGCATCCTGATCCTGGGCGGCACCCATGCCAACGAGCCTGCGGGTCACATGGCGGCCGTGGTCATGCTGGAGCAGCTCACCGTGGAGAAGGGTACGGTCTATGTGATCCCTCAGATCAATATGTCCGGCCTCTCCCACAACGATCCTCTGGAGGGTCAGCCCCAGTTCATGCACTTCACCACCGCTGACGGGGACGAGCGGACCTTCCATTTCGGTTCCCGGGCCGCCAATCCCATCGATCAGTGGCCTGATCCGGACATCTACACCCATAAGCCCTCGGGCCAGGGGCTGTCCGGTTCCGAGACCCGGAACCTGAACCGTTGCTATCCCGGCCAGAAGTACGGCACCCTGTCCGAGCAGGTGGCCTATGCAGTGACCAACATGATCAACACCGAGAAGATCGACATGGAGATCGACCTGCATGAGTCCAGCCCGGAATACGCGGTGAACAACGCCTGCGTGGCCCACGAGCGGGCCATGGCCATCGCCGCCGAGGGCGTGCTGAACCTGGAGATGGACGACATCAGCATGCGCTTGGAGCCCTCGCCCGTGACCCTCCACGGCCTCACGCACCGGGAGCTGGGCGACTTCACGGACACCTATGCTCTGCTCCTTGAGGTGGGCAACCCCTCTCAGGGCCGGTTCCGGGGCTACACGGATGAAAAGCTGGTCATCACCGGTGCCGATCCCTGCTACGTCATCGCCCAGAATCTGGGCCTGCTGTACGTGGATTACAGCGCCGGCAACTTCCCCCTCTCGCTGCGCGTGGCCCGTCACGTGGCCGGCTGTGCGGCCTTCATCCAGGCCTATAACGACAGCCTGGAGGATGACGCCCGCGCCATCGTCATCGGCAACGTGCCCGATTACGCGGAGATGGTGGAAACGGACGACCTCGGCCTCTTCCTGCGGTAACCGAGCGACACAAAAGAACAGGGACGGCGGATGTTTCCGCCGTCCTTTTCCGTTGAAAAGCGGCGAAATAGCTGGACAGGGGCGCCCGACACGAGTACAATGAAGCCATGGATAAAACGGAATTGCTCATCCTCATACTCTCCTGCCTGCTGCTGCTGCGCCTCGTGTGGGAGGCGATCCGGGCCCACAGGGATCGCAAAGCCCTGGCCCACGTGATCTACGTGAACGGCACCCGGGGCAAGTCCACCGTGACCCGCATGATTGCGGCGGGGCTCACCGCCGGAGGCCACAGGGTCCTGTGCAAGACCACGGGGACCCTGCCCATCGCCATCCATCCCGACGGGCGACAGGAGCTCATCGAGCGAAGGGCCCCGGCGAACATTCGGGAACAGCTGACCTATCTGCATAAGGCCGCCCGGGAGAAGGCGGATATCCTGGTCATCGAATGCATGGCCCTGCAGCCGGAGTATCAGCGGGTGTCGGGACGGAATATGCTCCGCTGCGACGTGGGGGTCATCACCAACGCCCGCCTCGATCACATGGACGTGATGGGGGACACCCGGGAGGAGATATTGAACTGCCTCATGGAGATGCTCCCTGCGCAGGGGCGTATCTTCACGGCGGAGCGGGATTTCCCCGATCAGCTGGCGGCTCGGGCCAAGGCGTTGGGCAGCGTCCTCACCGTTTCGGACCCCGCGGCCATCGAGGACATCCCCGGTGCAAAGGAACTGGATTTCCCGGAAAACGTGGCCCTGGCGCTGGATGTGTGCATGGGGCTGGGGGTGGATCGCTCCATCGCCTTTGAGGGGATCAGATCCTTCGTTCGGGACCCCTTCGCCCTGTCCGTGTTCTCCGGTGAAAATGTGACCTTTGTGAACGCCCTCTCCGCCAACGACGTGAGCTCCACAAAGATGATCTACGACGGCATCCGGGGGACGGGGGAGGAGGAGCTGGTCATCCTCATCAACAACCGGGGCGATCGGCCCGCCCGGGCTCTGGACATGGTCCGCCTGTGTCGGGAGATGGAGCCCAAGGAGATTTGGCTCCTGGGGGACGAGCAGCGGGCCCTCATGCGCCAGTGCGGCCGGGCCGCGCCGAAGGCGGCGATCCGGGGCTTCCGCTTAGGGTCGGAGATCCCCTTTGTGAGCCAAACACCCCGCCTCATCCTGGCGGTGGGCAACATCAAGAATGAGGGCATGCGCCTGGTGGAGCGGGCCCAAAAAGAATTGAAGGAGCAGCCGGTGCAGATGGGAGGCGAGAGAGAGCATGTATAGCAAGATCGTCATTGTGGGCGTCCTTCTGGCCGTCCTCTATTCCGAGATCACCGGCCTGTCCACCGGCGGCTTGGTGGCGCCGGTATACCTGGCCTTGAGCCTCAACGATCCCTGGCGCATCGGCTACAGCTTGCTCATCGTGCTGGGGGTATACGGCCTCGACAAGCTCCTTGGCCGGTATCTCATCCTGTACGGGCGACGGCTCTTCGCCTTGAACGTGGTGCTGAGCTTCGGCCTCACCTGGCTCGTGGGCATCACGGGCCTTCTGCCCTTCGGCGTCCGGGTCATCGGCTACCTGGTCCCGGCCCTCCTGGTGCGGGATCTGCAGCGCCAGGGCTTTGTCAAGACGGGCATCTCCCTTCTTGCCGTGACGGGCCTCTGCGCCCTGTGCCTGCTGTGGGTGGGCATGCTATGAAGCGCCGTCCCCTCATCGCCATACTATGCCTATCTCTGGCCCTGATCCTGGGGGCGTTCGCCCTTTGGGTGGGCCGCCGGAGTCCCAAGGTCCCCTACGCAGATGAAATGGAGGCGGCGGCCCGACTCCATGAGCAGGCGTCGGCCCTGATCCGGGCGGAGAAGGCCCGGCGGGGCGTGGCCCTGGCGGAGGAGGACACCCTGGGCATCGGGCTCCTCGGCTACGACTTCACCCCCATCATGACCACCGCCGCGGGCCTGGAGGAGAAGCGCACCAGCCAGCTGCCTGACTTCGCCGCCCTGTGCGTGAAGTATTTTTCGGAGGCCGGCCTAAAACAGGGGGACCCTGTGGGGGCCAACTTCTCCGGCTCCTATCCGGGCCTCAATCTGGCGGCCCTGTGCGCGGCGGAGGTCATGGGCCTGGATCTTCGTTATTCCGCCTCCGTGGGCTCCTCCAAGTATGGGGCCAACAACCCTGAATACACCTTTCCCGAGATGGTGAAGACCCTCTATGAAGGGGGGCTCATCTCCCGTTTGCCCGTGCTGGTGACCCTGGGCGGCGGGGGTGACATGGGCCGCAACATGATGGCCTATGTGCTGGAGGAGGACGAGGATATCGCCGCGGTGGAGGCCATGAAGCAGCGGCTGATCGAAGGGGGCTTGGCCCCAGCCTACATCGAAAGTTTCGCCCAGGATATCGAGCTCCATGAACAGCTGTACGGGGACATCAAGGCCTTCGTCAACGCCGGGGGCAACGGTCTGGGACTGGGCCGTGACGACAACACGGCCGTCCTTGCCCTGGGCAGCGGCCTGCTGAAGAATCAACCCCTGGAGATCACCAACAACAGCGGCCTGACGGAGCGGTATCTCTCCAAGGGCATCCCCACCATCCATCTGCTGAACGTCCGCGCCCTCTGCGAGGAGAGCGGCATCCCCTTCGATCCCGAGACCCTGCCGAAGATCGGGACCGCTTCCCTGTACTTTGGCACCGGCTATCCCCGATCTGCCGTCCTGCTGTGGGCTCTGGCGGCGTTGAGCGGGGTCCTGGCCGCGGCGCTGCTGGCACCGGGACGAAAGAGGGAACGGCAGGAAACGGTAAGCGGGCGGATGAAGCAGAAACTGACCCTCCATGCTCTGGTGGCGGCGCTGCTGATGGTGGCCGTCCTAGTCATCTATCTGGCCGGTCGCCGGGTCCGGCTCCCCTATGCCGACGAGATGGAGGCCGCCGCGACCCTTCAGCGACAGGTGGTCGCCGCCGTTCGGGCCGAGCGCCTGAAAAGGGGCTATGCCCTTGCTCCGGAGGATAGGCTGGGTCTGGGCCTCATGGGCACCCACATCTCGCCCGTCACCACCTCCCTGGGCAGCGAGGAGGCCAAGCGCACCAGCCAGCTGTCGGACTTCGCCGCCCTGACCGTTCGATATCTGCACGAGGCGGGGGTCCGGCCCGGAGATCGGATCGGCGCCTGCTTTTCGGCCTCCTTTCCGGGCATCGATTTGGGGGTCCTGTGCGCGGCGGAGATCATGGACCTTCACATCGTCTACAGCGTGTCCATCGGCTCCTCCAACTTTGGGGCCAATCTGCCGGGCTACGTGCTGCCGGAGATGATCCTGACCGCCTATGAAGGGGGCCTCATCAGCACCCTGCCGGACCTTGTCACCATGGGCGGCGACGGGGACGCGGGGGAAAACATGCTGGGCTACATGCTGGAGGACGAGGACGATATCCGGCAGATCGAGGCCATGAAGGTTCGCCTCGAGCAGGAGGGCCTGCCCCTGACCTTCTATGAGGAGGGGTACGAGGCCGACGTGCTGGATCGCATGGCCCGCATGGGGGACGTGGCTGCCTTCGTCAACGTGGGCGGCAACATCCTGGGCATGGGGGACACGGATGCCGCGGTGAGCTTCGGCCAGGGCCTTTTGCCGGAGGCGGACCCGAAGATCGTTCCCAAAAGCGGCCTGGTGGAGCGGTATCTGAGCCGCGGTGTGCCCACCGTACATTTTTTGAACATCAAGCAGCTTTGCGCCGAAACCGGCATCCCCTATGACCCGGTGGCGGAGCCGGAGGTGGGGACCTCGGGCGCCTATTACAGCCGGAGCTACGCCCGCCCCGCCATCGTAGGCGCGCTGCTGCTGTCCCTGGGGGCCATCGTCGCCATCGAGGTGTGGGACAGGCGGAAGGCCGCCCATTGATATTCCCCTGTGGCGGTGGTACAATCGAACCGAGAAACCCAATCCAAATGAGCGTCATAAGGAGAGGAACCATGAGAAAGCATATCCTTGCCCTGCTGCTGGCGGCGCT
>CADBYI010000005.1:0-11671 GCA_902798825.1 uncultured Eubacteriales bacterium | reverse complement strand
GTCCACGGCGATCGACCCCACCCCGGCCCCGGACCCCACGGCGGCGCCCACCGAGGCCCCCACAGTGGCCCCTGCCCCGGCGGAATATGAGCTTGCGCGGGAGCCCGGCTGCAACCAGCTGTCCCTCTATTGGACCAGATCCACCATCGACTTCGACACCAGCGATATGTGGATATGGTTCAAGGGCAAGGACGGCAAGAGCTACCCCATGCACCCCTGCGACTATGGCGCCAAGGTGGTCGTCAACGTGCCCGAGGACGTGGAGGAGGTGGGCTTCATCGTCCGCACCGGCGTCACCGATCTGGGCAGCAGCAGCTGGGGCACGGCCACCAAGGATTTTGACGGGGACCGGTTTGTGAAGATGGAGGGCGGCGACGTATCCATCTTTCTAAAATCCGGCGAGGAGACCATCTACTACAGCGAGGACGGCGGCATGACATTGGCCCAGAAGATGAATTTCAAGTTTGCGGGGATCATTGCGGAGAACCAGATTAAGTACAGCATCGAGCCGGCGGCCCGTTTCGCCTCCCTGGACCAGGTCCAGGTGCTAGTGGACGGCCAGCCCATGGCCATAGAGAAGCTTTCCTCCCTGAACAACAACGTGATCTCCGGCGTCATCACGACGAAAGAAAATCTGGATATCGCGGCCACCGTCACCGTCGCCCTGCAGGGCTACGGCGAGAAGGTGGCGGTGCCCACGGCCGTCTTCGACACTCCCGCCTTTGAGGCCAAGTACACCTATGGGGGGGATGATCTGGGCGCCACCCTCCACGACGGAAGCACCACCTTCAAGGTCTGGGCACCCACGGCCAGCCGGGTGGTTTTGAACCTGTTCGAGGCGGGGGACGGCGGCGAAGCCTTTGCCACCGTGGACATGGAAAAGGCCCTCCAGGGCGTCTGGACGGCGGATTGCGAGTGCGGCCACGGCACCTACTACACCTACACCGTTACCACGGCCATGGGCACCCAGGAAGCCGTGGACCCCTACGCCCGGGCAGTGGGCGTCAACGGGGACAGGGGCATGGTCATCGACCTTGCCTCCACGGACCCGGAGGGGTTCAGGGACGAGGCCTTCGACTCCGGCCTTGCCTCCTATCGGGACGCCGTCATCTGGGAGGTCCACGTCCGGGACTTCTCCAACCGGATCGCCGCTTCGAAATACCCGGGCAAGTACCTGGCCTTCACGGAGACGGGCCTCACCAACGATTCCGGGCTCCCCGTGGGCGTGGATTATCTCAAGGATTTGGGCATCACCCACGTGCATCTGCAGCCGGTCTACGACTTCGCCACCGTGGACGAAACCACCTCCGACACCTTCAACTGGGGCTATGATCCCAAGAACTACAACGCCCCCGAGGGCAGCTATTCCACCGACCCCTGGCATGGGGAGGTGCGGGTGAACGAGTTCAAGCGGATGGTCCAGGCCCTCCATGAGAACGGTCTGGCCGTGGTCATGGACGTGGTCTATAACCACACCTATTCCCAGGACTCCAACCTGAATAGGATCGTGCCCTACTACTACTATCGCTACACCGCCGCCGGCGACAGCTCCAACGGCTCCGGCTGCGGCAACGAGACCGCCTCCGAGCGCCGCATGTTCCGCAAGTATATGGTGGACTCCGTCACCTATTGGCAGCAGGAGTACCACATCGACGGCTTCCGCTTCGACCTCATGGCCCTCCACGATGTGGACACCATGCAGGCCATCGAAAAGGCGGTTCATAGGAACGACCCCCGGGCCCTTCTCTACGGCGAGGGCTGGACCGGCGGCGCCACGCCCCTTAGCGACAAGAAGCAGGCCACCCAGGGCAACATCAGCAAGGTCAAGGCATCCGAAGGGGCCATCGGTGCCGTGGCCGTGTTCAACGACGCCATCCGCGACGGTCTAAAGGGCAGCGTGTTCGATGAAAAGGCCAAGGGCTGGATCAGCGGCAACGCCACCAAGGGCACCGCCAACCAGGTTCTTTTCGGCATCACCGGCGGCAATCACACCGGCGCCAGCTGGAAGGTGGACGACGCCCTCATGATCAACTATATGTCCTGTCACGACAACAGGACCCTGTGGGACATCCTGAAGAACGCCGATCCCAGCGCCTCCGTGGCGCAGCGCCTGTCCATGAATCGGCTGGGCGCCTCCCTGATCTTCATGAGCCGGGGCACGCCCTTCCTGCTGGCGGGGGAGGAGATGCTTCGCACCAAGGGCGGCAACCACAACAGCTACAACGCCTCCGACGCCGTGAACAACATCGATTGGGACGCCCTGAAGGAGGACAGCGACGCCTATGCCATGATGCAGACCTATCGGCAGCTCATCGCCCTGCGCAAAGCCAATCCCTGGCTCTACAACGGCACCGTGACCGGGGAGGTCCTGGAGGGCAGCGCCATCGCCGCCAGCTATACCGTAGACGGAGCGCTGGTGGGCTATCTGGTGGCCAACCCCGGCGATGCCCCCATGACCGTTACCCTGCCTGACGGCGACTGGACGGCCCTTTGGGGCGCCACCGGCGATTATGCCGGCACCCTCACCGTGGAAGGCAAGACCGCCGTGCTGCTGAGGAAGTGATCGAATAACAAAAAAACCAATCCGGATAAATCGGTTTTTTCGCCCTGCGGTCCACGAAATTGTTGCGCCGCAGGGCGTAGTATGATATATTAAAAAAGGAGTGTTCTGTTATTATTCGAGGGGAGAAAGGGGTGCGGCGCTTGAAGAGATTGCGGTGGATCGGCCTGATTCTCATGCTCGCCTTTGTATGCGTCTTTTCCCTCCCTTCCGCCGCGGAGCAGGCGCCTGTGGCCCCGAACCGCCCGGTCGCCTTGGCTGCATCACCCGTACAGAGGGGCACTTTCGGTGAAAAACCATGGCTTGTTCGTGACCAGGTTCCTTTCTTAGACGCCACCTTTCATCCGGAGGCCGCCGAGGGAAACAAAAAGGTTCAGATCGATCTATCGGAAAGCCACCTTGGATATGTGGCTGTTTCGGTCAATTCCAATAAGCGCTTTAAGTTTCAGGTCATTCACGGGGATGCGACCTACACCTATGACGTCAAGTCCGACGGTACCCCCTCCGTCTTCCCCCTGCAGACAGGGGACGGAGAATACGTCTTTCGGGCCATGGAGAACGTGAGCGGCAAGAAATACGCCCAGGCTCTGCAGCTCTCCCGGCGGGTGAAGCTGGACGATCCCTTCCAGCCCTTCCTTCGTCCCAGCGATTATAGCCGGTATACCGCCGACTCCCGCTGTGTTAAAAAGGCGACTGACCTAGCTCAGGACGCGAAGGATCAGGTGGAGATCGTGTCCGCCGTCTATGCCTACGTGAACAAAACCGTCCGCTACGATCACATGAAGGCGGCCACGGTCCAGTCCGGCTACCTGCCGGACCCGGATGAAACGCTGAAGACCAGGCGGGGCATCTGCTTCGATTACGCCTCTCTGGCGGCGGCCATGCTGCGGAGCCAGGGGGTGCCCTGCAAGGTGATCTTTGGATATGTGGCGCCCAACCAACTCTATCACGCCTGGAATATGTTTTACACGGAGGAGACCGGCTGGGTCACGGTCAGCTTCAAAGCCAACGGCAAGGACTGGACCAGAATGGATCTGACCTTCACAGCCAACGGACAGGACGACACCTTTATCGGCAACGGCAGCAACTATACGGACCTATATTTTTATTGACAGGTGAGGAAACATGGGAAAGCAATCGTTGGATAACCTGGGCGTAAGCGCCTTCTGTGAGAGCATGGCTATGATGCTCCATTCCAGCATCCAGGTGGACGAGGCCATCGGCCTGCTACAGCAGCAAAGCGGCAAGGAGAAGGGTGGGGTCCTGTCCGAGGGCCTTCGGGTGATGAAGGAGCAGGTGGACGAAGGCTTCGGCCTGTATGATGCCATGGAAAAGAGCGGCATCTTCCCGTCCTACGCCCTGAACATGGTGAAGACCGGCGAACGATCGGGCCATCTGGAGGACATCCTCTTCCGTCTGAGCCGGTACTATGCGGATCAGAAGGTCATATCGGAGAAGCTGAAAAACGCCGTGACTTACCCGGCGGCCATGCTGGTGCTGATCGTGGCGGTGCTCCTGGCCATGCTGACGTTGGTCCTGCCGGCCTTCACGGATGTGTATGATAATCTGACCGGCAGCATCGGCGCCAGCGCCTATCGGTACATCACCTGGGCCTATGCTTTCTGCTGGATCGCACTGGCGGTCATGGTGCTGCTGTCGGCGGCCCTGCTTATGGGCCTGTTTCTCTGGCGAAGCGGCAAGCGGGAGACCGTGGAAAAGGTGCTGAACCGGATCCCCCTCTGTCGAAGCATCCTGGAGAACATGGGCATGTTTCGCTTCACCTCGGCCCTGACCACCTTCATCTCCGCCGGGGAGATGCAGGACGAGGCGGTGACCAGCAGCCTGCCCATGACCGACTGCAAGGCCGTGGAGGAGAAGCTGCACCGGTGCGTCCGGCGCATGGAGGAAGGCCACAGCATCGCCCAGGCCGCCTATGACGAGGACCTGTTCGAGCCGGTCTACGGGCGGATGCTCCTGGCCGGCGAGCGCAGCGGCAGCATGGAAAACGTGCTGGGACGGCTGACGGACCTGCTGGAGGAGAACATTTCCTCCCTGGTGGACCGGCTGGTGGGCATCGTAGACCCCCTGCTGTCCGGGGTGTTGATGGTGACGGTGGGGTTGAGCCTGCTGTCGGTCATGCTGCCCCTCATCGGCATGATGAACTCCATCGGATGACGGCATAGGAGGAAACGGTGTACGCTGACAGGATAAAACGCTGGGGCATTTGGGTGGGGATCGGTTTGCTGGCCGTCGTCCTTTTGGCGGCCGGGATCGCCCTCCTTTCCCGTGCCTCCCGACGGGATCTGTTGGAGGAAAGCGCCGGCGCCATCGAGCAGACCATCCGCAAAAGCGCCCTGCAATGCTATGCCATCGAGGGCGTATACCCGCCGGATTTGGCGTATCTGGAGGAAAACTATGGCCTGCAGGTCAACGAGGAGGACTTCATCATCCACTATGAGGCCTTCTCCTCCAATCTGCCGCCTGTGGTCCGGGTCCTGATCCGGCAGCACGGAAGGAGGGGAGACCCATGACAACGGAAAGGACAGCACGTTCGACCAGCTATTTCACCATCGGCACCGTGGCCCTGTTCCTGGTGGGCTTTCTGCTGCTGGTGATCTTCGGCGCCCGCATCTATCGGGAGACCGTGGCGAGCCAATATGCCAACATGGACACCCGCAACCAGCTATCCTATCTGATCACCACCCTCCGGTCCTGCGACGAAAGGGGGGCCGTAACCGTAGCCGATGACATGCTGGTGATCCGGGATGGGGACAGCGGCTATGCCTTCCGCCTCTATCTGCAGGAAGGACAGCTGGTGGAGGACTATGCCGCCATTGACGCGCCTTTGGACCCCACCGCAGGGCAGATCATTGGCACAACAAACACATTTGCCATAGAAAAGGACGGCGCTCGGCTGACCATCGAGACCGACGCGGGCCGGGTCCTTGTCTATCTGCGGGGGGAAGGAGGGGCCCAATGAAAAAGGGACAGTCCGTCACCGCCTTCTATGTGGAGAGCCTGCTGCTGATCCTGGTGTTCGTCGGGATACTGCTGGCCCTCACCCAAATCTTCGGCCTCAGCCGGAGCGAGAGCGTTCAGGCCAAGCTCCTCACCAACGCCGTGACCCTGGCCCAGAATGCCGCCGACGACTTCCTGTCCGGCCAGTACGGGCTCACCCGGGAGGAAGGGGACGACGGCCGTCGTTACACCGCCGACATGGCCCCCGACCCGGACGGGCGTCTTTCCGTTCGGATCCATTGGACAAGGCAGGCGGATATGCTGGAGGGCACCGTTTCGGTCTATGACGATCAGCAATCGGAGCCGCTGTTTACTCTGCCGCTTGCAAAGTATGTGGGGGAGGTGAGCCCATGAATCAAACGTCTTCTGGACGTATGCCGGTGAAGCTGGGCCCCTTGGCCCTGCTGTTGACCGTCATCAGCATCTGTCTCACCACCATGGCCATTTTGACCTTCGCCACCGCCCGGGCGGATCGGCGCCTGGCGGAAAAGTATGCCGCCACGGTCCGTTTGCGCTATGAGCTGGACCAGGAGGGACAAAGCTGGCTGCGGGACGTGCAGGCGCAAACCGTTTCTCCCGATCCGGATGGGACCTATGAAACGGTTCTGGAGCGGGACGGCTCCACCCTGACCATCCGGGTGGAGGACGGGGCCGTGGTCGCCTGGCGCCACCAGCGGACCTGGGAGGAGGATTTGGAATGGGACCTTTGGCCCGGACTGTGACTATAGGATCGGAGAAAGCATAGCATATGAGCATTCAGGACATTTTGCAGCAGGCCGTGGGGGCCGGCGCGGCGGACATCTTCATCGTCGCCGGCCTGCCCGTGACCTTCAAGTGCGGCGGACATCAGGAGCGCTTGCCGGGGGACCGGCTGCTGCCTGACGCCATCGTGGACTTGGTGGACGAAATATATGCCGTCAGCAAGCGGGACAGAAGGAACCTGGACGCAGGGGTGGACGACGATTTCTCCTTCGCCCTGTCCCAGCTGGGCCGGTTCCGGGTGAACGTGTTTCGGCAGCGCGGCTCCTTGGCCGCGGTCATCCGGGTCATCCGTTTCGGCCTTCCTGACCCCGTGAAGCTGGGCATTCCCGAAAGCGTCCTGTCCCTGGCGGACAACAAGAAAGGGCTGGTGCTCATCACCGGCTCCGCCGGCACGGGAAAGTCCACCACCCTGGCCTGCATGATCGACCGGATTAATCGATCCCGAGACGGCCACATCATCACCATGGAGGACCCCATCGAATATATCCATCGTCACGAGAAGTCCATCGTGACCCAGCGGGAGATATCCATCGACACCCCGGGGTATCTGGAGAGCCTGCGCTCTGCCCTCAGGGAGAGTCCGGACGTGATATTGCTGGGGGAGATGCGGGACTATGACACCATCTCCGCGGCCATCACCGCCGCCGAGACCGGCGTGCTGCTGCTGTCCACCCTCCACACCTCCAGCGCGGCCAACACAATCAACCGCATTCTCGACGTGTTCCCGGCGGCCCAGCAGCATCAGGTGAAGATCCAGCTGGCCCAGATTTTGAAGGGCATTGTCTGTCAGCAGCTGGTGCCCTCGAAGAGCGGGGAGCAGATCGCGGTGTTCGAGATCATGAAGTCCACCACCGCCATTCAGAACATGATCCGGGAGGACAAGCTCCATCAGCTGGAGTCCGCCATGCAGGCGGGGGCTGCCGAGGGCATGTGCACCATGGACGGGAGCTTGCTGAAGCTCTACCGGGAGGGGCGCATCACCCGGGACACCGCCCTTGTCAGCTGTGTGAATTACGAAAATATGGTCAAGCGCTTGGGCTGATCGGGAACTGGGGAGGTGGTCCATATGAAGGAACTGGAAAACACCCTATATGTGCGGATGCTTGGCGGCTTCTCCCTTCGGTGGAACGGCCAGCTGGTGGCAGGCGGCTCCAAGGCCAGCGATTCCCAAAGCGAATCCCTGCTGCAGATCCTCATCCATGAGGGAGAGGAAGGCGTATCCCGGGACAAGCTGGAGGAGCTGCTTTTCGGGGACAGGGACATGAGCAACATCCACCATGCCCTGCAAAGCGTTATCTACAACACCAAGAAGAAGCTGACGAAGGCCGGCATTCCGGCTGGATCCTGCATCGAGCAGGTCAAGGGCGTCTTCCGCTGGTCGGGGTCCGTCCCCACGGTGGTGGACACCGACGTGTTCGAGGATCTGTACCGCCGCGCCCAGGATACCAAGGATTTGGACGAGCGGCTGGCCCTGTATCTGGACGCCTGCTATGCCTACGGGGGCGAGTTTCTGGCCATGCAGACCGGCACTATCTGGGTTGCCAGGGAGGCTCGCCGGTATAAGGAGCTGTTCTGCGTCTGCATGGAGCGGGCGGCAGAGCTGCTGCGGGTCAATCAGGACTTTTTTCAGATGGAGGCCCTGGGCCAGTATGCCTCCCGGATCGACCCCCTGGCCGACTGGGAGATCGTCACCATGGAGGCGCTGGTGTCCCTGAATCGGGCCAAGGAGGCCCGCAAGCTCTACGACACCACCGTCCAGTATTATTTCAACGAGCAGGGTCTCCATCCCTCCAAGCGCCTCCTGGAGCAGTTCGACCGGCTGGGGGAGAAGATGCAGTACCGTCATCAGGTGCTGGACAAGATCCAGGCGGACCTGACCGGCGGGGCCGATCGGAGCCAGGGCGGGTATCTGTGCAACTATCCGGTGTTCCTGGGCATCTATCGCATGGTGGAGCGCATGCTGGAGCGGGGCGGTCAGTCCGTGTATCTGATGCTCTGCACCATCGTGGACAGCAAGGGCAATCCCATGCAGGAGGGCCAGGTGCTGGAGCAGCTGATCAGCCGCATGGCCGACGCAGTGCGGCTGTCCATTCGGCGGGGCGACGCCATGTGCCGTTACGGAAAGGGTCAGTATCTGGTGCTGCTCATCAACACGACCCGGGAGAATTGCAACGTGATCCAGCGTCGTATCAACGCCCGCTTTCTCACCGGGCGGCAGCGCACCGGCATCGAATACTATGTGAACAGCGTCTTCTGGAACCCGTGACACAGGGAAGGAGATCAAATGGAGAACCAACATACCCAATGGTATATCGGGGCGCCCAACGGCGTGATACTGTGCATGGACCGGCGTCACGGCCGGGAGCTGGAAGGCCGGCTGTTTCATAGCTATAGCGAATCCCCTACCCTATTCGGCGACCTGGGGCAGATGACACTGCTCATGGAGCGATTGTTCGATGAGCTGCAGTTTCCCTTCCCCAGCACAAATGAACGAAGCTTTACATCTCAAACCAAGCCCTATACACAGCGACAGGAAAGGACAAAGATTATGAGCGACGAACAATTGCTCCAGAAACACGGCGACATCGGGACCTTCATCGTCCGGGTTCAACATAGGCAGAACAGCAGCTGGCAGGGACGGATCACCTGGATGGAGGAGGATAAGACCATTCAGTTCCGTTCCGTATGGGAGATGGTCAAGCTGATCGAAAACGCCATGGACACGGTGAGTACCTCCGAGGAAGGCGAGGAGCCCCGCTGGGAGGCGTGAAGGAGGGACCCATGGCCAAACCCAACGGCAAACAGGGCGGCATTCGGCTGCGGCGAATGAACTGGGTCATGATCTCGATCACGGTGGCGCTGGCAGTGATCCTTGCTGTGGCCGCCTTTTCCACCGACCGAAGCTTCAAGAACCTGGAGCAGGCTACGGCCCGGTATGCCCTGGCGCGGACGGACACCGCCAATATGCAGGCCGGGTCCGACTATCTCACCGACCGGGCGCGCACCTTCGTGGTCACCGGGAACGTGGACAGCGCCGAGGACTTCTTCCGGGAGGTGGAGGTGACCCGGCGACGGGATCTGGCCATGGAGAGCATGGAATCGGCCCTTTCCGGCACCGATACCGCCCGGTATCTGGGGGAGGCGCTCCAGGCCTCCAACCGCCTGGCGGGGAGCGAACGCTATGCCATGGCTTTGGCGGCGTCAGGCTATGAGATAGACCCTGCCTCGCTGCCCAACGCGCTGCGGACCGTGACGCTGACAGCCGAGGACGAAGCCCTTTCCGGGGAGGAGCGGCTGAAAAAGGCCATGGACCTGGTCTTCGATGAGACGTACCAAACCTATAAACAGACCATCCGCGACGACATCGCCCGGTGCGAAAAGGCGCTTCTGGGAGAGACGGAGGCGGCCCAGCAGCAGGGCTCCCGTCAGCTGGGCATGGCGCTGACCCTGCAGACCCTTCTGCTGGCGCTGCTGGTGATGGTGGTCATCGTCATCGTTCTTTGCAACGGTCGCCTGGTGTTCCAGCCCATCGAGGCTTTGGTCCAGGCCATCAACAAGGATGTCACCACCGAGGAAAGCGGCGCCCACGAGCTGCGGATCGTGGCCCGGGCCTACAACCAGGCTCTGGCTGAGAACCAGCAGAGCCAGGAGCGGCTGGCCTATCGAGCCACCCATGACGCCCTGACGGGTCTATACAACCGAGGCGCCTTTGAGCAGGCCCGGCAAAGGACCCGGGGCCGTGCCCAGGCCATGCTCATCATCGACGTGGACCGGTTCAAGATATTTAACGATGAATATGGCCACGATATGGGCGACAGGGTCCTGCAGAAGGTGGCCAACGCCATCCAAAGCAATTTCCGTGAAGAGGATTACGTGTGCCGATTCGGCGGAGACGAGTTCACCGTCATCATGGTCCACGCCACCAGCGCCATGCGCGCTCTGGTGGAGGCAAAGATCGAGCGCATCCGAAGGACCCTTCGGGACACGTCCGACGGGCTCCCTGTCATTACCTTGAGCATCGGGGTGGCCTTCTCCGACCGGCCCGATCCCACGGACGACATACTCAAGGACGCAGACACCGCCCTGTATGCTACCAAGGAACGGGGTCGGGACGGCTATACGTTCTACGGCGATGGCGGGAAAGGACAGGGGAGCAGTCCCCAAAACGCCTGAAGCCCGCGAAGGATCAGGTGGCGCGCCTGTCCGGCTGTGAACGCAAGCAAGGAGGAAAAGGATATGTTGGAGAAACAGCCCTCGTTTCGCCCCGCCGTGGAGACGAGGCGGATATTGCTGGTCGAGGACGAACTCGTCAACCAGGAGATACTCAAGCTGTATCTCGGCGACACCTATGAGCTGGTCCTGGCCGGGTCCGGGCGCGAGGCCCTGGATATCATCCATGCGCAGTATGAGACGCTGAGTCTGATCCTTCTGGATTTGAACCTGCCGGACATCAACGGGCTGGAGGTGCTGCGGCATATGAAGGGGGACGCTCGCTACGCCCGCATCCCCGTCATCGTCATGACCTCCGACAGCGGGGCAGAGGTGGAGTGTTTGACCTTCGGCGCCATTGACTTTATCCCTAAGCCCTATCCGCGGCAGGAGGTGGTCATGGCCCGGGTGTTGCGCACCATAGAGCTGACAGAGGATCGGGATTTGCTGCGTTGGACGGAGAGGGATCAGCTCACCGGCCTTTACAACAAGGACTTTTTCATCCGCTATGCGGAGCAGATCGACACCCATCACAGGGAGTACCCCACGGATGCTATCGTCATCAACATCAACCATTTCCACACGATCAACGATAGATATGGCCGGGCCTTCGGCGACGACGTGCTTCGGCAGATCGCAGGCAAGACCCGAGAGATCGTGGAAAGGATCGGCGGCATCGTATGTAGAAGCGGGGCAGATTCCTTTCTGATCTGTTCTGAGTACGAGCCGATACTGGAGGCGGTGTCCAGCGATCTAAACGGAGAAGGGGAGAACGCAAACCGTATCCGCCTGCGCATGGGCGTGTATGCCGACGTGGACAAGTCCTTGGACATCGAGCGCCGGTTCGACAGGGCCAAGATGGCCGCTGACAGCGTCAAGGGGAACGTCACGAAGGTGATCGGCCTGTACGACGGCTCCATGCGGGAGGCGGAGCTTTTGTCCGAACAGCTCATCGAGGATTTCCCCACAGCCATTCGGGAGCATCAGTTCCTGGTCGTGTATCAACCCAAGTTCGACGTGCGTGCCAGCGAGCCGGTCCTAAGCAGCGCGGAGGCCCTGGTGCGCTGGAAGCATCCCCAGCTGGGCATGGTGAGTCCCGGCGTGTTCATTCCTCTCTTCGAG
>CADBYI010000004.1:76289-121328 GCA_902798825.1 uncultured Eubacteriales bacterium | reverse complement strand
CCACCGGTAAGGGCACCAGCCCCGATCCCGACAAGCCCGACGTGCCTGTGGAGCCCGGCGAAGACCCCGAGCCCACGGAGGACAAGAAGGGTCACCTGACGATCGAGAAGGTGACCACCTCCACGGCGAAGGCTGAGGACGGCAAGTACGCTCTGGGTGAAGAGATCACCTACAAGATCACGGTGACCAACGACGGCAACCTGACCATCACGGACATCACCGTGACGGATGAGCTGACCGGCGACGAGTGGGCCATCGATTCCCTGGCTCCGGGCGAAAGCAAGGAGTTCACCGCCAAGTACGTGGTGACCGAGGCCGACGTGCTGAAGGGCGAAGTGCTGAACGTGGCCACGGCGAAGGGCACCAGCCCCGATCCCGAAAAGCCCGACGTGCCTGTGGTGCCGGGTGAAGATCCCGAACCGGTTGACGAGTCCTTCGGTCCCGTTACCATCGCGTCGGCTACGAGGAGCTGGACGTACGACGGCACCACGCACACCGAAGAGGTGTACACGGTGACGTACGACGGCACGACCGTGAAGGCGGATGCGACGGGCAAGGTGTTCACGCTGCCCACCGGCGACAGGCTCACGATCACCGCCACCGCGGACGGCGTGAAGGATTACGGCGCCGGCTACAGCCGGAACAACACCTTCACCTACACGCTGGCGCATGCGGATCACTACACGAACGTGAGCGTGACCTACGGCACGCTGCGGATCAACAAGCGGCAGGTGACGTTGACCAGCGGCTCGTCGACCAAGATGTTCGACGGCGCGGCGCTGCGGAACACCAAGGTGACCGCCACGGGCGACGGCTGGGTGAAGGGCGAAGGCGCCACCTACGATGCCTTCCCGAGCATCACGAATGTGGGGACCGTTGCCAACACGTTCACCTACCAGCTGAATGCGGGCACGAAGGCGGACAACTACGAGATCACCGTTGTGAACGGGCGCCTGCGTGTGTTCGTGGAGGAGATCCCGGACGAAGAGGTACCTCTGGCGTTCCCGGGGTATCTGGGGAACCAGACCGGCGAGTGCTTCGAGTAAGCAAGGAAGAGCAAGAGGAGGTACGAAGAGATGAAAGGCATCAGCAAGAGACGGATCGTGACGATGGCGTTGGCGTGGCTGTTCCTGGCGGCGACGATCCTTGGGCTACCCACGGCAGCGCGGGCGGATGTGCCCGAGGAGCTGATGGTGGCCAACCCGAATCCCACCAGCGGGGCGTTCTTCGCGGACGTATTCGGCACCAACGGTGCAGATATAGACGTGCGGGCGCTGATCCATGGATATAACCTGATCAACTGGGACCAGTCCCAGGGGACCTATGCGGTGGACCCCTCCGTGGTGTATGCGTACACCGCGGAGGCGGACGCCCGGGGGAACAAGACGTACACGTTCACGCTGTGGGACGACCTGCTCTATTCGGACGGGACGAAGATCACGGCCTGGGACTATGCGTTCTCACTGCTGCTGCAGATGAGCCCCGAGATCGAGGAGATCGGAGGGAAGATCTACCGTGCGGAGCATATTCTGGGGAACGGAGACTATCTGCAGGGGAAGACCCGTGCGCTGAAGGGTGTGCGGGTGCTGAGCGATAGGGAACTGTCGATCACGCTGGATGGGGCCTACCTGCCCTTCTATTACGAGGAAGGCCTGCTCCTGTGCCAGCCCTACCCCATGGCGGTGATCGCACCGGGGTGCAAGGTGTATGACGATGGGGAAGGGGCCTATATCGGCGGCGCGGATGACCCGGAGGCGGACGCCTTCACGGCCGACCTGCTGCAGAAGACCCTGCTGGACCCCGAAACGGGGTACAACAGCCATCCCTCCGTGACCAGCGGCGCGTATGTGCTGACGGAGTACGACGGCACGACCTGCCACTTTGCCCTCAACCCCAACTTCAAGGGGGTGTGGATCGGCAGCCGGTCCACGGCGGGCATGAAGGCGGAGAACGTGGTGCGGATCACCGACGGGAGCGGGAAGACGGAAACGCTGGTGAAGCCGGCCATTGAGAAGCTGGGCTACACGTGCGTGAAGAGCGAGGAGATCGAGGCGAAGCTGAACAGCGGAGAGATCCACCTGGTGAACAAGGTGACCAGCGGCGCGGCGATCGACGACATGACCAAGTCGGACCGGTTCCTGTACGATGCCTATCCCCGTGTGGGCCTGTCGTTCCTGGCGTTCAGCGCGGAGCTGCCGGCGGTGAGCGAGATGGCGGTGCGGCAGGCGATCGCCTGGTGCATCGACCGTGACGGGATCACCGCCGATTACTGCGGCGCATACGGCCAGCGGGTGGACGGTTACTTCGGGATGCAGCGGTGGGAATACCTGCTGGCTGAGGACAAGATCGGGTATCCGCTGAAGAAGGGCTACGACACGACGACCACCGTGGCGGAGGAGGACGATGGTTCCTCCAAGTACCCCAATCGGTATGCCCGGACCCCGGCGGAATACCAGCAGATGGAGCGCCGTTGGGAAGAGCTGTCGCTGGAAAAGCTCACGGCGTATACGGTGGACACGGCGAAGGCGAACGCGCTGCTGAACAAAGCCGGATGGACGCTGAACCAGGAGGGCGGGAAGTATCGGCCCGACACGGAGGATATCCGGAGCAAGCGCGTCAACGGGGAGCTGGTGGCGCTGGATCTGAAGCTGATGTACCTGGAGGGAAGCGCCATCGCGGAGAGCATGGAGCGGAACGCCGTGGAGAATCTGAAGGCCTGCGGCATCCGGCTGACCATGGTGCCGGCGACGGCGAAGGAGCTGCTGTCGTCCTATTACCGGGAGACGGAGCGGACGACTGAGATGCTGTTCCTGGCCACGAACTTCAACACGGTGTACGATCCGGCCATCACGGTGAGCACGGACACCAGCGCTAACCACAAGCAGTGGAACATGATGTACACGGACGACGCCATGCTGTACAGGCTGGCGGTGGATATGCGCAAGACGGAGCCGGAGGACGTGTACACGTACGTGCAGAAGTGGATCGCCTTTGAGGAACGGTACAACCAGGTACTGCCGGCGATCCCGGTGTACACCAACACCTATTACGACTTCTTCATTCCGGAGCTGTTCAACTACAGCGCCAGTGCCCACACCACCTGGGCCCAGGCCATCCTGGAGAGCTATCTGGAAGCCGAATGAGCTGAGACGCAGCCGAGCACGGAAACAATCGTGCGACGCCTCTCACAGGACCCCATGAGACAAAGGACACACGGTCATGGAAGTCGAACAAAAACCTGCACAAAGTGCGGGGACCGGGAAAAGGGATAAAACCCTTTGCCCGATAAACAGGATGTAAGTAAAGAAAAAGGGAAGATGCTTAGCATCTTCCCTTTTATTATCGGCTCTTTATTCCAACGCCAGGAACAGGGCGCCGTCCAGCTCCATGACCTCGCCCAGGGGGGACAGCAGGTCGATGGCGTAGAAGCCCCTGGAGTCGGTGGCGGAAAGGCTCGCCCGGTAGAGGAGCAGCCGGCCCCCGTCGTCCGCCAGGGCCAAGGTCCCGTTCTTCAGCAGGAAGGGGGCGGACCGGTTCTCCAGGGTGGCCAGGTCCAGCCAGCCCATCCGGGCGGCGGGGCCCTCCTCGGTCTCGGCGGTGTAGGTGTAGAGGAGCTCCCAGCTCCCGTCCGCGTCCAAATCCCCATAGACCCCGTTCACCACGCCGCAGCCTTCGCCGCTCTCCCCCAGCCGCAGATACCGGCCGTCGGGCAGCAGCAGGAAGCTGTAGCCCAGCTCCACGTGCCGAAACAGGGTGTAGCCGGGGATGGTCTCGTTGGCGGGGGTCACGTCCACCCAGTAGGCCGCCCCCAGCTCCTCCTCGTACCCTTCGGGCACGGCGCCCATGCCCGCCATCTTGTCGAGATCCGGGTCGAAGCTAAGGGCGTGATAGTTGGGCAGGGGCGTGGGCGAGGGCGCCTCCGTGGGGATGTTGGAGGGGGTGGGCGTGGCGTTCAGGTGCCGCTGTCGGGCGGTGTACACCGTGGCCAGCGTGCCGGCCAAAAGGAGCACCAAAAAGACGACCACGACCAAGAGGACCAACAGCCATCTGCGCTTCGTTACGGGTCTTTCCATAGTCGTATCCTTTCAAAGCTCTCGGCGGGGGGCCATCAGCTCGCCCATCCGCTGCAGCAGGTCCCGCACATGGGCGCCGTCCAGCAGCCGGTGATTGAGCTGCACGGTGAAGTTCACCATCAGCCGCCCCTTCTCCTCGTGTATCCGGTCCCAGAGCACCCGGGGAAAGCTGTCGTCGGGGTTGGTGGGCTGCTCCTGGAGCACGGACGTGGTGACGAACCAGGGCACCGAGGAGAAGAAGATCAAATCGTCCCGCACGTCGTCCTCCACCAGCATCCCCTCCTGCTGTTTGGCCTCCGCGGCCAGGGCCCGGCGGCAAAAGTCCCCCATGGTCTCCCCGGGCACGTAGTCCACGCCCACGATGCCGAAGGTCCCGTCCCGGCCCGCGGTGGTGTAGGAGGGGGACACGGTGTCGCACACCGCGATGCCCTCCGGCCGGATGCGAAGCCGGAAGGGCTCCAGCTCGTTCATGGCCCTGGTCACAACATACACCATGGCCCGGTAGAAGGACAACCCTTCCTTTTTCGCGAATCGGACCAGCTCCGTCACGTCCACCGGCGTGGTCACGGAAAAGTAGGGCAGATACCCGCGGGAGAAGAGCTCATAGGCGTCCCGCCGGTTCCAGCTGTCCAAGTCGATGTACCTGTCCATCAGAACACCCTCCGGGCCCACTGGAAGGCGTTGGTCCAGTAGCTGTTGATCTCGGTGACGATGACCACCTCCTTGCTGGTGGAGGGGTAGATCATCCTGTTGCCGCCCAGATAGATGCAGACGCAGTTGATGTTCTCGTTGTCGCCGGTCCGGAAGAAGACCAGGTCCCCCGTCGCCAGCTCCGACAGCCGGGTGATCTTGTCCCAGCCGTCCTCCTCGGCGTATCCGGCGGAGTTCCGGCGCTTCACGTCCAGCCCCATCTCCTTCAGACACCAGTAGACGAAGCCGCTGGGGTCGAAGCCCGTGTCCGGGGACTTGCCGCCCCGGGTGTAGGGGTAGTTGATATACTGCTCGGCGATCATGGCCAGCTGCTCCCCCCGGCTCACGTCCGGGGTGGGCGTGGGCTCCGCCGTGGGGGCGGGGGTCACCTCCGGCACGGGCGTGTCCGTGGGCGCGGGCGTGGGGGCCGGCGTGTCCGTGGGCGCAGGGGTGGGGGCCTTGGTGGGCAGCTCCGTGGGCACGGGGGTCACCTCCGGCGTGGGGGTGACGGGCACCTGGCTCTCCGCCACGGCCACGATGCGGATGGGCTCGCTGGTGTTCAAGTCGTTCACGATATGGGTGGGCTCCCCGCCGCAGCCCGTCAGCAGCAGGGCGCAAAAAAGCAGGATACAAAGGATTCGCTTCATACGATATACCTCCATATCCTGCACTGTAGCAGAAAGACTTGTCAAGGATGCAACAAGGCCGTTAACAAGGTGTTAATTCTCCGCGGTGAAGTACTTTTCCAAGGGCTTGTACAGGAGCATGGCGATGATCTCGGTGACGACGAGCTCCGCCAGCATATACCAGCCGTTGTACAGCAGGGAGTAGACATAGGGGCTGGACATGGGCAGGCCCATGAACTCCTCGGGCATCCAGGCGCCCCAGATCCACACGCCGGTGATGAAGTGGCACAGGAACCGGAGGCCGAAGGTGACCGCGATGCCGATGGCCACGGCCTTGCGGCTTTTGCCGAAGATACCGGAGAGGCCCAGCACCGTGTAGGCCAGGATGTAGTCCAGCACCACCACGCCCGCGGCCATAAAGGCGCTGGTGGCGTAGCCCACGTTGTCCACGCCCAAGATCAGCTGCAGCACGCTGTACACGAAGGCCGTGAACAGGCCCCACTTGAAGCCGTACCGGTGGCTGATGAGGATGATGGGCAGCATGCTGGCGATGGTGACGCCGCCGCCGAAGGGAAGGTCGATCTTGAGCAGGCTCAGCACCGTGGCCACGGCCACCATGACGGCGCTCTCCACCAGCATTCTCGTCCGTTTGTTCATTGTGGTTTCCTCCTGAAATAAAAATCCGCACCGTCGGATAACGGTGCGGAAAAACGGCTCTCTATGGCGTCGCTTCCTCCGATGGCATTACCCAACAGGTTCTAAGGGTGCTTCTCAGACTGTTCCGAGGGATATATCCCGAGGATCAGTCGCCCCTGCGATCAAGAGACAGTATAGACGTGTTTTATATATTTGTCAAGCCTTCTCGGCTTTTTCTCCCTGTTTGTCCAAGAACAGGGCCAGCGCAAAGCCCAATATGAGGGTGACGCAGCCCGCGACGAGGTGGCCCGCCCCCATGGCGGAAAAGTCCAGGCCGGATTTGATGAAGATGGGGTAGGGGGAGGCCAGCATGAGGCCCATGATGGCGTAATAGGTGGGGACGGGGCAGTGGCCCAGGAGCCACTTGATCCACCGGCTCACCAGCAGCAGGCCCAGCACGGCGCCCACGGCGAAGAAGCCCAGGGCGAACAGGTGGTCAAAGGGGATGGCCGCCCCGGAGAGGCCGCCCTTCACGATGTCCTTCAGGCCCGTGATATGGCCGATGATGTCGTTGTAATAGCCCAGCACCAGCATGACCATGGAGCCGGAGATGCCTGGCACGATCATGGTGCCCGCGCCGATGAAGCCCAGAACGACGGCCATGATGGCGCCCGTAAGGCTCATGGTCAGCTTCCCTTCGCTGCCCGCGTTGCCGGACAGGTGGGGCAGGGCGATCATGACGGCCACCATCAGCGCGAACAGGACCGCGCCGATGACGGAGAACTTCTCCCCCTTCACCTTCTTATACAGCATGGGCAGGCTCCCCAATATCATGCCGATAAAGCACAGGGCGGTCTCGAAGAGAAAGTGCTCCATGAGCCACTTGATGAGGAACGACAGCCCCAGTATGCCCACCACGATGCCCACGGCGTAGGGGATCAAAAACACGATGGCCGCCCGCCGGACCTGTTTATCCCGGCTGGTGATGGAGATGGCCTGTTCATAGATGCCCATGGTCATGATCATGGACCCGCCGCTGACCCCGGGGATCAGCACCGCCAGACCCACCAGGATTCCCTTCAAAATAGCAATAACGTACTTCATAGCCCCGCCATTGTACCGCACGGGGCCCCGGTTCGTCAAGGAAAGGCGCGTTTTCTTAACAGTATTTTTGCCGCTTTTTCTTTTCGGGAGAAAGGGAAAAAGCGGCGGAAAAAGAAAAGCCAGGGAGAACAAGAGGGGAGGCGCGGCGAAGCGTCTCCCCCTTCCTAAAAGTTCTTTTGGCCCAAGAAAAGGACAGCCTTTCCATCCTTCCTTTGCTAAATCGCTTCCATCTCCTCCGGCGCCAGGGGCGTGAGGCCCCGCTCCGTCAGGGCCCGTTCCGCGGCCTCCGTGTCCGTGACCCGGAAGATCATATAGGCCCGGCCCTTCTCGCCGCCCAGGACGGCGTACATATACTCGATGTTCACCTGGGCGTCGTTGAACGCGCCCAAAAGGCGGTGGAGGCCGCCGGGCTCGTCGGGCACGGCGAAGGCCAGCACGTCGGAATACTGGGCGATGAACTGGCCCTCCCGCAGGACCCGGGCCGCCCCATAGGCGTCGCCCACGATGAGCCGGGCGATGCCGAAGTCCGTGGTCTCGGCGATGGACAGGGCCCGCATATCGATGCCGTTGTCCGCCAGCAGCCGTGTCAGCTCAAAGAGCTTCCCGGGCTTGTTCTCTAAAAACACGGATATCTGTTTGATGCTCATGATCCTTTCTCCTTAGTGATTTTATCAAGAAAATTACACGAAGTTTTCTTTTTCTGTAGTTTGCCGGTTTTGCCTTGCAAAATTGCTGCGCCGGTCCGCAGCAAAGGCAAACTACGTGTGTGCGAAAACGTAGTTTTCACACACGACGGTACATGGTGAATGTGGCCCGGGCCACCGGGGTGTCGAGCTCGTCCCGGATCGAAACCTCGTACCAGGCCAGCTTCCCGCCCTTCTTCAGGCGGACGGCCTCGCACAGAAGCGTCTGCCCCCGACAGGGGTTCAAAAAGCTCACCTGGGCGTCCACGGACACCCACTGCCCGGCCCCGGGGCCGAAGTGGGACGCCACCGCGCAGGAAAAGTCCGCCATGGTCAGCGCCACCCCGCCCATGAGAAAGCCCATGGCGTTCTGGTGCGCCTCGGTCAGCAGCAGCCGGATGCGGGCAAAGCCGGGGGCCGCGTCCTCGATGGTCATGCCGCTGCCGGAGGCGAACCGGTCCTTTCGAAAGAAGGCGCGGGCCTGGTCCAGCGTGAGAAGTTCAGGGGTCGTATCCATTTTACCGTCAAATCTTCCGCTTGTCCACCACCCGGACCGCCTTGCCCTCGCTGCGGGCGATGGTCTTGGGGGCCACCAGCGTCACCTTGGGCCGGATGCCCAGCATGGACTGGAGCCCGGCGGACAGGGTCTTCTGGAGTTGCTGGATCTGGCCGATGGAGTCCGTGAACATCTCCGGCGTCATCTCCACCAAAATCTCGAAGGTATCCGTGTTGTTCACCCGGTCCACCAGGATCTGGTAGTTGGCGGCGTAGCCGTGGTTCAGGAGCACCGTCTCGATCTGGCTGGGGAACACGTTGACGCCCCGGATGATCAGCATATCGTCGCTGCGGCCCCGCGGCTTGGTCATGCGCACGTGGGTCCGGCCGCAGGAGCACTTCTCCCGGTTCAAAGAGCAGATATCCTTGGTCCGATACCGGATCATGGGGAAGGCCTCCTTGTCCACGGCGGTGATCACCAGCTCGCCCATGGTCCCGTCGGGGAGCACCTCGCCAGTGTCCGGGTCGATGATCTCGGGGATGAAGTGGTCCTCGTTGATGTGCATGCCCCGCTGCTCCGAGCACTCGAAGCTGACGCCGGGGCCGGACAGCTCCGTGAGACCGTAGATGTCGTAGGCCTTGATGCCCAGGGTCTTTTCGATATCCCGGCGCATCTCCTCGCTCCAGGCCTCCGCGCCGAAGATGCCCGCCTTCAGGGGGATGTCCTCGGGCCCGAGACCCAGCTCTTTCATCCGCTCGCCCAGATAGGCGGCGTAGCTGGGGGTGCAGCAAAGGACCGTGGCGTTCAGATCCCGGATGAACATGATCTGCCGGTCCGTGTTGCCGGAGGACATGGGCACCGTGAGGCAGCCCACCTTGTGGCTGCCGCCGTCCAGCCCCGCGCCGCCGGTGAACAGGCCGTAGCCGTAGGACACCTGGACCACGTCCTCGTCCGTGGCCCCGGCGGCCATGAGGGCCCGGGCGCAGCAGTCCTCCCACAGGTCGATGTCGTGCTGGGTGTAGAAGGCCACCACCCGCTTGCCCGTGGTGCCGGAGGTGGAGTGGATGCGGACGCACTCCTTCATGGGCTTGCCCATGAGGCCGTAGGGATAGGCGTCCCGCAGGTCCGCCTTGGACAGGAAGGGGAGCTTTTTCAAATCCTCCACGCCCCGGATGTCGTCCGGCGTCACGCCCTTCTCCTCCATCTTCTGCCGGTAGTAGGGCACGTTCTCGTAGACCCGGCGAACCTGCTTCACCAGACGCTCGCTCTGCCATCGGGTGATCTCTTCCCGGGACGCGCATTCGATCTCGGGCTGGTAGTAGTGTTCCATTTCATGAACTCCTTTCAAGGGTGAGGTACAATAATTCAGTCGTTCCGACCTGCTCCGTTCCCAGATCCTTCCGCTCGCTTCGCTCGGTCAGGATGACCGGCGGGGGAAGGCGGAGCGGGGCTCAAAAGCCGGTCATTCCGCCCCCGTTTGTCATCCCGAGCGCAGCCGAGGGATCTGTGAACGGCCGCCGGACGGGGCGCGTCGCGCGGCGACTCAAATCCGGGGCAGGCGGGCGCGATACTGCTCCAGCTCCGCGTCCGTGGGCACGTAATCGTCCATGAGGCCGTTGTGGTACTTCTCGTAGGCCACCAGATCGAAATAGCCCGTGCCCGTGAGGCCGAAGAGGATGGTCTTCTCCTCGCCGGTCTCCCGGCAGCGGATGGCCTCGTCCAGGGCCACCTTGATGGCGTGGCTGCTCTCGGGGGCGGGCAGGATGCCCTCCACCCGGGCGAAGGTTTCGGCGGCGTCGAAGACGCTGGTCTGGGGCACGGACACCGCCTCCAGCATGCCCTGGTCGTAGAGCTCGGAAAGGATGGGGCTCATGCCGTGGTAGCGAAGGCCGCCGGCGTGGTTGGGGGCGGGGATGAAGTCGCTGCCCAGGGTGTACATCTTGGCCAGGGGGCACACCATGCCCGTGTCGGCGAAGTCGTAGGCGTAGACGCCCCTCGTCAGGCTGGGGCAGGAGGCGGGCTCCACGGCGATGAAGCGATAGTCCCTCTCCCCCCGCAGCTTTTCGCCCATGAAGGGGGCGATGAGGCCGCCCAGATTGGAGCCGCCGCCGGCGCAGCCGATGATGATGTCGGGCCGGATGCCGTACTTGTCCATGGCGATCTTGGTCTCCACGCCGATGACGCTCTGGTGGAGCAGCACCTGGTTCAGCACGCTCCCCAGCACGTAGCGGTAGCCGGGGTTGCTGACCGCCACCTCCACGGCCTCGCTGATGGCGCAGCCAAGGCTCCCCGTGGTGCCCGGGTGCTCGCTCAAAATCTTTTTGCCCACCTGGGTGGTCTCCGAGGGGGAGGGGGTCACGGAGGCGCCGTAGACGCCGAAGTAGGAACAGGCCATGGACAGGGCCGTGCCCCACTGGCCGGCGCCGGTCTCGGTGGTGACGCCCTTGAGGCCCTGCTGCTTGGCGTAGTAGGCTTGGGCCACGGCGGAGTTCAGCTTGTGGCTGCCGGAGGTGTTGTTGCCCTCGAACTTGTAATAGATCTTGGCGGGGGTCTTCAGCTTCTCCTCCAGACAGTAGGCCCGGACCAGGGGGGAGGGCCGGTACATCCGATAGAAGCTCAAGATCTCCTGGGGGATGGGGTATTCCCGGGTGTCGTTGTCCAGCTCCTGCTTCACCAGCTCCTCGCAGAACACGCCCGAGAGCTCCGCCGCGGTCATGGGCCGGTGGGTGCCGGGGTTCAGCAGCGGCGCGGGCTTCTGCTTCATGTCCGCCCGAAGGTTGTACCAATACTTCGGCATCTCCGATTCTTCCAGGTAGATCTTGTAGGGGATAGTGCTCATAACCTTGCTCCTTTCGTAAAGTTTGTAATAGTGTTTCTGAAAAGTTCTTTTCGGTTCCTTTTCTTTCAAGAAAAGGAATGCCGGCTTTCAATGATTCCTCAAAAAAAGGCCCCGCCCTGTTGGACGAGGCCCTTGCTTCCCTTCAAGCGGTCACGATCCAATTCCGGGCATCACAAAGGGGCGGCTAAACCACCAGCCGCTAAACCGGAAGGACCGTGCCGCGCTGCCCTGTGCCATGGATCGTTCTCCCTTCCTCAGAAATTATATATTATTTTACACACACACACCGCCCCTGTCAAGGGCTAATTTCACTTTGCTTAGGAAGAATCGCAAAAAAGGGGTGGTGTTCTCCCAAATCTTTGGTATAATATCGGTACTCCATATTCATAGAGAGGAACCATATGCTGAAACTCGAGAACGTGTCCTTCCAGGTGGCGGAGGAGCGAGGCGACAAGGAGATCATCCGCGGGGTGAGTCTCACGGTCCCGGAGAACAAGCTGGTGGTCATCACCGGCCCCAACGGCGGCGGCAAGAGCACCCTGGCCCGGCTCATCGCGGGCATCGAAACCCCCACGGAGGGGCGCATCTATTTTAAGGGAGAGGACATCACGGACCTGGGCATCACCGACCGGGCCCGGCGGGGCATCGCCTATGCCTTTCAGACGCCGGTCCGGTTCAAGGGCATCCGGGTGAAGGATTTGATCCGCATCGCCTCCGGCAAGCAGCTGAGCACCGCCGGGGCCTGCGCGTATCTGTCCGCCGTGGGCATGTGCGCCCGGGACTATATCGACCGGGAGGTGAACGCCTCATTGTCCGGCGGGGAGCTCAAGCGCATCGAGATCGCCACGGTCCTGGCTCGCGGCGCGGCCCTGTCCGTCTTCGACGAGCCCGAGGCGGGCATCGACCTGTGGAGCTTCCAGAATCTCATTGAGGTCTTTGAGAACATGCGAAAGACCATTCAAAACAGCTCCATCCTCATCATTTCCCACCAGGAGCGGATACTGAACATCGCCGACGAGATCGTGGTTTTGAAGGACGGCAAGGTGGAGGCCCAGGGGCCCCGGGAGCAGGTCCTGCCCCGGGTCATGGGCACCCCGTCCGCCGTGTCCGAATGCCACATGATCAGCCGGAAGGGAGGGATCGACGCATGAAGCTGGACGAGATACAAAAGCGGCTGCTCCGGGAGATCGCGGATTTGCACACCGTGCCCGAGGGGGCCTACAACATCCGCAGCAACAGCCAGATGGCGGGGCGGCGGTCCACGGCCAACATTGAGATCACCTCCAAGACCGACGTGAGCGGCATGGACATCCGCATCGCGCCTTTCACCAAGAACGAGAGCGTCCACATCCCCGTGGTCCTGACCCAGACCGGCCTCAAGGAGGTGGTCTACAACGACTTCTTCGTGGGCGAGGGGGCGGACGTGCTCATCGTGGCGGGCTGCGGCATCGACAACTGCGGCAACCAGGACGCCCAGCACGACGGCATCCACCGGTTCTATGTGGGCAAGAACGCCCACGTGAAGTATGTGGAAAAGCACTACGGCTCCGGCGAGGGCACAGGCAAGCGCATATTGAACCCGGGCACCGAGGTCTACCAGGAGGAGGGGAGCCTGGTGGAGATGGAGATGGTCCAGATCAAGGGCGTGGACGACACCGTCCGCACCACCACCGCGGAGCTCAAGGCCGGGGCCAAGCTGTTGGTCCGGGAGCGGCTCATGACCCACGGGCAGCAGCGGGCCATCAGCACCTATGTGGTGAACCTGAACGGCGCCGGCGCCACGGCGGACGTGGTGTCCCGGTCCGTGGCCCGGGACGACTCCTATCAGAAGTTCGACGCCAAGATCGTGGGCAACGCCCCCTGCTCCGGCCACACGGAGTGCGACTCCATCATCATGGACAACGGCCGCATCCTGGCCGTCCCCGGTCTCGAGGCCAACGATCTGGACGCCGCCCTGGTCCACGAGGCCGCCATCGGCAAGATCGCCGGGGAGCAGCTCACCAAGCTCATGACTCTGGGCCTCACCGAGGCCGAGGCCGAGGAGCAGATCATCAACGGGTTCTTGCAGTAGGACGTTTTCTTTGTTCCTTTTTTCTCTTCGGTGAAGGGGTGCGGAGCCGAGCACTGCCTGTGACAGATGCAGCGAGGCGCAGCACGGGCAAAGCAAGGAGAAAGCAAGTGGCAGCGCAGCTTTCGACTATACTTTGCACAGGGGTAAAAAGGAACCGAAAAAAGAGAAGCAGAAGGAAAAAAGAGGGATCACGCCTGAACAGGCCGTGATCCCTTGTTTTGAGCATAGATTCTCAGGCGCGGTGTAGCCGCGCGCACGCAACCAACTGAAAAGGAACGGGCGGCTATAATCCGTCAAATCCGGCGGCATGTACGGCGGATTTGACACCCTACGGCTCTGCCGCCCGGAAAACCATAGGTTTTTAGGCAGAGCCGCAAGCAGAGCGAATGCGGCGCCTCATTCTGTTGAAATCGAAGATTTCAACAGAATGAATTGGCTTACTTCATGAACGTGTCGGCCACCATCTCGGCGAGATAGGCCTTGTACTGCTCCTGGATCTCGGCGGGGACCAGGTCGCTGATGCGGCCCGCGGAAAGGGCGCCGTTCTGGAGCGTGCCGTAGATGACCTCGCCGCCGAAGGTGCCGTTCACCACCGCCTGCATGCTCAGGCCCACCAGGGAGGAGTTGTCGGTGACCTGGCTGCAGATGATGCACTCGTTCTGGCCCAGGATGTCGGCGGGCTGGGCGATGTCGAAGATCTTCACGGCGCCGGCGGCCTTGTTGGCCTCGTCGATGGCCTGGCGGGCGCCGGAGTCAACGGCGGAGGCGTCGCCGAAGAACACGTCCGCACCCTGGTCGATCATGGCCTTGGCGAACTCGATGCCCTTGTCGCTGGCGGAGAAGGAGTTGGAGTAGACGATGTCCAACGTCTTCACGGTCTTGCCGGCCTTCTCGCCCACATAGGCGGCGGCCTCGGCATAGCCGGCGTACTTGGCCTTGGTGGTATCGAGCTCCATGCCGCCGATGAAGGCGATGGTGCCGCTCTCGGTCATCAGGCCCGCCAGAGCGCCCGCGATCCAGCCGATCTGGGTGGCGTTGGGCAGCAGGGAGGTCACGTTCTTGTTCACGGCCTTCTCGGGGGTGTTCACACCGCCGTTGAGGAGGGCGAAGGCGATCTCCGGATATTCCTCGGCCGCCTGAAGCACGGCGTCGGTGTACTGGTTGCCGGGGGCGTAGATGAGGTCGAACCCGAGATCGCAGTAGGACACGATGGAGTCATAGTAGGCGGACTGGTCGATCATGTCGGAGTAGGCGGTCTCCCAGCCGTTGGCGGCAGCCGCGTCGATCATGGCGTTGTAGCAGGCCGCGCCCCAGCCGCCGTCGGAGATGCTGGAGTCGCAGATCATGGCCACCTTGTAGGTCTTGTCCGCGGCGAACGCGGGGGCCGCCAGGGCCAGGACCATCACCAGGGTCATCACGAGAGCAAATACCTTTTTCATACGAATCCTCCTTAAAATGATTCTTGGTTTATTTTCTCCCTTGCGGGTGAAAATCGGGGATAAACGATCAGCGCTCCTCCTTGCGGTAGGGCTTGCCGCAGCTCTTGGGGCCGGCTTTCTTCATGCCGATGAGGGCCAGGACCACCACCGTGGCCACGTAGGGGATCATCTGGAAGAACTGGTAGGGCAGGCCGAAGGAGGCCACCTGGAGCCGGATCTGCAGGGCGTCGAAGAAGCCGAAGAACAGGCACGCCAGCAGCACGCCGCCGGCGCTCCACCGGCCGAAGATCACCGCCGCCAGGGCGATGAAGCCCCGGCCCGCGATGTTGCCGTCCACATAGGTGGTGGTGTAGCAGGTGGTGATGTAGGCGCCGCCGATGCCGGCCAGGGCCCCGCAGATGACGCTGGCCAGATACTTGGTTTTGATCACGTCGATGCCCAGCGTGGCGGCGGCCTTGGGGTATTCGCCCACGGCCTTGTAGTTGAGTCCGCTCTTGGTCCGGTTGAAATAGACGGCGGTGAACACCACCAGCGCATAGGCCAGATACACCATGAACGTCTGGTCCAGCAGGAGCTTCGTGAAGAAGTTGCCGGGGGTGATGCCCATAGCGTTCGCCAGGGTGCTCATGAGTTTCACCTGGACCAGCTCGGAACCGCTGCCGAAGTAGATCCGGTAGATGAAGGCCGCCAGGGCCGGGGCGAAGATGTTGATGGCCATGCCGTAGACGATCTGCTCGGCGCAGAGGGTGATGGTGGCGTAGGCGAAGATCATGTTGACGAGAATGCCCGCCATCATGCCCGCCAGGACCCCCAGCAGAGGACTCTTGGTCAGCAGGCTCACCATGAAGCCCACCAGGGAGCCGATGGTGGCCAGGCCCTCCAAACCGATGTTGGTCAGGCCCGCCCGCTGGGAATACAGCTCCGCCAAGGACACGAAGATCAGCGGCGTCGCCATGCGGACGCTGGCCAGGAGCAGGTTGGTCACAAAGCTCATATCCATGGCTCACGCCTCCTTTCTCGCGGGGAAGAGCCGCTCTAAAAACGCCTTGAACTCCGGCAGCTTCACCAGGGCCAATCCGGCCACCGTGAACACGATGACCAGAGCCTGGATGATCTCAGACACGCTGGTGGGCACGCCCGTGGCCGCCTGCATGGTGGTGGACCCCACCCGCAGGGCCGCGAAGAAGATGGCCACCAGTATGGCCGCCAGGGGGTGGAGCTGGGCGATCAGGGCCATGGCCACGCCGTCGAAGCCGTAGCCCGCGCCGAAGCCGTTGATGAGCCGAAACTGGGTGCCCAGCAGCTCCGCGCTGCCGCCGATGCCGGCGATGACGCCGGAGAACAGGAAGGAGAAGAGGATGTATTTCTTCACCGAGAAGCCGTTGAACTCGGAGGCCGTCATGTTCAGGCCCACCGCCCGAAGCTGAAAGCCCATGGAGGTGTAGAACAGGAAGTAGTAGATGAGCAGCCCTATGACCACCGCGATGATGAAGGCGCTGGTGCACCGAAGGCCGAAGAGCCGGGTCAGCTTCACCTCGTTGGGCACGGACATGGTCTGGGGCACGCTCCCCTCCCTGAGCCAGTTGGTGTAGACCACGCCCATGAACAATGTGGCCACATAGTTGAGCATGATGGAGATGATCATCTCGTTCTGGCCCCGATAGATCTTGAGGAGCCCGGGCACCGCCGCCCACAGGCCTCCGGCCAGGGCCCCCGCCGCCAGGCACAGGACGATGCCGGGCAGGCCCGTGATGCCGCTTTGGGTGGCCACGTAGCAGCAGGCGATGGAGCCCATGAGGAACTGGCCCTCGCCGCCCAGGTTGAACACCCCGCACCGATAGGCGAAGCAGGCGCAGAGGCTGGTGAAGATCAGGGGCGTGGACCGGGCCAGGGTGGTGCCCACGTTCCGCTTGGTGCCGAAAGCCCCCTTCCACAGGGCCCCCAGGGCCGTGGCCGGATTGGCCTTCAGCACGGCCATGATGACGCAGCCGATGAGGAAGGCCAAGAGCACGGAGACAAGGGGCACCAGGACGCTGAAAAGCTTGTTTTTGTTCATCGCGCAGCCTCCTTACTTGCCGGCCATGGCCAGGGAAATCTGGTCGATGGGGGGATTGATGCCGGAATATTCGCCCATGACCGCCCCCTCGAACATGACGACGATGCGGTCGCTCATCTCCAAAATCTCGTCGAAGTCCGCGGAGATCAGCAGCACCCCGCAGCCCTTGTCCCGGGCGGCGATCATGGTGTCGTGGACGAAGCGGGTGGCCCCGATGTCAAGGCCCCTGGTGGGGTGGACCGCCACCAGCAGGTCCGGCTCGTTTTCGAGCTCCCTTGCCAATATGACCTTCTGCTGGTTGCCGCCGGACAGGTTCCTGGCCTCCTGAAGCACGGACTGGCAGCGGATGTCGTACTTTTGCTGCATCTTTTCGGCATAGGCCCGGATGGCCCGCTTCTTCAGGTGCCAGCCCTTGGCGTCGGAAAACTGGGGGTCGTCGGTCTCCTTGAGCACGATGTTCTCCATGACGGACATGTTCCCCACCAGCCCCATCTTGTTCCGATCCTCGGGGATGTGGGACACGTTCTCCGAAATGAAGCCGTTGGGGGAGAAGGTGGCCACCTTGCTGCCCTTCAAATCCACGGTGCCCCCCTCGGGGGCGATGACGCCGGTGACCAGCTGGGCCAGCTGGCTCTGTCCGTTGCCGTCCACGCCGGCGATGCCCAATATCTCGCCCCGGCCCACCCGGAGGGTGACGCCGTTCAGGCCGTTGTGCTTGCTCTGCTTGTGATAGTCCACCTGGGAGAGGGCGATGACCGGCTCCCGGCTTTCGCTGACCTTCTCGTAGTGGGAGGGGGCCAGCTCCCGGCCGATCATCAGGTTGGCCAGCTCCTCCCCGGTGGTCTCGCCCCGATTCAGGGTCTTCACCGTCTCCCCGGCCCGCAATATGGTGATTCGGTCCGAGATGTGCAGCACCTCCCGCATCTTGTGGCTGATGAAGATGATGCTCTTGCCCTCGCCGGTGAGCTTTTTCATGATCCGGAAAAGGCCCTCCACCTCCATGTCCGTCAGGGCGGCGGTGGGCTCGTCCAGCACCAGCAGCTCCGCCCCCCGATAGAGGGCCTTCAAAATCTCCACCCGCTGCTGGGCGCCCACGGCGATGTCGGTGATGGGCTTGTCCAGCTCCACGTCCAGGCCGTACCGGGCCGACAGCTCCAAAATCTCCTTTCGCCGGGCGTCCTTGTCGATGAAGATGCCCCTGGTGTTCCGATCCCCCAGGATGATGTTCTCGAACACGGTCATGGCCTCCACCAGCATGAAGTGCTGATGGACCATGCCGATGCCCAGCTTCACCGCGGTGGCGGGGGAGTCGATGGCCACCCGCTTGCCGTGCAGATAGATCTGGCCGTCGGTGGGCTGATAGAGCCCGAACAGGATGTTCATGAGCGTGCTCTTGCCGGCGCCGTTCTCCCCCAGCAGGGTGTGGACCTCGCCCTTCTGCACGTCCAGGTTGATGTCCTTGTTCGCATAGAACTCACCGAACTTCTTGGTGATGTGCTCCATGCGCAGGATCTCTTCCATACCGATCCCCCTTCCTTATAGTATGTCCTCAACAAAAAAAGCGCACCGACAGTCCTTGTTACAGTCGATGCGCACCTATAGCCGCCGGCCTCGCCGCCAGGGGGGCGGACAGGGTCCGTCCCTTTCTTTGACCGGTTGCAAAGCTGGCGATGTTCGGCGTCATGGCGATCCCTTCCGGTGAACAAGAATATAATTCATTCACCCAGACATATTTTCAACTGTATCATACCAAAAATATCACGCCAACGCAAGGGGAAACCGCCTTGTTTTTCAAAGGAATAGCGAGCCCCGTTCGGAGGACGCAGGGGCGGGCAGTTCACACCTAGGACAAAATGTTTGAATTTTTTTTGATATCTCTTCCCTTTTTGCTATGGTCATGATATATTATTACCATCCCGAATTGCCCGGTTCGCCGGGTCGGGGAAAAAATAGTAGGAGGGGTTTCTATGGCAAACAACGAACCCAAGAAGGGCGGTATCCTGCGGGCATACCTGAACGTCAACGTACTCTACAAGATCCTCATCGGCCTGGTCATCGGCGCGGTGGCGGGCATCATCCTGGCTGCCAAGGGCGTCACGGCCCTGCCGGCTTGGATCAGCATGTTCGGCACCATCTTCACCCGGCTGCTGAAGATGATCATCATCCCGATCATCGTGGGCTCCCTGGTGGTGGGCGCGTCCTCCGTCTCTCCCGCCAACGTGGGCAGGGTCGGTATCCGCGTGGTCATCATCTACCTGGCCACCTCTGCCTGCGGCGTCATCATCGGTCTCGTCATGGGCAACATCTTCCAACCCCACGCCGAGCTGGCCGCGGTGACCCAGCTGGCTGCTGACGCCGCCGGCAAGACCGCTTCCACCAACGTGTGGGAGGTCATCTACAGCATCGTCCCCACCAGCGTGCTTCAGTCCCTGGTCAACGAGACCGTGCTCCAGGTCATCTTCTTCTCCCTGGTCTTCGGCCTCTGCCTGTCCTTCATGAAGGTGTCCGAGGATGAGCGCATCCGCACCATCTCCACCACCACATGATGAAGATCGTGGCCGGCATCATGCAGTACGCCCCCATCGGCGTGGCCGTGCTGATCTGCGAGGTGTTCGCCAAGAACGGCGCCAAGGTGGCCGGCGCGCTGCTGACCGTGACCATCGCCTGCTTCCTGGGCTACCTCATCCACATCGTGGCGGTCTACGGCGGCCTGCTGGCTATCTTCCGCATCAAGCTGGGCGCCTTCTTCAAGGAGGCCCGCACGCCCTTCATCACCGCCTTCGTCACCCGTTCTTCCAACGGCACCCTGCCCACCACCTTCGCCGCGGCGGAGAACCTGGGCGTGGACAAGGAGGTCTATGCCTTCTCCCTGCCCCTGGGCGCCACCATCAACATGGACGGCACGGCTATCTACCAGGGCGTCTGCGCCTTCTTCCTGGTCATGTCCTGCTACGGCCGCGGCCTGACCATGGGTGAGATGGGCATGATCGTGCTCCTGGCCACCCTGGCCTCCATCGGCACCGCGGGCGTGCCCGGCGCCGGCGCCATCATGCTGGCCATGGTCATGCAGGGCATCGACCTGCCCATCGAGGCCGGCACCACCCTGGCGGGCGCTTACGCCATGATCCTGGGCATCGACGCCATCCTCGACATGGGTCGTACCGCCCTGAACGTCACCGGCGACTTGACCTGCACCTGCTGCATCGCCAAGAAGCTGGGCTTCCTCAAGGCCGACTCCGTGCTGAAATAAGGCATGGTCCGGAGCGATCTCGACAATCGGCTGCGGGAGCTGGGCATCTACAGCGATTTCTACTATCGCAAGGAGCTCAAGGCCCTTACCCAGGTGCTGGGGGAATCCCAGGTGCTGGGGGAATATGAACGGCTCAACTGCCTGCTCACCGGTGTCCACGAGGGCAACCGGAAGCTGGTGGCCGTCACGGATAGGCGGATACTGATCCTCTTCACCCCCTTCGGGGGCGGGGATATGCAGATGATCCGGCGGGAGAGCGTGAAGGAGTGGCGCTTCGAAAAGAAGTTCCTCTTCTCCACCCTCACCATCGAGACCAACGGCGGCACCGTCTTCACCTTCACCAACACCCAGGGGAAGCTTCGTGACCTGTTCACCTGGGCCATGAACGAGCCCATCCCGGCAGCCAAGTAAAACCACCAACAAAAGGGGGCCTTCGGGCCCTCTTTTTGTTTTGCCCGCCGCCCAAGGCCCGGGGTCACGAACCCGTCCTGTCCTCCAGGGCCAGGACCTTTTCCCGGAGGGGGGCGGGCAGGAAGGGCAGCAGGTTTTCCCGCTCCTCCCGCAGCCGCTGCTGCCGCTCCCAGGCCTGGATGAACTGGCCCCGGATCACCTCGGTCCGCTCGCTCTTGCACATGCTGTCGTAGCCCATGAGCTCCACCACCCGCCACACCTCCGGCGGCAGGCTGTCCCGGGCCAGCTCATAGCTGTATTTGCCCGATTTGAAGTGCTTGTAGGGGCTGCTGCCGTATGTGCGGATGGCCTTGTAGGCCAGCGCCCAGGCCTCGTCCGCGCTGAGCCGGGGCGGCTCCGTCATGCGCCGGGCATAGGCCCTGATCTCGCAGATGGCGGGGGCGTAGGGGGAGCTGGCCCCGTGGGCCGCCACCGCCGCCTGCCCCAGCTCGAAGGGGATGTCCTTCAGCAGCTCCGCCTGGGCCTTGGCCATGGCGGTGAGCTCCTCCCGGGAGCGGTCCAAACTCCTGTCCCGGGGATACAGGTTTTTCTCCAAATACAGCAGGGAGATCACTTCCTTGACGGTCATACGGGCTTTGCCTCCTCCATTCTGGCCATCTCCATGGCGGCCCTGAACTCGTCCACATAGCTGGCAGGCCGCGACGGGGCGGGACGCCCTTCGTCCAGACCGTTGATCTCCCAACCCCGGACCGCCGCTTTCCAATCCCTCATGGGCACCTTGCCGATCCGCCATCCGTTGGCGGTATAGAAAGCATGGAACCGTTGGGCGTTCACCCGGTTCCCCCGTTCCTGACAATAGGCCTCTATCTCCTCCAGGGTGGGCGCGGTGCGTGCGCGGGAGGCGGCCCCGGCCGCCGACATACACACACTCTCCTTTTCCTTCTCTTTTTCTTTTTCCTTTTCTTTTTCCTTCTCCTTTTCCTTTTCATTAGGTTCTTCCGTTTCGGAACCGGTGGTTTGTTTCTCCGGGGAACCGGTGGTTTCTTTTTCCGGGGAACCAGTGGTTTTCGCATAGCGTCCGCCCTTGCGCCCCTCCTCCCGCTTCTTTCGGTTCGCCTTGAGCTGGGGCAGGATCAGCACGAACAGGCGCCTGGCTTCCAGGGGCAGCGCAACCTGCTCCCCATAGAGGCCCATGCGGGCGATGGCGTCGAACAGGGCCAGCTTGTCCCCGTCCGCCAGCCCCTCCATGGCCTCGAAGAACGAACGGTAGAAGACGAATGCTTCCTCTGCGTTTTGTGTATCCATAGGCTATCCTCCTTTTCTCTGCCTCCATTGTAAGGGAAAAGGGGCCCCTTGGATTCCGATAATTCGTTCATATTCAGGGGGGTCCGGTCCCCCCTTTCTATACGTGCGGGAATGTGCTATACTAAACCATCAGACCACCCCAAGGAGGAGCCATGGACGACAAGCAGAAGCGGACCTTTCGCCGCCGGTATATGAAGGATTATGAGCTGCAGACGGAGCTGAACGACGCCGGTCGGGAGGTGAAGGTGGCCCGCTACGTGGGGAGCTTCTACGAGCTGGGCCTGACGGAGCCGGGGCTGCTGGCCCTGCGCCGGAGGTGCGTGGCCCTGTCCCTGGGGGCCGCGGCGGCGGCCCTGTTGGCCCTGTTCCTGCGCCACGGGGCCATGGCCAGCGTTTTGGCCATCTTACCCCTGGCCTTCTGCATGTTCCCCCTGTTCTATGGCTGCTTGGGGAGCTTTCATCTGCCCCGGACCGAAAAGCCCCTGCGCAGCGACGAGGTGGAATACGGCATCGAGCGGGCCCGGCACTCCGCCCCGGCCATCGCCCTGCTGGGGGGCCTGGCGGCGGTGGGGACGCTGGTGTACCACCTGTTCATCCGCCGCACCGCCTGGGGGGAGCTGACCTGGGGGGACGGGGCCTTTCTCCTGTGCTGTCTGCTGGTGAGCCTGTGCGGCGGGCTCCTTTGGGGCGCCCTCCGCCCCGTGAAGATCACCGAGCGCCCCCGGGAGGCCAAGTGGGCGGAGGAGTGAGGGCGTGTATTACGTATACATCCTCGCCAACAAGACCAATGCCGTTTTGTATGTGGGCGTCACCGGCGATTTGGTGCGGCGGCTCCAGGAGCACCGGAACGACCGAATCGAGGGGTTCACAAAGCGGTATCACGTAGACAAGCTGGTGTATTATGAGTCCACCCCCGACCCCCGGGGCGCCATCGCCCGGGAGAAGCAGCTCAAGCGCTGGCGGCGGGAGAAGAAGAACGCCCTGATCCAGGCGGCGAACCCCGCCTGGGCGGACCTGGCGGGGGATTGGTTCTCTGCCGGCCCGGTCCCCCGGCCGTAGGGGGCGGCGTCAGGGCGAAGGGGCGTTCACAGATCCCTCGACAGGCTCGGGATGACCGGGCTTTTTTGAGTGGAGCGACACCATAGCGTCGGACAGGACCCCCCTTCGGTCATCCCGACCGAGAGAGCGAAGCGACCGAGTGGAGGGATCTGGGAACGGAGCTGGTGGGGGCGGGTTGATTTTGCGCGCATGAGTTTTTACGTTCACAGGTCCCTCGACTTCGCCCTTCGGGCTGCGCTCGGGATGACCGGGGGCGCATATGAGTTTTTACGTTCACAGGTCCCTCGACTTCGCCCTTCGCTCTGCGCTCGGGATGACCCCGTTTTGAGGGGGACGCCCACGCGTGAGCTTTCATAATTATGCTTTTTCGGGGACGGGGCGGGGGAGAGAAAAAAATTTCCGCAAGTTCCCGAAATCTTTTGTTTGGAAGCTTTTTCCAAACATTTTTTGGTGTAAAGAGGGTTCGAACGGCTTTTTTGCCTTCTTTTTTTTTTGCACCGGGGACCAGAAATCGCAAACGGTTTGTTGACAAACGGGATTCGGGATTATATAATCCTAACTGTATTCTCATACAATACTACAAAAAGGAGGAATACAGTACAATGAGAAAGATTCTCGCACTCGTCCTGGCACTGCTGATGGTGCTTCCGTTGACGGGCGTGGCCTTCGCTGAAGAAGCAACGACGACCGAGCCTCGCGACGAGAACACGCCGTTGGTCGTTGCCTACAGCCCCTTCTCTGCCAAGTTCAGCCCCTTCTACGCTGACACGGCCTATGACCAGGATGTGGTCGGCATGACCCAGCTGAGCCTCATGACCACCGATCGTATGGGCGGCGTCATCTACAACGGTATCGAAGGTGAGACCGTGCCCTACAACGGCACCGATTACCTCTATACCGGCATCGCCGATCTGAAGGTCGAGTATGACGAGGCCACCGACACCACCAAGTACTCCGCCAAGCTGCGCGACGATCTGAAGTTCAGCGACGGTGAGCCCTTGACTGCCGACGACGTCATCTTCACCTACTACACCTACCTGGATCCTTCCTACGCCGGTTCCACCACTCTGGGTTCCTACGGGATCCTGGGCGTGGATGCCTACAGGACTCAGGTGCCCGAGGAAGGCCTGGAGAAGATCCAGCCCGTCTTCGACGCCATCCTGGCCGCCGGTCTCGGCTACGAAGTGAAGGCTGACGACGCTTTCACCCAGGAAGAGTACGACGCCTACTGGGGCCCCGCCAAGGAGCTGTGGGCTGCTGATACCCAGGGTATCACCGACACCGTGTTCGATGCCTACGCCGAGGCGTACGGCGAGGCCTACACCGGCGCTTCCTATGACCAGATCAAGGAGAACGACGGCCTCAAGACCGCTCTCGGCATCGCTGCGTGGGGCTTCGGCACCTATAAAGACGGCGTCCTCACCACCGCCGCCGGCGACGTGTTCGAGCTCGCCAACGGTCAGTACCCCACCAACGAAGACTATCTGAAGGCCGCTGCCGCCAAGTACGGCAATGACTTCGAAGCCTACCTGGCCGCCGGCGAGTCCGCCACCGGCACCAGCACCGACGATCTCAAGACCGCCCTGTACAACAAGCTGGCGGCCGACAACCAGATCGACACCAGCGCCGGCGTGCCCAACGTCCGCGGCATCGTGAAGGTTGACGACTACACCGTGGAAGTCACCACCAAGGGTTACGAGGCCCCCGCTGTGTACAGCATCCTGGGCATCCAAGTGACCCCCCTGCACTACTATGGCGACAAGGCCAAGTATGACTACGAGAACAACAAGTTCGGCTTTGACTTCGGTGATCTGAGCACGCAGAAGTCCAAGCTGGGCGAGCCCATGGGCGCCGGCCCCTACAAGTTCGTGAAGTATGAGAACAAGGTGGTCTACTTCGAGGCCAACGAGAACTACTTCAAGGGCTGCCCCAAGATCAAGTACATCCAGTTCAAGGAGACCGCCGCCGCCGAAGTCGCCACCGCCGTCAAGACCGGCGATGTGGACGCGGGCGAGATGACCGGCAGCAAGGGCCGGTTCGAGGAAGTCCGTTCCTACAACTCCAACGGCGAGCTGTCCGGTGACGTCATCACCACCAGCCGCGTGGACAACCTGGGCTATGGCTACATCGGCATGAACGCGGACACCGTCAACGTGGGCGGCAACCCCTCCTCCGCCGAGTCCAAGGCCCTGCGCAAGGCCATTGCCACCGTGTTGGCCGTGTACCGTGACGTGGCATACGATTCCTACTATGGCGATGCCGCTTCCGTCATCCAGTACCCCATCTCCAACACCTCCTGGGCCGCGCCGCAGGCCACCGACCCCGACTACAAGCAGGCCTTCTCCACCGATCCTGAGGGCAACCAGATCTACACCGCCGACATGGAGCCCGAGGCCAAGTACGACGCCGCCCTGGCCGCTTCCCTGAAGTGGTTCGAGGCTGCCGGCTACACCGTGACCGACGGTAAGCTCACCGCCGCGCCCGAAGGCGCCAAGCTGTCCTACGAGGTCATCATCCCCGGCGACGGCACCGGTGACCACCCCTCCTACCTGGTGCTGACCAACGCCAAGGCCGCCTTTGAGAAGATCGGCCTCGAGCTGGTCATCAACGATCCCGCTGACTCCAACGTCCTCTGGGATGCTCTGGATGCCGGTACGCAGGAACTCTGGTGCGCCGCTTGGGGTGCCACCATCGATCCCGATATGTACCAGGTCTACCACTCCTCCGGCATCGTGGGCCGCGGCGGCTCCGATTCCAACCACTACCACATCGACGATCCCGAGCTGGACAAGCTCATCGTGGATGCCCGTAAGTCCGACGACCAGGCTTACCGCAAGGCCGTCTACAAGCAGGCTCTGGACACCATCGTGGATTGGGCCGTGGAGATCCCTGCCTATCAGCGCCAGAACTGCATCATCTTCAGCACCGAGCGCATCAATCTCGACACCCTGACCCCCGACATCACCACGTTCTGGGGCTGGATGAACGACATCGAAGGCCTGGAGCTCAAGTACTAATGCAGACAAACAGATCGGGGGACGACCCTGTCCCCTGATCTAAGCAGAAGTAAACGGATTGAGCCTGCCTTTTTAGGCGGGCTCAATCCTGTCACTCGCGAATAGGCGGAGTTAGGAGGGGAGAAACAACCTATGTGGAAATTTCTTGTCCGAAGGATCGTGTTGGGCCTGGTGATCGTCATCCTGTGCTCCCTCATCGTGTACTCGGTGATTCGGTGCCTGCCCACATCCTATATGGAGAAAATCGCCCGTGAACGGGCCGCCGGCACACAGGGAATGAAATCCTATTCCCAATGGCTGGAAGAATTGAACAACATTTATCATATGGACGGCAGCATCTTGGGCGGATTCTACGCCTGGCTGTCGGAAGTCGCCCAGGGCAATTTCGGGGAATCCTGGGTGTATCAGGTCCCCGTGGTCCAGAAGTATAACGAGGTCATCTGGTGGTCCGTGCTCATGAACGTGATCACCCTCATCGTGGAGATCTTCATCTCCATCCCCCTGGGCATCGTGGCTGCCCGCAAGCAGTATAGCCGTACCGACTACGCCGTGACGGTGTTTGCCCTCGCCTGCATCTCCTTGCCCACGTTCTTCCTGGCAACCATCCTCAAATACGTATTCGCCGTGCGGCTGGGCTGGCTCCCGCTGTACGGCTTGTCCGGCCGCTGGTATCAGACGGGCACCGTGTGGTATAAGATCGGGGATATCCTCTATCACCTGGTCCTGCCGGTGCTGACGCTGGCCACATTGTCCATCGGCGGACTTATGCGCTATACCCGCACCAACATGCTGGAGGTCCTGAACGCGGACTACATCCGCACCGCCCGGGCCAAGGGCCTGCCCGAGAAGGTGGTCATCAACAAGCACGCCTTCCGGAACACCCTGATCCCCCTGGTGTCCTACATGAGCTATCTGCTGCCCAGCATGTTCGGCGGCGCCATGATCACCGAGGAGCTGTTCCAGATCCCCGGCATCGGCCGTATCTCCTATCAGGCCATGACCATCGGCGACATCCCCTTCACCATGTTCTACACCCTGTTCTTGACCGTGCTCACCCAGGTGAGTCTGATCCTGGCGGACATCATGTACGCCGTGGTGGACCCCCGGGTCCGGGTCAACTGATCGGAGGCGGCTATGGAAGAGATCAAAAAGCCCATCCTGAATGAGCAAACCGCCGCTCCCGAGGAGGAGATGAAGCTGGACGACGCCCGCCGCGTCAAGGTCCTGTCCCCCGGCATGCTGGTGTTCAAGCGGTTCATCCGCAACAAGCTGGCCATCGCCGGCACCATCATCCTGGTGGTCATGTTCCTGTTCGCCTTCGTTGGGCCCCTGTTCACCCCCTATTCCATTGCCCAGCAGTTCACGGACACCAACGCCTTCCAGTGGTCCGAGTACGCCACGGTCATGTACAACAACGAGCTTCGGTACACCGTCCAGGCCGGAAAGACCTTCTCCAAGGCGGATCAGACGGCCCTGATGCTGGCCTTCTCCAACTATCGCAAGTCCCACAACAACGCGGACCTGCCCGCGGGGGAGACGCTGGAGTTCACCTCCGGCGGCAATACCTACTATGTGGAGACCCTGAATCCCGAAGTGCCCTCCTATGTGATCCGGGCCAAGGAGGATCTGGCCACCGTGGGCGTGGGCAAGATCGACATCTCGGCGGAGGAGTACGCCAACGATCCGGGGCTGGAGGCGGAGCTCAAGAAGCTGTCCGTCCCCATGGCCCCCACCTCCGGCGAGTTCGAATACAACGGCAAGAAGATCGCCTTCAGCGGCAACAAGATGGAGCGCAAGTTCGTCATGATCGGCGACCCCTTCGTGCTGGCCACCGAGAACATCTTCGACTCCGTCAACAGGGACTATGACGCCCTGGCCAAGAACATGCAGTTCTGCGTCCTGCTGGAGGAGGCCCTGCGGGACAACCTTACCTCCGTCACCTTCGAGGATAAGACCTATAACCTGGAGGAGAAGGGGGAGGATCTGATCGTTCGGGACGATCAGGGCGCCGACGTGATGACCGTGAGCGAGCTGGTCTTCGGCACCGCCCGCAACGGCGTCGTCCTCACCGTGCCCTTCAAGGAGGCCACCCAGGAGGCGGTCCGCGGCAAGGTGGAATACTTTGAGTTCCCCGACGAGAACGGCAACATGGTGGAAGCCCGGCTCCACACCGTGAACGCCAACATCTACGTGGAGACCCAGATGAAGTCCGAGCTGGTCCGCATCGACGAGCCCCCTTCCCGGGAACATCCGCTGGGATTGGACCACAACGGCATGGACGTGCTGACCCGGCTCATGTACGGCGGCCGCATCTCGCTGATGGTGGGCTTCGTGGTCATCTTCTTTGAAACCTTCATCGGCGTCATCATCGGCGGCATCTCCGGCTACTTCGGCGGCTGGGTGGACACGGCCCTGATGCGTCTGGTCGATTTGTTCAACGCCATCCCCTTCTATCCCATGGTCATCATCATGGTCTCCGTCATGGACGCCTATCGGGTCAGCGGATACGCCCGTATCTTCTTCCTGATGGTGGTCCTGGGCGTGCTGGGCTGGACCGGCATCGCCCGTGTGACCCGCGGCCAGATCCTGTCCCTTCGTGAGCAGGACTTCATGGTGGCCACGGAGGCCACCGGCATCCGCACCAGCCGGAAGATATTCCGCCACCTGATCCCCAACGTGATGCCGCTGCTCATCGTCAACGCCACCATGGGTCTGGGCGGCGTCATCATCAGCGAGGCCACGCTGGGCTTCCTGGGGCTGGGCGTCAAGTACCCCCTGGCCTCCTGGGGCTCCATCATCAACCAGGCCACGGATATGTACGTCATGCGCACCTGCTGGTGGATCTGGATTCCGGCGGGCTGCCTCATCATGCTGTCCGTGCTGGGCTTTAACTTCGTCGGCGACGGCCTGCGGGACGCCTACGACCCGAAGATGAAACGGTGAGGTGAGCGAATATGGCAAAGAAAAAGAACGATAACTACATCAGCCGAAGGGAAAGCGCCCGCATCTCCCGGGAGAACCGCCGCATCACCAGCGCCATCGAGAAGGAGCGGAACCGGAAGAACGTGGACCCCTCCGAGTATATCACCACCATGAAGGACCCCGGCAACGTGGTGGAGTTCGACAACCTGCACACCTATTTCTTCACCGACATCGGCACGGTGAAGGCGGTGGACGGCGTCACCTTCTCCGTGCCCAAGGGCAAGACCGTGGGCGTGGTGGGCGAGTCGGGTTGCGGCAAGTCCGTCACCTCCCTGTCCCTCATGCAGCTGGTCCAGCGGCCCCAGGGTCAGGTGGTGGAGGGCGAGATCCGCTTCGACGCCGGCGACAAGGTGTATAACATCGCCAAGACCCCCACCCAGGTCATGCAGACCATCCGGGGCTCCAAGATTTCCATGATCTTCCAGGAGCCCATGACCAGCCTGAACCCCGTGTTCCGCATCGGCGACCAGCTCAACGAGGTGCTGGAGCTCCACTATCCCGACTGGGACGAGGCCCGGCGCAAGGCCCGGTCCATCGAGATGCTGGGCATGGTGGGCATCGCCAACAGCGAGGGCGTATACATGATGTATCCCCACGAGCTGTCCGGCGGTATGCGCCAGCGGGTCATGATCGCCATGGCCCTGGCCTGCAACCCCAAGCTCATCATCGCGGACGAGCCCACCACGGCTCTGGACGTGACGATCCAGGCCCAGATCCTGGACCTGCTGCGGAAGCTGAAGGACCAGATCAACTCCTCCATCATGCTCATCACCCACGACTTGGGCGTCATCGCCGAGATGGCGGACTACGTGGTGGTCATGTATGCGGGCCGCATCGTGGAGAAGGGCACCGCCGCCGAGGTCTTCCATGACCCCCGGCACCCCTACACCATCGGCCTCATGGAGAGCAAGCCCGTGGTCAACCGGCGGGTGGAGCGGCTCTACAGCATCCCGGGCAACGTGCCCAACCCCATCAACATGCCCAACTACTGCTACTTCAAGGACCGCTGCGAAAAGTGCATCGAGAAGTGCAAGGGCGCCTATCCCAAGGAGATCTACGTGACGCCCACCCACGCGGTGAGCTGCTATCTCTATCAGGGTGAGGAGAAGGAGGACTGACATGGAAGCTGCAAAGAAAACCCAAAGCGCCAAGGAACTTCGGCAGGCGGCCCTGGACAACCTCCATCAGCGCATCGCCGAGGCCAACAGCCAGCCCCCTCTCCAGCATGACCCCGACTGCGTGTTGGAGGTCCAGGACCTCTACAAGTACTTCCCCATCAAGACGGGCCTGTTCTCCAAGCTGGCGGGCTACGTCCGGGCCGTGGACGGCATCTCCTTCAAGATCAAGAAGGGCACCACCATGGGCCTGGTGGGCGAGTCCGGCTGCGGCAAGACCACCGTGGGCAAGACCGTTTTGCGCCTCACCGGCAAGACCGCCGGCCAGGTGCTCTTCAACGGCATCCCCATCCACGATATCTCCCGGGACGAGATGCGCAAGCTCCGCCCCAAGATTCAGATGATCTTCCAGGACCCCTACTCCAGCCTGTCCCCCCGTATGCCCGTGTCCGAGATCATCGGCGAGGCGGTCCGGGAGCACGGCCTGGTGCCGGAAAACGAGATGGACGATTATCTGGATCGGATCATGAAGGCCTGCGGTCTGCAGCCCTACCACAAGGACCGGTACCCCCATGAGTTCTCCGGCGGCCAGCGGCAGCGTATCTGCATCGCCCGGTCCATCGCTCTGAACCCGGACTTCATCGTCTGCGACGAGCCCGTGTCCGCCCTGGACGTGTCCATTCAGGCCCAGATCATCAACCTGCTGCAGGATCTGCAGAAGCAGTTCGGCATGGCCTATCTGTTCATCTCCCACGACCTGTCCGTGGTGGAGCACATCTCCGACACGGTGGGCGTCATGTACCTGGGCGACATGGTGGAATACGCCGACAAGGAGACCGTGTTCTCCAAGCCCCTGCACCCCTACACCGAGGCCCTGTTCTCCGCCATCCCCATCCCCGACCCGGATGCCAAGATGAAGCGGATCATCCTCCAGGGGAGCATCCCCTCCCCCGCCAATCCCCCCGCCGGGTGCAAGTTCCACACCCGCTGCGCCAAGTGCATGGAGGTCTGCAAGCATGAGGCCCCCTGCATGAAGGAAGTGGAGCCGGGCCACATGGTCCGCTGCCACCTGTACGATTGATGGCAAGGGAACCGAAACAGTACGAGGACGACGACGGCCGCACCGTCTGCGACATGGACGTGGAGGGCATGCCCTGGCACGACAAGCGGGTGCGCCGGGAGGAGCGGCAGCGGGCCCGGGCGGAGCTCATGGAGCGGGCGGCCCGGGGCGAGGCCCTGACCCGGAAGGAGACCATCCGGTACACCTTCTATGCGGTGCTGGGCGCCCTGGCGGCAGCCGGGTTCGTGGGCGGCGGTCTGGTGCTGTTCATCTTCATCTTCTGGCTCATCTGGAAGCTGAAAAACGGAACGTAACCCCCAAAAACAGAGAAAGCCTCCGTGCAAAAGCGGAGGCTTTTTGCGTGGGGAAAAGGGGGGCCGCCAGACGGCCCGGGGGCGATTTTTCGGTCATCCCGAGGGCAGCCGAGGGATCTGTGAACGCAAACCGGAGGGGGCGAGCGGGGCCGCAGAGAGTGGCGAAACGGGGGTCCTCGACGGAAAAAACCCGCGAAACAGGCAAAAAACACCGCGGACAAATGGTATATTATTGACTTTGCGGGCCGTTCATGCTATCATCACTAAAGTACCGTATATCATGCGGTTCTTGTTTCTTGCCGAAACGCCGGCAAATACGGAGAGGAGGGTCCATGGGAACATACATCCTTAAGCGGATCGTGGGGTCGGTCCTGATCCTGCTGCTCATCATGGTCGTGACCTTTTTGCTGATGAACGCCATCCCCGGCAGCCCGTTCCTGACGGAAAAGTCCACGCCGGAGCAGATCGCCATGGCCGAGGCCAAGTACGGCCTGGACAAGCCCCTGCATATTCAGCTTTTGAACTACATCAAAAACTATCTCAAGGGAGACCTGGGCACGTCCCTGAAGATGCAGGAGGGGACCCCGGTGAAGAACATCATCTTCCACCAGGGGAAGTTCGTCCTGTCCATCAAGCTGGGCCTGTTCGCCCTGCTGCTGGCGGTGTGCTTGGGCATCCCCCTGGGGTGCCTGGCGGCCTACTATCGGGGCTCCTGGCTGGATGGGGTGCTGCGGGTGGTGACCACCATCGGCGTGGCCATCCCCACCTTTGTGCTGGCGGCCCTGCTTTTGGTGGTGTTCTCCGTGAAGCTCAAGTGGGTCCCCACTCTGAGCGGCAGCCTCACCGACACCAAGAGCTATATCCTGCCCGTCATCAGCCTCTCCTCCTATTATACCTGCTACATCGCCAAGCTCATGCGGACCAGCATGCTGGACGCCATCAACCAGGACTACATCCGCACCGCCCGGGCCAAGGGCGTCAAGACCAGCGGCCTGATCCTCAAGCATGCTCTCAGGAACTCCCTGATCCCCGTGGTGACCTATCTGGGCCCCGTGACCGCCGGCATCATCACCGGCAGCTTCGTGGTGGAGTCCACCTTCTCGGTGCCGGGCCTGGGCAAATACTTCGTCCAGTGCGTCATGAGCCGGGATTACCCTGTCATCATGGCCACCACCGTGGTCCTGTCCGCCCTGGTCATCTTCGCCATGCTGGTGGTGGATATCGCCTATAAGATCGTGGACCCGCGCATCACCCTGACCACCAAGGAGGAATGATCATGAAGAATACGTTCGCCAAGATCAGCCCCTTCCAGGTGGACCCGGAGAAGATCATGGACACCTTCGGCATCCGGGACGACGACTTTACCGCCGCCTCCAGCCAGGAGAAGGAATCCATGGTGGAGATGCACAAGTCCATCTCCTTCTGGCAGGACGCCTGGCGCCGGTTCCGGGCTAACACCGTGTCCATGGTGGCGCTGTTCGTGTTTCTGCTGTGCTTGGTGTTCGCCTTCATCGGCCCCAAGCTGATCCCCTATACCTATGCGGACCAGTACCGCAGCGCCCAAAAGCTGGGCCCCTTCGAGTATAGCAAGAGCGAGGCCTTGGTCCGCTCCGTCCAAAAGAGCGCCGACGGCTTCTACGCCACCGCCCTGCGGCCCGGGAGCCTGACCGCCATCGCCAAGGGGGACTATTTCGTCCGGGCCGGCGGGCAGACCTATGCCTTCACCATGGCCAAGGCCGCGGAGAAGAGCGTGCTGCTGCTGAAAGCCGGCGACCCGGAGCCCCTGCGGCTGGTGGCCGAAAAGGACATCGAAAACGGCACCTATACCAAGTACACGGCCATGGAGGTCAGCGACACCCCCGCCCAAGGGGCCACGGAGCTGAAGCTGACGCGGCGGGTCTTCCCCCACGTGTTCGGCACCGACTCCCAGGGCCGGGACATCATGGCCCGGACCATGTACGGCGCCCGGGTGTCCATCATCATCGGCATCATGGCCGCCCTGATCGTGCTCGTCATCGGCTCCCTCTACGGGGCCATCTCGGGCCTGTGCGGCGGGGTGGTGGACTTTATCATGATGCGGATCGTGGAGCTCATCTATTCCGTCCCCGAGGTGCTGATCGTGCTGCTGCTGCAGGTGGTGCTCAAGGACCCCCTGCAGATGTGGTTCCAGAACCACTCCGCCACCTCCGCCTTCGTCCGGGCCATGTCGGATTTGGGCGCGGGCATCGTCAGCATCTTCATCACCTTCGCCGTGCTCTATTGGGTCACCATGGCCCGGATCATCCGGGGCCAGGTGCTCCAGCTCAAGAAGCAGGAGTACGTGACCGCGGCCACGGCCCTGGGCGCCTCCAACGCCCGGATCATCCGCAAGCACCTGCTGCCCAACTGCATCGGGCCCTTGGTCATCACCACCTGTTTGCAGATCCCCTCGGCCATCTTTTTGGAGTCCTTCCTGTCCTTCCTGGGCCTGGGCGTGTCGGCGCCCATGGCCAGTTTGGGCTCGCTGTGCTCCGACGCATTGGAGACCATCTCCCTGTACCCCTACCGGCTGGTGTTCCCCGCCATCGTGCTCACCATCATCGTGTTGACGCTGAATCTGGTGGGCGACGGCCTGCGGGACGCCCTGGACCCCCGGTTGAAAAAGTAAAGGAGGAGCCGTATGGAAGAAAACAAGCTGCTTCTCAAGGTGAAGGATCTGAAGGTGTCCTTCTTCACCCCCGCCGGGGAGGTCAAGGCGGTGGACGGCATCTCCTACTCCCTGGGCTATAACGAGGTCATGGGCGTGGTGGGGGAATCCGGCTCCGGCAAGAGCGTGGAGGCCTACTCCATCATCGGCCTGCTGCAGAACCCGGGCAGGGTCATCGGCGGGTCCATCGAATTTGAAGGGGAGAATCTTTTGGACTACACCCCCGAGCAGATGCGCCAGTTTCGGGGCAACAAGGTCAGCATGATCTTCCAAAACCCCATGACCTGCCTGAACCCGGTGTACACCATCGGCAACCAGCTCACCGAGGCGCTGACCTGCCACGACAAGTCCATCTCCAAGGAGGCGGCCCGGAAGAAGGCCATCGAGATGCTGGAGCTGGTGGGCATCAACAACGCCGAAAAGCGCATGAACCAGTATCCCCACGAGTTCTCCGGCGGCATGCGCCAGCGGGCCATGATCGCCATGGCGCTGATCTGCTCCCCCAAGCTCCTGATCGCGGACGAGCCCACCACGGCCCTGGACGTGACCATCCAGGCCCAGATACTGGAGCTCATGAAGGACCTGCAGCGGAAGGAGAACACCTCCATCATCTTCATCACCCACAATCTGGGCGTGGTGGCGGAGATCTGCGACCGGGTGTCGGTCATGTACGCGGGCCGGATCGTGGAGCAGGGGAAGGTGAACGACATCTTCTATCGTCCCGAGCACCCCTACACAAGGCGGCTGCTGCAGTCCATCCCCCGGCTGGACGAGACGGGCGACGAGCGGCTCATCCCCATCGAGGGCACGCCCATCGACCTGCTGAATCCGCCCCAGGGCTGCAACTTCGGGCCCCGGTGCAACGAGTGCATGAAGATTTGCCTCAGGCAGAAGCCGCCCTTCGCCCAGGTGGGCGAGGACCATATCTCCGCCTGCTGGCTCCACTTTAAGGACGCTTTGGGGAAGGAGGGAGCGAACGCATGAGCGAGGAAAACCGCACGAAGCTCCTGGAGGTCACCAACCTCCGCAAATACTTCCCCGTGAAGGGCAACCGGCTCCTGGAGAAGAAGTACGTCCAGGCGGTGGAATCCGTGTCCCTGTCCATCTACAAGGGGGAGACCTTGGGCCTGGTGGGCGAATCCGGCTGCGGCAAGACCACCTTGGGCCGGACCATCATCCGCCTTTACGAGCCCACGGCGGGCCGCATCGTCTACGACGGCACCCCTATCTACGACAAGGAGCAGAACATCTCCGTGAAGATGCTGCCCTACCGGCGGAAGATGCAGATCATCTTCCAGGACCCCTCGGGCTCCCTGGACCCCCGCATGACCGTGGGCGAGATCATCGGCGAAGCCCTGGATATCCACAAGCTGACCTCCTCCAAGAAGGAGCGGTCGGAGCGGATACGGCACCTCTTGGAGGAGGTGGGCCTGAACACCGAGCACGCCAACCGGTTCCCCCACGAGTTTTCCGGCGGCCAGCAGCAGCGGGTGGGCATCGCCCGGGCCCTGGCCGTGGACCCGGAGTTCATCGTCTGCGACGAGCCCATTTCGGCTTTGGACGTGTCCATCCAGTCCCAGGTGGTGAATATGCTGGAGGATCTGCAGACGGAGAAGGGGCTGACCTATCTGTTCATCGCCCACGACGTGTCCGTGGTTCGCCACATTTCGGACCGGATCGGCGTCATGTACCTGGGGTGCCTGGTGGAGCTGGCGGAGAGCCACGAGCTCTGCAACCATCCCATCCACCCCTACACCAAGACGCTGCTGTCCGCGGTGCCCCTGCCCGACCCGGAGAAGAGCCGGGCCCGGCAGCGGATATTGCTGGAGGGAGACATCCCCAGCCCCATCAACCCGCCCTCCGGCTGCCGGTTCCACACCCGGTGTCCCTACGCCACGGACCGGTGCCGCCAGGAGATGCCCGTGCTGAAGGAGTACGGGCCGGGTCATTACGGCGCTTGCCATCTGCTGGAACAGAATGGTTAGCATATACAACCAGTCAAAACGACTGCAAATCCAAAAGGAGGAAAGAAAAATGAAGAAACTGGTAGCGTTGCTTCTGGTGCTTTGCCTGGCTTTCTCCGTTGTGGCCTGCACCAAGACCACCACTGAGACCACGCAACCCACGGAAACCAAGACCGAAGCCACCGAGGCCCCCAAGGCCGAGGAGCCCAAGGCTGAAACCGCCGAGGAGCCCAAGGCCGAGGAGGCCGCGCCCTTCGTGGTCAACGCCTGCATCGCGTCCGAGCCCGAGACCATCGACCCCTCGCTGATCAGCTCCGTGGACGGCTCCACCTATACCAACCATCAGTTTGAGAACCTGATGAAGTATCAGATGGTGGAAGCCAATCCCGCCGACGATCCCAACATGAAGCTCACCGAGGTCGTGCTGGGCCAGGCCAAGGACTACACCATCTCCGAGGACAAGACCGTCTACACCTTCACGCTCCGTGACGACATCTTCTGGTCCGACGGCCAGCCTGTCACCGCGAAGGATTGGGTGTTCTCCTGGCAGCGCCTGGTGGACCCCGCCACCGCCTCTGACTACGGCTACTTCCTGGACAACATCGTTCTGAACGCCGCCGCCATCCAGGCCGGTGAGAAGGACAAGAGCGAGCTGGGCATCAAGGCCATCGACGACAAGACCCTGGAGATCACCCTGGAAGCCCCCTGCGCCTACTTCCTGGAGATGTGCGCCTTCGCGTCCCTGATGCCCCTGCGGGAGGACGTGGTGAAGGACGGCTGGACCGATCCCGCCAACATCGTGGTGAACGGCCCCTACAAGATCACCGAGTGGGTCCATGACAGCTATCTGGCCATGGAGAAGAACGACAAGTACTATGATCTGGCCAACCTGGGCCCCGACAAGATCGTCTGGTGGCTGAGCGACAGCGAGACCGCCATCCTCTCCGCCTATCAGTCCGGCGAGTATCAGTTCATCGAGAGCTTCCCCACCGACATGATCAACAGCCTGCGGGAGTCCGGCGACTGCTTCATCAACCCCTACGTGGGCACCTACTATCTGTACCTGAACTGCGACAAGATCCCCGATTGGCGTGTCCGTGCGGCCATGGCCATCTCCGTGGATCGTGAGAACATCGTCGAGAACGTGACCCAGGGGGGCCAGGCGCCTGCCACCGGCTTCGTCGCCTCCGGTATCCTGGATTCCACCGGCGCTGACTTCGCCTTCGGCGTGTCCGAGCTGGGCGCCCTGTACAACACCCTGCAGAAGATGTATCCCGATGCCGACCTGTCCACCTATGCCGGCCGCTGCGAGCTCGCTCAGAAGCTCTATCAGGCCGCTGTGGACGACGGCTCCTGGGATCCCAACACCACTGTGGAGTACAACTTCAACACCTCCGAGACCCACAAGACCATCGCCGAGGCCTGCGGCCACGACTGGCAGACCGTTCTCGGCATGAAGATCAACCTGGCCAACCAGGAGTGGGCCACCTACACCAACGGTCTGGGTGAGCACAACTTCGGTGTGGCCCGTCTGGGCTGGATCGCTGACTACAACGATCCCATCACCTACCTGGAGCTCATGGTCACCGGCAACAGCTACAACTACGGCCTCTACAGCGACGCCAGCTTCGATGAGAAGATCGCCACTGCCAAGGGCATGCTGGCCGGCGCCGACCGCGACAAGCTCCTGTACGAGGCTGAGGAGACCCTCTTCGGTGAGGGCGGCTTCCCCGTGTGCCCCGTGTACTACTACACCAACATGTACTGCAACAAGGGCGTGACCAACCTGGGCTACACCACCATGGGTTACTTCTTCTTCCAGTACGCCAAGCCCGCCGCCTGATCGATCCAGCGATCAGGAGACAGCCAACGAAAGGGAGCCGAAGGGCTCCCTTTTTGCGTGGGGCGACGGGCGCTCCCCCCCGGTCGTCCCGGGCGCTCCCTTCGGTCGTCCCGGGCGCCCCTCCCGGTCATCCCGAGCGCAGTCGAGGGATCTGGGAACGGTCCCCGGGGCGGGATGCGCGGGCCGTTATATATTCGTCCCCCGGGAGAAAAATCCCTTGCGCTTTATTTCGACCGTGTTACAATGAAAGCGGAGAAACGCATCCATGGGACAACGAGAAGAGGCGCGCTTTTCGGCGCTGCTGGACGAAATCGAACAGCTGAACAACATCGGCCTGACCCTTTCCTGGGATATGCGGGTGGCCATGCCCCCTGCCGCCGGGGCCTACCGGGGGCGGGAGATGGGGTATCTGGCCCGGCGTCGCCACGCCCTTTCGACCTCGAAGGAGATGGAGGAGCTGCTCCTTGCTCTGGAGGCGGACCCGCCGGAGGACCCCATCCTTCGCCGGGCCGTGGGGGACGCCCGCCGGACCTTCGATCGGCTTCGGGGGGTCCCCGGGGAGCTGCTGTCCGCCTATGCGGACCACAATCTAAGGACCGAGCACGCCTGGCCCGCCGCCCGGGCGGCCAACGACTATGAGAGCGTCCGGCCCCTTTTGGAGCGGGAGTTTGCCTATAAGCGGGAGCTGGCGGCCTGCTGCGGCTTTGCCGACGACCCCCTCACCGGCTTGATGGACGAGTGGGAGGAGGGAGACACCCGGGCGGAGACGGACCGGCTCTTCGCCCAGCTCAAGGGGGCCCTGGTGCCCCTGGTCCGGGCGCTTCGGGAGCTGCCCCCGCCGGACCGGTCGCCCCTCGTGGGCGTCTTCCCCAGGGAAGGGCAGAAGGCCCTGTGCCGCGAGATTTTGACGGCCGTGGGCTTCGACTTCGACCGGGGCCGGGTGGACGAGAGCGCCCACCCCTACACCACCTTCAACCACAGGCGGGACGTGCGCATCACCTGCCGCTATTTCGAGGACGATTTCACCCGGGCCGTGGGGTCCAGCCTCCACGAGGGGGGCCACGCCATCTACTGGCAGGGCTTGGGGCCGGAGCTGGACGGCACGCCCCTGGCCCGGTCCGCCTCCCTGCCCATGGACGAATCCCAGGCCCGGTTTTTGGAGTGCCTGCTGGGCCGGAGCCTGCCCTTTTGGGAGTGGGCCCTGCCCCTGGCCCGCCGGCGGTTCCCGGCCCTCAGGGACGCGTCGCCGGAGGCGTTCTGGCGGGGGCTCAACGGCCTTAGGCTGTCCCCCCTGCGGCTGGGGTCCGACGAGGCCAGCTACAGCCTCCACATCCTGCTGCGCTACGAGCTGGAGAAGGCCCTGTTCGACGGGACCTTGTCCTTCCGGGAATTGCCCGGGGCCTGGAACGAGCTGTCGGCGGCCTATCTGGGGGTCAGCCCCCAAAACGACGGGGAAGGGGTCCTCCAGGACATGCACTGGTTCAGCGGCTATATCGGGTATTTCCAAAGCTACGCCCTGGGGAACGTGTACGCCTGCCAGTTCCTCCGGGCCATGGAGCGGGACGTGCCGGACCTGTTCGATCAGGTCCGCCGGGGGGAATTCGGCGCCGTGAAGGCCTGGAACCGGGCGAACATCCACCGCTTCGGGGCCATGAAGCCCGCCCGGCAGCTGCTGCGGGACGCCACGGGGGAGGCGCCCGACGCCGGCCGGTACATCGACTATCTCAGGGAAAAGTATGCCCAAATCTACGGGCAGCGGATATAACAAATACATCTGACAGGAGGAACGAGCATGGCGAACACGGTGCAGGACATCCTGCGGCTGCTGCGGGACGAGGAAATTCAGATGGTGGACTTCAAGATGGTGGACATCCACGGCCAGTTCCGCCACGTGACCATCCCCGCGGAGAACTTCAGCGAGGACATGATGACGGACGGCGTGGGCTTCGACGCCTCCAACTACGGCTACGCGGTGGTGGAGAAGAGCGACATGGTCTTCATCCCCGATCTGGACACGGCCTATGTGGACCCCTTCTGCGGGGTCAAGACCCTGTCCATGACCGGCAACGCCATGATCATCGACTACCCGGCCAACCGGCCTTTGGACCAATACCCCCGGAACATCGTCCGGGCGGCGGAGGACTATATGCGGTCCACCGGCATCGCGGACACCATGCTGGTGCTGCCGGAGTTCGAGTTCTATCTGTTCGACCAGATCAACTGGGAGGTGAAGCCCGGGTCCATCGGCATGAGTTTGGACGCGGAGCAGAGCTATTGGAACAGCGCCTCCAACGGCAAGGGCTACGTGGTCCCCTACCAGAGGGCCTACCATGTGGCCAAGCCCCTGGATCGGACCTATGAATGCCGGAGCGAGATGTGCCTGCTCATGCAGGAGGCGGGCATCCCCGTGAAGTATCACCACCCGGAGGTGGGCGCCTCGGGCCAGTTCGAGATCGAGCCCAAGCTGGGGGAGATGTCCAAGATGGCCGACGCCACCATGCTGGTGAAGTACATCGTCCGGAACACCGCCATGAAGTACGGCAAGACCGCCACCTTCATGCCCAAGCCCGTCTACGGCGAGGCCGGCAGCGGCATGCACGTGCATATGCTGCTCCTCAAGGACGGGGAGCCCGTGTTCTCCGACGACGAGGGTTACGCCCACCTGTCGAAGGAGGCCCACTGGTTCATGGGGGGGCTCCTGCAGCACATCGCCTCCCTCTGCGCCATCACCAACCCCAGCACCAACTCCTTCAAGCGCCTGGTGCCCGGGTTCGAGGCGCCGGTGACCGTGGGCTACGCCACCAGCAACCGGAGCGCGGTCATCCGCATCCCCGCCTACGCCAAGTCCCCCAAGCTCCGCCGGTTCGAGATCCGGAACCCGGACGCCACCTGCAACCCCTACTTCTGCTATGCGGCGCTGCTGATGGCGGGCCTGGACGGCATTCAGAACAAAATCGACCCCCACGAGCACGGCTGGGGCCCCTACGACATGAACCTGTACAGCCTTTCCGACGAGGAGAAGGCGAAGCTCCACCACCTGCCCACCTCCCTGGACCAGGCGTTGGACGCCCTGGAGGCGGACCACGCGTATCTGACCCGGGGCGGCGTGTTCCCGGAACGGCTCATCCGAAACCTTATCGCCGAGAAGCGGAAGGAGTGCGTGGAGCTGGGGAAGATCCCCCATCCCGCCGAGTTCGACAAGTATTACAACGCCTGAGCCATGGCCGAAATCTGTCAGAGCATGCTGGAGGACGCCCTTTCCTACGGGCGCGCCTTCACCAAAGAGGGCAAAACCGCCCAGTATATCCCCTACCTCAGGCAGGTGGACCGGGATCTTTTGGGCGTGTGCGCCGAGACCCTGGACGGCCGCCGGTTCAGCGCCGGGGACACCCGGGTGCCCTTCACCGTCCAAAGCATCGCCAAGGTGGTGGCCCTGTCCCTGGCCCTGCAGGATCGGGGGGAGCGGTATCTGTTCTCCGGCCGGGTGGGGCTGGAGCCCACCGGGGACCCCTTCAACTCCATCATCCGTCTGGAAACGGACAGGAAGCCCTATAACCCCTTCATCAACGCCGGGGCCATCGCCGTGGTGGGGACCATCAAGGGGCACAGCGGGGCAGACAAGTTCCGGCGGCTGCTGGAACACTTCAAAAAGCTCTGCGGCTCCGAGACCATCGCCCTGTGCCAGGAGGCGTATCTGTCCGAGCGGGAGACCGGGGACAAGAATAGGGCCCTGGCCTACCACCTGAAGGCCACGAAGATGCTGGAGGGGGACGCCAGGGAGGTGCTGGACGCCTATTTTCGCATGTGCTCCCTGTACGTGACGGCGGAGGACATCGCCCATCTGGGGGCGGTGCTGGCCAACCGGGGGGTGGACCCGGGGACAGGGGAACGGCTCATGGAGGCCAACCACGCCCGGATCATCCGGACCCTTATGCTGACCTGCGGCATGTACGACGGCTCCGGCCAGTTCGCCGTGAAGGTGGGCTATCCCGCCAAAAGCGGCGTGGGCGGCGGCATCGTGGCCACCCTGGTGGACCGGATGGGCATCGGCGTGTTCGGCCCGGCCCTGGACCCGAGGGGCAACAGCGCCGCCGGGATCGCCGTGCTGGAATACCTGTCCCAGGCCATGGACATTCGTCTGTTTTGAGGCATAAAAGGAGAAGCGGATGGCAACCTTTGACGAAAAGCGAGAGACGCTGCGGCAGCAGCGGCGGGAGACGGGGAAGAAGCTGACCAAAAGCGCCCTGTTCCTGGTGGCGTTCTGCGCCTTCATGGCCCTGTTCATGGTGCCCATGGGCATGACCAACGCCATCAACACCATGATGAACACCGCCTATCGGATACTGCTGGACACGGTGTTCTACATCATGGCCATCGCCGTGCTGGCGGGGGCCCTGTCGGAGATGCTGACGGAGTTCGGGGTGCTGGAGCTGTTCAACTTCCTCCTTTCGCCCCTGATGAAGCCCCTCTACGGCATGCCCGGTGCGGCGGCGCTGGGGGTGGTGTCCACCTATTTTTCCGACAACCCGTCCATATTGGCCCTGGCCAAGGAACAGCAGTACCGCCGGTACTTCAAGGCCTATCAGATCCCGGCGCTGACGAATTTGGGCACCGCCTTCGGCATGGGGCTCATCGTCACCAGCTACATGGCGGGACTCTCCGCCGTCACCGGGACCAGGCTGGGCCTGGCGGTGCTCTGCGGGAACCTGGGCGCGGTGGTGGGCAGCATCGTCAGCACCCGGCTGCTCCTGAGAAGCAGCAAGAAGCTGTACGGCACCGAGACATTGGCCCTGTCCCCCCGGGAGATGGGCCAGCTCACCGACGCGGAGCGCCAGCGGAAGAAGGGGTTCATGCTGCGGCTGCTGGATTCCCTTCTGAACGGGGGGAAGAACGGCGTGGAGCTGGGGCTGGGGATCGTCCCCGGGGTGCTGGTCATCTGCACCGTGGTCATGATGCTGACCTATGGACCCTCCGCCTCCGGGGCCTACACCGGCGGGGCCTACGAGGGCATCGGCCTGCTGCCCAAGCTGGGGGACAGGCTCCAGTTTTTGTTCAAGCCCCTGTTCGGGTTCACCTCCTCCGCCTGCGTGTCCGTGCCCATCACGGCCCTGGGGTCCGCCGGGGCGTCGCTGGGCATGGTGCCGGAGCTGCTGCGGGAGGGGGCGGCCGGGGCCAACGACATCGCCGTGTTCACCGGCATGTGCATGTGCTGGAGCGGGTATCTGTCCACCCACGTGTCCATGATGGACATGCTCCACTGCAACGAGCTGGCGGCCAAGTCCATCCTCTGCCACACCCTGGGGGGCCTGTGCGCGGGCGTGGCGGCCCACTGGCTGTTCGTGCTGTTGTCGATGGTGTAAGCGTGGGTGTGCCGCTTTTATAAAACAAGTGCGTGCTTGGAAAAACCGATGAAAAAACCCTCTAAACTGCATTATGCCTGGGTGATCTGCCTGTGCGGGCTGTGGATGTTCGTGTGCAACATGGGCCTGTGCAGCAACATCCTGTCGGTGTACCTGCCCTTCATCGAGGCCGGGGGCATCAGCGACAGCATGGGCAGCGCCATTTTGTCCATCCGGTGCCTGTTCTCCTTCGGGGTCACGTTCCTGGTGGAGCTGTACTATCGCAAGCTCTCCCTGCGCCGGGGGCTGCTGATCGCGTCCCTGATCGGCGCGGCCTCGGCCCTGGTCTATTCCGTGGGCGGCAGCGCCCCCGTCTACTACGCCGGGGCGGCCCTGGGCGGCATCTGCTATGGCCTGGGCGCCATCTACCCCACGTCGCTGCTGCTTTCCAACTGGTTCCACAGCCACCGGGGCTTGGCCCTGGGCATCAGCTCCGCGGGCTCCGGCGTGGCCACCATGGTCTTTTCGCCCCTGGTCACGGCGCTGGTGCTCCGCTACTCCCTGCGGACCGCGTTTTTGCTGCAGGCCGGGTTCATGCTGCTGAGCGCCCTGTGCCTGTTCTTGCTGTTGCGGGACGAGCCCGGCCAAAAGGGCCTGGCGCCCTACGGCGAAGGCGGCACAAACGGCCCCCGGGTCCCGGAGAAGGAGGGGCCCGCGGAACTGCCGAAGCAGGTGCTGTGGATGCTGGCGCTGATGATGCTGTTCGTGGGCGGCGCGGGCCAGGCGTTCTCCGGGCATCTGTCGGTGCTGGCCAAGAGCTGCGGCTACAGCGTCCAGGTGGCGGCCACGGTGGTGTCCCTTCAGGGGCTGGTGCTGGTGGGGAGCAAGTTCCTGTCCGGGGACATGGCCGACCGGTTCGGGCCCAAGCGGTGCACCACCCTGCTCATGGCGGTGTTCATCCTGGGCTGCGCCGCGGTGCAGCTCATGAACGGGGTCAGCCTCTTCTGGTGCTATCTGCCGGTGGCCCTCATGGGCTTCGGCGCCTCGGTGTACAACGTGGGCCCGCCGCTGTGGGCCGGGGACCTGTCCGATCGGGCCGGGTACCCGAAGCTTTTGAAGTGGCTGCAGATCTTCTATAACCTGGGCGGCATCCTGTTCTCCGCCGTGCCGGGCGTCATCGCCGATCATACCGGCGAATACAAGTCCGCCTATGCCCTCATCGCCTGCATGATGGTGGCCAGCCTGATCATCCTCCGGTGGTCGTACCGGCGGGCACAGGCACCGGGAAAGAACGCATAAAAAAAGGACGCTTCACAGGCGTTCTGTCAAGGTGGATTTTCAAAGGCACTGTCGGCTTTGGTCGGCGGTGCTTTTTTCGTTGTATCTTGTTGGAAATCATGATAGAATCAATACGACAAATCGTGATTTGTGAGGCTGATATATGAGGGGGAATGATCATGTGTTTGTTTTGTGATATCGCAGCGCATAAAGCGGCTGCATATATAGTAAATGAGACCGAGAAGACCATATCTTTCCTTGATATAGACCCTGCGAACGAGGGACATATGCTCATCATTCCGAAGCTTCATGTAGATTCTATAACGGAGCTCCCAGATGATTATATTCTCGAAATGACAGAAGTTGCACGCCACGCAGTAAGATCTTTCAGGAAGGTCTATAATACCGATGGTTATGGCATGATGCAAAACGGCGGTAAGAACTGCACTTTTGGTCACTTCCACCTGCATGTTTTCCCGCGTCTTCCAAATGACGGATACGATTGGATCTATCCTCAGGGTGAGAAGGAGGTCTCAGAAGCAGTCGCAGAGAAACTCCGCAAAGCCTGGAACACATGATTCCGAAGACAATTACACAACTTCCAGTTTGTCGGAATGAAACGGATTTGAACCTTCCGGGAAACAGTTTCTTTTCGGAAGGTTTTTGTTTGCCTGAAGCGCACGCATCACTTCCGCATGGCGGT
>CADBYI010000004.1:0-76272 GCA_902798825.1 uncultured Eubacteriales bacterium | reverse complement strand
GAGCTGATGCTTTTAGATATCCACCTCATCCGGCTTCGCTCACGCTGCGCCACCTTCCCCTCAAGGGGAAGGCTTTTGGATGCGCTTGAAAACCACCTTTTAGAGAGCGCCTCTTCGGCGTCCTTTTTTTGTTACAGCTCGGCCACGATGTCGCTTATGGCCACCAGCGTGGCCTTGCCCCGGAGGGCCATGCGGCCGTCGCCCAGCAGCTCGCAGATCAGATGCCCGCCCCGGCGGGAGGCCTGATAGGCGTGGATCAGGGGCTTTTGCAGGACCCGGGCCCAGTAGTCTGCGATCTGGCAGTGGGCGGAGCCGCACACAGGGTCCTCGTCGATGCCGTCCTTGGGGCAGAAGCTGCGGGACACGCAGTCCGTCTCCCGGCCCCGGGCGGTGGCGTTCTGTATCCGTCCCGGCAGCTCCTTCAGCAGCCGCTGGTCCGGGACCATGGACCGTACCTGCTCCTCCGTCCCGAACACGCAGGTGAGATCCAGCCCCATGATCGCCTGCAGGGGCCGGACGCCGAAAGCTCTTTCCATGGCGTCCGTGACAGGCACCTCCCGCAGGGGGAAGGTGGGGAAATTCATTTCAAACAGATCGCCCCGGCGGACCACGGTCAAGGGACCGCTGCGGGTCTCGAAGCGCACCCCCGGGGCATCCGGGTCCAGGATGGTCAGGATCACGAACGCGGTGGCCAGCGTGGCGTGGCCGCACAGCTCCTCCTCCGCCGCCGGCGTGAACCAGCGCAGCCGGTAGCCAGGCCCCTCCTTCACGAAGAAGGCGGTCTCGGACAGGTTGTTTTCCAGGGCGATCTGCTGCAATGTCGCCTCCGGCAGCCAGGCCGGCAGGGGGCATACCGCCGCCGGATTGCCGGAAAAGGGCCGGTCGGTGAAGGCGTCCACGATGTATTGGCGCATGGGGGTCCCTCCTTGGTTCGCGTTTTTTTCAGTATACTCCGGCTCGGAGGGGCTGAAAAGCCCCGGGGGCGAAAAAAAGCGGGACGGGATGCAACTTGCGGCGGGGATACGGGGTGTTATGGGCAAAGGAACCAAGGAGGCGCAGCATGAAACAGCAACGACTGACGGGCTATCGGCCCGCATACCCCCGCAAGGCCCTGCAGGGCGCGGCGATCACGGGATTGGCCCTGGTGGCCATGGGCGGCCTGGCGGGCTGCGCCAAGGTGCGGCAGCCGGAGCTGCAGACCTCGGGCGTCGCCCTGGTGACGGAGCCCCCGGAGGAGGAGCTGATCCTGGACGGGGAGGTGGCCATCTGTGAACCCCCGGAGACCCCCGAGGCCCGGCCCACCCCCGACGTGGTGCGGGAGCTGTCCACCACGGGCATGGTCTATGTGCCGGAGGGCGACGGCCAACACTAAGGAGGCCTCATGAACCTGACGCTCCATCTGACGGCGGATTGCAATCTGAACTGCCGGTACTGCTACGAGACCCACGGCAAAGACCACATGACCTGGGACACGGCCCGGCGGGCTGTGGACCTGGTCTTTTCCTATGGCCACGGGACCAACGGCCTGTCCCTCTTCGGCGGCGAGCCCCTGTTGGAGCGGAAGCTGGCGGAGGACATCTGCCGCTACGCCAAGGCCCAGGCGGCGGCCCGGGGCGTCAGCGTCCGGTTCAAGATGACCACCAACGGCACGCTGCTGGACGAGGCGTTTCTCCGCTTCGCCGAGGCGCACGATCTTCAAATCGCCCTTTCCCACGACGGGCTTTTGCAGGATCGGCAGCGGCTGACCCGGGACGGGCGGCCCACCAGGGAAAGGCTGGAGCCGGTGGTGGACCTGCTCCTTCGCTATCAGCCCGATGCGGTGGCGCTGCAGACCGTGACGCCCGAGACCGTGGACGGCATGGCCCAGTCCGTGCTCTGGCTCCACGACCGGGGGTTTACCCGGATCAACTCCGTCATGGACTATAGGCCCCACGCAGGCTGGGACGACGAATCCTTGGCCCGGCTGAAAGAGCAGTACGAGGCGGTGGCCCTGGGGATGGAGGCGCGGTTCGACCGGCAGCGGCCGCTGCTGTTTCTGCCGTTTCTGACGAAGATATCCGCGTATCTGAACGATCGGCCGTGCCTGGAGTGCAAGCTGGGCATGCGCCAGCCCTCCGTGGCGGAGGACGGGAGCCTGTACCCCTGCAACCAGTTTCTGTATCGGCCGGAATACCGCATGGGGGACGTGTTCGGGGGCGTGGACGGGGCGAAGCAGCGGGCCATCTACGCCGCCTCCCTGCCACCGGAGCCGGACTGCGAAGGGTGCGCCATCGCCGATCGGTGCCGGCACCACTGCGCCTGCCTCAACTTCAGCCTCACCGGGGATATGCACCGGGTGGCGCCGGTCCAGTGCGAGCACGAGCGGATACTGATCCCCATCGCCGACGCCCTGGCGGCCCGACTGTATGAGAAGGGCAGCGCCCGGTTTTTGCTGAACTACAGGGAGGATACGCTGGAATAAGGAGGGGGAGACACCGCAAAGCGTCACCCCCTTTTGTTCTCTTGTTTTTTTGCTTACAGATTCTTGCTGGCGTCGATGTAGGAATAGAGGGTGTACTTGCTGATGCCGAAGAACTTGCTGATCTTGTCGCCGCTCTTGGTGACCAGGAAGGCCCCGGCGTTGTTGAGAAACTGGATGGCGGCGATCTTGTCGTCCTTGGTCATGAGGGCCACGGGCTTGCCCACCCGCTCCACGCTCTGCTCGATCAAGTCGTCCAGCAGCTCGTTCACGTTCTGGGGGATGCTGGCGGACCGGTGCTCCTCCTGGTGGGTCAAAAGGCTCCCCACGGCCTTCTGGGCCATGAGCAGGCTGGTGATGTCGTAGTTCACGCAGAATATCCCGTCCACGCCCCCCTGCTCGTTGCGGATGTAGACGGTGCTGGACTTGACGATCCGCCCGTCGTGGGTCCTCAGCAGGTAGCCGGACCGATCCTGCAGATTCTCCGGGTGCTTCTCCTGCATGGCCTCCAGGGCCACCTGGGAGGGGCCGTCGCCGGTTTGCCGGTGGGACACGTGGCCGTTCTCGATGGCCACGATGGTGTGCTCCGGGTCGCCGCCGGTGAGATCGTGGACCAGCACCTCGCAGTTGTCGCCGAACTCCATGGCCAGCGCCTTGGCCAGCCGCTTGTAGAAATCAAGGTCCATACGATCCGTCCTTTCCGGGCATGGCTGCGCGATGCCCTTCTCTCTACCTATGATATATAAGAATTCCCGGGATTTCAAGGGTTTTTTGCCCGGGGAGAAACTTTTTTCGCCCCTCGGCCCGGCAACGGGCGGAAAAACGAAAGTCCCTATTGAAAAAAGCCGGAGGATAGGGTAGAATATCCCCATCTTAGAGGCAAAGGAGAAAAACCATGGAGAATATAAACAACGACGAGCTGGATCTGGTCACGTTTTCCGACGAGGAAGGCAACGAGTTTCAGATGGAGGTCTGGGACTACTTCGAGCATGAGGGCCAGGAGTACGCCATCCTCTTCGATCTGGAGAGCGAGCAGGACGAGGACGCCGAGACCGAGGTCTATATCATGAAGGTCTCCGTGGAGGGCGAGGACGAGATCTTCCTGCCCGCCGACGAGGACAAGATGGACGAGCTCACCGAGCTGGTGGAGAAGATGCTGGACGAGGCCTTCTGCGACGAGGACTGCGCCAACTGCCAGCAGGCGGACTGCGAGGACCGCAAGTAAATACGGCTGACCATAAAAAGCGCCGGAAGGCGCTTTTTTCTTTGCTTTGAGTCGCACCGGGGGCACCGGGGGCGGAGGCGCGAAAAAATATTTAAAAAAATGTTCATTTTTTACAATTCTGTTGCACCATAACGGCGCATTCTGTGGTATTATATGAGAGAAGAAAACGGGGACGCCGATTTTGCGCGCCGCCGTTCAAGAGAGGAGACACGGATATGATGAAAAAATGGATCAGCCTTCTGTTGGTGGCGCTCCTGCTGATGGCCTTCGCGCCGGTGGCCATGGCCGACCCGGAGATCACCGAGGACAGCATCGTGACCATAATCAACTGCAACAACTCCGCCAACGTCCGTCAGGCCGCCACCAGCGACAGCAAGAAGTTGGGCGAGGCCCGGCGGGGCTATCGCTTCCAGCTGCTGGCTGTGGAGGGCGATTGGTACAAGATCCAGTTCAAGAAGGACGTGACCGGCTACGTCTATAAGAAGTTCGTGAAGGTGGGCAAGAAGAGCGACGCGCCCCTTTCCGACACCGCCACCGTCACCAACGCCCCCAACGGGGTCAACATCCGGGCCAAGGCCAGCAGCTCCAGCAAGATCCTGGGCGTGGCCTACAACGGCGACACCTTCCCGGTCACGGGCAAGAGCGGCAAGTGGACCAAGGTGACCTATGACGGCGGCACCGCCTATATCTACACCGCCTATCTGTCCCTGACCAAGGGCACCGACTCCACCACCCCCACCACCGGCGACACCGCCTATGTGAACATCTCCACCCTGAACGTGCGGGCCAAGGCCCGCAGCTCCAGCAAGAAGCTGGGCGTTTTGAAGCAGGGGGACGAGGTGAAGGTCATCGGCAAGAGCGGCAAGTGGTCCAAGATCAACTATGAGGACGGCATCGCCTGGCTGTTCACCGAGTATCTGTCCAAGACCAAGCCCGCGGACGTGGAGGGCAAGACGGCCACCATCGTCAACGTGAAGCACCAGGTCAACATCCGGGCCAAGGCCAGCAGCTCCAGCAAGAAGCTGGGCACCGCCGTGAACGGGGAGACCTTCCCGGTGGAGGGCGTCTCCGGCCGCTGGGTGAAGGTGACCTTCGAGGGCGACACCGCCTATATCTACGATCGGTACGTGAAGATCGGATAAGGCAAAGAAATTGATTGTGACAGGGATCGTCTTTAGACGATCCCTGTCTTTTTCTGTCGGCCGGTTCCGGGGCGGGCATCTGCCCTTGACAGGGTCCCCCGGCTATGCCATACTGGCCGTACCGAGAAATAGCGTTTTGAGGAGGAGCCCATGAAGAAAACGATCTCTGTGCTGCTGGCGCTGGCTTTGGCGCTGAACCTGGCGGCCTGCGTCAGGGTGAAGGTGGCGGACAGCCCCCGCATACAGGCCGAGGACGAGCCCACGGCCGCCATCACCGAGGAGCCCACGGCGGAACCTACGGAGGAGCCCACGGCTGAACCAACCGCCGAGCCCACGCCGGAACCAACCGAGGAGCCCACACCGGAGCCTACGGAGACACCCACACCGGAGCCTACGGAGGAACCCACCCCCGAGCCCACCCCCGAACCCACGGAGGAGCCCTTTGCGGCCGTGGAGGCCGCCGCCGGTGAGAAGCTTCGGGCGGTCCGGAGCTTCCACATGGACGTGGACGTGAATATGACCATGGGGATGGTCTTCGCCATGGGCGAACTGAAGCAGAGCATCCCCGTGGACGTGAAGGTAGCCCTCCAGGGGGACGTGATCCAAGAGCCGGCGCTGTTCCGGGCCGACATGACTGCGACCGCCCTGGGCACCACCACCCGTGGGCTGATCTACGGCGCCAAGGAGGGGGAGACCCCCGTGGTCTACCTGTCATTGGACAAGGGGGCCACCTGGCAGAAGCGGAGCGGAAGCCAGGGGAGCGATCTGGTCGCCACCCCCGGGGACGCCATGGAACAGCTGCTGAGCGAGAGCGTGGACCTGCAGCCGGTGGGCACCGAGGAGGTGAACGGCCGGTCCGCCACGGTCTATGCAGGCAAGCTGGACGGGAAGCGGGTGCAGGAGATACTTCAGGGCGCGGCCGCCCTGGGGGAGCAGGGGGAGACCCCGGCGGTGGACCTGTCCCCGGAGGCCATGGAAGAGGTGGAGGACATGGACGTGCAGGTGATGATCGACGAGGAGAGCGGCCTGCCCGTTCGGTATACCGTGGACATGGCCGGGGCCATGAAACACCTGCTGACCGCCGCCCTGAACGAGGGCATGGCGGGGGAGGAGAGCGCGGCGTTCGAGATGGATGTTTCCGCCGCGGTTATCACCGTGACTTTGTCCGGGTTCGACCAGGTCGAGACCTTCGCCATCCCGGAGGCGGCGCTGAACGCCCCGGAGGCATAATAAACAGCATATGAAGGGGCCACAGGCCCCTTTTTTCATACGCTTTCCTTCGCCTTGGGGTATTCCCCGCACAGCAGACGATAGGGGGGCTCGTCCTCCTCGATGGCGGGGAAGCGGCCCATGGGGGGCTCGAAGCGGTTGTCGTGCTCGTCGTCGTTGGTTTGGCTCACCTCCCCCAGCAGGGCGGGGCCCTGGCCCGGCTCCAGCTGGAAGTCGTGATACAGGCCCTGGTGGACGTGGATGCTCTCCCCCGGGGTCAGGCGGATGAGGGTCCCGGCGGGGACCGTGAATTTGCGGCCGTCGCAGGTCAATGTCACGGGATTCTCCCGGTCGATGCTTTCGTCGGGCAGGGAGTTGTAGACCCGGATCAGCACCGGGGCGCCGCCCCGGTGGATGATGTCCTCGGTCTTGAACCAGTGGAAGTGGTTGGGGGAGTATTGGCCCTCCTTCAGGTACAGGAGCTTTTCGGCGTAGACCATGGGATATTTGTCCCCCATGGCCCGATTCCCGTTGCGGATGGTGACGAGGGACAGGCCCAGACGGTCGAAATCGTCCTTCCCATAGTCGGTGATGTCCCAGCCCAGCTTGCAGTCCCGGACTTCGTCGTATTCGTGGCCCTTTTCCTGCCACTGCTCGGGCGTGAAATGGCAGAAGGGGGGCAGATAGCAGTGCTCCCGCCGGCACATGGCCTCCATCTCCTTCAGGGCCCGGTTGATCTCGGATCGCTTCATGTTCGTCTCTCCCTCCTTGTGATAGATAGAGTATACGGCCCTCGGCGCCAAAATGCAACGGGCCCTTTATTGACGGGGGGAGAAAAACCGGGTAAACTGTACATATGAAAGCGACGATACAATACATCCGCGCCCTGGCGAAGCTGGTTCTGCTGGCTTTGCTGGCGGGTGTCGTGTGCGGCGGGGTGGGGACGGCCTTCTACCACGCCATCGTCCTGGCCACCCGGCTTCGGGTGGCGCACCCCTGGCTGCTGTATCTGCTGCCGGTGGCGGGGCTGCTGACGGCGCTGCTCTATGGGCTGCTCAAGATGGAGAAGGACCCGGGCACCAACGCGGTGCTGCGGGCCACCACGGAGAGGGAGAGCGTCCCGGCCCGGCTGGCGGCCCTGATCTTCTCCGGCACCTTCCTGACCCACCTGTGCGGCGGGTCCGCCGGGCGGGAGGGGGCCGCGCTGCAGATCGGCGGAGGTTTGGGCACCGCCCTAAGCCGGCTGCTGAAGCTCACCGAGGGGGAGACCCGGCTCATGACCATGTGCGGCATGAGCGCCGTGTTCTCCGCCGTGTTCGGCACGCCGCTGACCGCGGCGGTGTTCTCCATCGAGGTGGCCAGCGTGGGCACCATCTCCTCCACGGCGGTGCTGCCCTGTATCCTTTCGTCCATGACCGCGGCCTATATCGCCCGGCTGCTGGGGGCGGCGGGGGAGGCGTATGTGCTGCAGGGGGTCCCGGCCCTGAGCCTGAACAGCCTGTGGCCCGCCCTGGTGCTGGGGCTGGTGTGCGCCCTGGTCAGCATCGTCTTTTGCGAGGTCATGCACGCCTCCCACCGGGCGTTCAGCCGATACTTTCCCAACCGATACGTGCGGGTGGCCGTGGGTGCCGTCCTGGTGGTGGGCATCAGCCTTCTGGTGGGCACCGGCCGCTACAACGGCGCCGGGGCGGACGTGATCGAGGGGGCCATCGGGGGCCGGGCGCTGCCCTACGACGGGCTGCTGAAGCTCCTGCTGACCGCCGTCACCCTGGGCTGCGGCATGAAGGGCGGCGAGATCGTCCCCGCCTTCTTCGTGGGCTCCACCATGGGGTGCCTGCTGGGGCCGCTGGTGGGCCTTAGCGCCTCCTTCGGGGCGGGCCTGTGCATGGTGGGCATGTTTTGCGGCATCGTGAACTGCCCCATCGCCAGCATGGTCCTCAGCGTGGAGCTGTTCGGCGGGGCGGGACTGCCCCTGTTCGCCCTGGTTTGCGCCGTGAGCTTCGCCTGCAGCGGTCGCCACAGCCTCTACTCGGCCCAGAGTTTTCAGTTCGATAAGGCGAATATGTGACCTGCGGCGCCGCCGTAGGGGAGGGGCTTGCCCCTCCCGCTATCGATTCAGCCCCAGATTTTTCAACGACAGGACGGCACAGGCGTGGCCGGCCTGTTCTATTTTTGCCGCCATGCGGGCGGCCCGGGCCCGGGCGGCATCGTCGTCCGCCTGGTTCAGGACGTAGAGGGGATCATAGCGGCCATAGCCCTTGAGAAGCAGGGCGACGAGGCCCGCCTCCGTCAGGGGGCCCTCCGGGAGGATGCCCCTTTCGAGGGCCAGATTTGCCCGGTGGCAGACCGCTTCAAGGGGCTGATCCAGGGCCGTGAGCCCGGCCAGCACCAGCACCCGGTCCGTATATTGGGGGATCACCGGCTCCCACACCGCCGGGTACTTCACCGGGTGGCAGGCGGCGCCGTCCGCCTCCACCACGATCCTGTCGGCATGGGCCCGGAGGAGGGCCCACATTTCCTCGGAGGGGCCCTGGAGCTTTCGGCCCGCCGGGCGCCCCGCCACGGGCAGGACCCCCGCCCGCCAGATGGCCAGCAAGGCTTCCTCGTCAGGCTTGTCCCAGAGGACGCAGCCCTTCGGCATTTCGGACTGGATATGGGTGGAGGTGGTCAGCACGACCTTCTCCCCCCCATCGGCCCATTCCCGGCCCAGGGCGTACAGCAGCGACGTCTTCCCCCCGGCCCCGCACAGGGCCACGAGACGGGCGTCTTGAAGCGAAAGTTGTTCGATCAACGGCATGGGTTTTTTCCTTTTTTCTTTTGCCGCTTTTTCTTTTCAGGAGAAAAGAAAAAGCGGCGCAAAAAGAAAAGCCTATTGGGATAATGAAAACGGCTGACAAACAGCTTGTCCAAAATAAAAGTTTTTTGGATGCACCTTTTTTACAAAAAAGGTGCGTGCTTTCAATAAGCACCTCTAAAAAAGGGGACGGTGATCCGTCCCCTTCCTTCTGTTCGCCTTACTTCACGATATCGTCGTCCGTGAAGGGGTCGCCGCACTCGGGGCAGAACTTGGGCGGGTTGGCGGGGTCAGCCGGCTCCCAGCCGCACTTGTCGCACTTGTAGAGGGGCGCGTCGGCGGGCTTCTTCTCGCCGCACTCCTGGCAGAACTTGCCCTTGTTCACGGTGCCGCACTTGGGGCAGGTCCAGCCCTTGGCTTCCTCGGGCTTCTTCTCGCCGCACTCGGCGCAGAACTTGCCGGTGTTGCCGGTCTTGCCGCACTTGGGGCAGGTCCAGCCGGCCTGCGCCGCGGGGGCCGCGGGCTGGGTGGGGGGCTGATACATATGCAGGCCGCCGAAGCCGCCGTTCTGGCCGCCGCCCTGGCCGCCGCCCATGTTGTTGGCCATCATGCCTGCCATGGCCATTCCTGCCAGGCCCATGAATCCTCCGGAGCCATTGGCGTCGCCTGTGCCGTTGCCATCGCCGGCCTGGGATGCGTTCAGCATCGCCTCGCCCACCGCCATGGTGCCGTAGGTGCTGGCCGCCGCATTCTGCAGCTTCTTGATCCGCTCCTCGTCCTCGGGGTTGGCGTTGACGGAGCTGACGCCCACGGACACGATGGAGATGCCCCGAAGCTCGGACCACTTGGAGGACAGGACCTCGTTCATGGAATCGGCCAGCTCCATGGTGTGGCCGGGCAGGGCGGAATAGCGGATGCCCATGTCGGAGATGCGGGCGAAGGCGGGCTGCAGGGCGGTCAAAAACTCGCTCTTGAGCTGGCTGTCGATCCGATCCCGGGTGTAGTCGCCGGACACGTTGGCCGCCACGTTCTTATAGAAGAGCATGGGGTCGGTGAGCTTGTAGGAATACTCGCCGAAGCAGCGGATGCCGATCTCGGTGTCCAGGTTGATGTTGGGATAGTAGACCCGGAAGCCCACGGGGTTGGCCGTGCCGTACTTGTTGCCGATGATCTCCTTGATGTTGAAGTAGTAGATCCGCTGGTCCTTGCCGGTGTCGCCGCCCAGGGTGAACCGCTTCTTGAGCACGTCCCAGGTCTTCTTCAGATTCTCGCTCAGGCTCCCGTAGAAGATGGAGGGCTCGGTGGACTTGTCCCAGATGAACTCGCCGGGCTGGGCCGTGAACTCCACGATGCCGCCCTGGTCCACGATCATCATGCACTGACCGTCGTTGACGGCGATGATGGCCCCGTTGGAGATGATGTTGTCGCTGCCCTTGGTGTTGCTGCTCTTGCCGCCGGTGCGCTTCGTTCCCTTGCGCATGAGCACGTTCTCGGGAAGGGACTCACAGTAGTAATACTCCCGCCACTGGTCGGCCAATACGGTGGTCAGCGTGGCGCCCAATGCTTGCATAAGACCCATAGTTTCGTTCGCTCCTTTTTGTATGTTTTGTCCTTATGTTATGGCTGGACCGTCCGCTGGGCGATGCCCTTGACGGCGTAGATGGTCCAGTCGTGATCCTGGAAGGTGATGACGGAATCGCAGTAGGGGCACCGGGCGCTCTCGTTGATGGACAGGGGCGCGCCGCAGTTGGGGCAGTGCCGCACGGTGCTCTCCCCCGCCGCTTCGGTCAGGGTGCCGGTGGGGCGGGACAGATCCCACTCGTAGGTCATGAACTTCTCGGCGGTATTGCTGCCGGAGATCAACGCGCCGGTGTCCTCGTTCACGGTGTAGTCCGTGATCCGGGTCTTGAGCTCCGCCACCAGATGGTCCTCGCCCCCCTCTTGGAAGTAGCCCCGCAGATTCACGTCCAGCACGCTGATCCGGTCCACGTGGTTGATCTGCCGGTTGGCGATGAGGGATTTGATCTGCCGGTCGAACTGCTGATAGAGGGCGTCGGTAAAGTAGGGCCTCAGGGCCTCGATGTTCCGGGCGGTGCAGCCGTTCTGCATCTGGACGTAGACGTTGCTGAGCTTCTCGCGAAGGTCCGCGGCGGAGAAGTTGGGGTCCAGCTTCCCATACTCGCTCAGGGGGGTCAGCTTGCTGTCCGGGGTCCGGGCGGCGCCCGCCGCCGTGCCGGCGTGCGGCGCGGGGGCATGGTGGGCCTTACTCCGGCTCAGATAGACCAGCACGATGACGATGAGGATGATCCAGATCAAAAATCCGCCCATGTCGCCGGAGGAGCTCCCGCCGTCGAACCCGCCCATGGGGAAGAAGAAGAACCCGTTGCCGTCGTCGTCGCTGTCCCAGGAGGATGAACTATCCCAGGAGGACGAGCTGTCCCAGGAGGAGCCGCCCCAGTCGGAGCCGCCGCCGTAATCGCTGCCGCCGGAGAATCCGCCCAGGTCCGCTCCCACCTTGCGCAGGAGCTTCGGCCCGAACAGAACCGCCCCCGCCACCAGCAGCAAAACCAGCAGCACCACGGCGATCCTTCGTTTCATATGGCTTTCCTTTCCGCGGGATCGGGGCTCCCGCCCCGTTCGCAAATCTTTCTTTGTATATGATAGCAGGTTTTCCTTTGGATATCAACCTTTTTTCAGGGTGCGTCCGTTGCCGCCCCGGGGTCGGCGAAGTAGATGATGTCGGAGATGCTGCGGCCGCCGCCGGTGGGGTGGTTGAAAATCTCCCCCTGCCAGCAGAACTGGGCGGACTGGCCCCCATCCAGATTATAGGCCTTGGCGCAGCCCAGCTCATAGGCCAGCTCCCCCAGCTCCAGCAGCGTCAGACCATTGGAGTATCGCTTGCTGGGCTGGCGGCCGTCCGCCACCACCAGGCAGTAGTGGCCCGGCTCGAAGTACCCCAGCATACACCGGGGGTTTCGATCGTTGACGCCCACGTAGCTGCGGGGGATGTCCTCCACGGGCAGGCCGTTGTCGTCCAAAAGGGAGGGGCCGAAGGTCCAGCCCTGCCAGGCGTGGGCGGCCAGGAGGGCCTCCGTGTCCAGCGCCTCCGGGGCGAAGAAGTCCATGGTCCCGTCCTCGAACAGCACGCAGGATTGGAACCGGGTGACGGGCTGGTCGTTGTAGCAGACGCCGTTGCGGATGATCAGGGCCTGATTGCTGTGGGCGTAATAATCCCCGGAGGCGGCGAAGAGGGCGTGGTTCTGCCGGGCCATCTTCTTCACGGCCCCGGCCACCCGGCGGGTGAAGTCCTCCCCGGCGGGGGCGGTCCGAAGCAGATGGATATCCTGAACGTACACGTCCGCCACGAAATAGGTGACGAAGGAGGAGAAGCGCTCCTCGTCGTGGACCTTGGAGAGGAAGATGGCCAAATCCCTGCTCTGGTAGGAGGTGTCGGTGAGCAAAGGCTCGTCGCGAAAGGCCTCGGGGAAGCGGCCCCCGCACAGGCCCGAGGGGGTGGGGGTGGGCACCGGGGACGGGGTCGGCGTAGGGGTGGGCGTAGGCGTGGGCGTGGGGGTCGGCGTGGGTGTGGGGGTGGCCGGAGGGAGCGTCGGCGGGGCGACAGTGGGCCTGGGGTCCGTGGCCGGGGGCGCCAGCGCGATGGAGGCCGGGGTGGCCGGGGGGGTGATCTCCGTCACCGTGCCGGGGGCGCGACAGCCCGCCACAAGGAGCGCCGCGACCCAGATCAGGGCCGCGATTCGGCGCGGGCGACGGCGAGAGAGCATGGGCCTTGGCCTCCTTTTCTGCAAATTTCCACAATACAATATGATAGCACACCCTTCGCCGTTTGTCACCAAAAAAGCCGGGACAACGCCCGGCGAAGGCGGAGCCCGGCCTGGCAAAATACGGAGCTTTTCCACAGATTGGATCGCAATCATGTTTTACGAATTGTTAACGGTAGAGGTCCCACGGGTTTGCTATACTGATAGGCAGTAAAGTTTCGAAAATGGGAAGGTACGCCTATGGATAAAAAACGGATCATTCTTCTGAGCCTGCTGCTGGGGTTGGCCATCGCCCTGCTGGGGCTGCTGCTGCTCATCATGGGCGGCCGACAGAGCCAGGCGGCCGCTGCGCCGATCCAGACCCAGCCCCTTCCCGCCGCCACCGAGGCCCCCATCGCCGTGCCCACGGCCAAGCCCACCGTGGCGCCCACGGAGGACCCCCGGCTGCAGCTGTCCACGGGCCCCGTGGACCGGGGCGTGACCACCCTGACCCTGACCAGTGTGAACGAGGAGGATTTGACCCTTATCCGGGAGCTGTCGGGGCTGACGCTGCTGGACGGCCGGGCCTGCGAAGATTGGTCCCTGCTGCAGGCCTTCAGCGAGACCGTGACCTATCCCGTGCTGTGGAGCGTGCCGGTGGGGAGCGTCCGGGTGGACAGCGACGCGGCGGAGCTGATCGTGCCCGGGGAGTTGACCACCGCGGAGGAGGTTTTGACGGCCCTGGACGCCCTGCCTGCCGTGCAGACGGTGGATCTAAAGAGCAGCGGTCTCGGGAACGAGGAGGCCATCGCCCTGCAGGCGGCCCGGCCGGAGCTTGCCATCCTGTTCGACGTTTTGGTCCAGGGCAGCCGTATGGACGGGGACACCAAGATGCTGGAGCTGAACGCGGACCAGATTTCGGATTGGGACGCCCTGGCCCGGGAGATCGGATATCTGAAGGATTTGGAGGGCATCACGGTGAACGGGGCCGTGACCCCCGAGCAGGCGGCCTATCTTTTGGAGGGGGCCGGAAACGTCCCCGCGCGCTACAGCGTGTCCTTCCAGGGACGAACCATCGACAGCGACGCCACCGAGGCGGATTTCTCCGACCTGTCCAGCGACCAGCTGGGGGCCATCAAGGCGGTGTTGACCGTGCTGCCCAACGTGATGCGGGTGAATCTGGACCCTCAGAAGGGGAGCAGCAAGTGGACGCTGGACGAGGTGGACCAGCTGCAGCTCTTCCGGGAGGGCATGCTGGTGAACTATACCACCAAGTCCTTCGGCGTCTCCTTCTCCCTGGCGGACGAGGTGGTCTCCTTCAACAAGAAGAACCTGCGGCGGAAGGTGGAGGAGCTGAAGCTCCTGCTGCCCTATCTTCGAAACGTGAAGCGGGTGGATTTGGAGAACTGCAGAATCGACGACGAGACCATGGCGGCCCTGCGGGATGAGTTCCCCCAGCCCAAGCTGGTCTGGCGGGTGAAGGTGGGGGGCTACACCGTCCGCACCGACGCCTGGATGATCAAGTTTTCCGCCGGCGGCAGCAAGACCCTCTACGACAAGGACTGCGCCAACCTGAAGTATTGCCGGGAGATCAGGTATCTGGATCTGGGCCACAACAAGATCCGCCATCTGGACTTCGCGGCCTATATGCCGGATCTGGAGGTGTGCATCATGTACAACCCCATGTCCAACATCAACGGCATCGAGCAGTGCCCCAAGCTGGAGTTCTTCGAGTGCTACTCCTGCGGGCTCAAGGACCTGTCGCCCCTCTCCGCCTGCACGGAGCTGAAGCACCTGAACGTGTGCTACAACAACCTGACGGACATCTCGCCCCTCTACGGCCTCACCAAGCTGGAGCGGCTGTGGATCGCCCGGAACAACATCCCCGCGGACCAGATCGAGCACTTCAAGGAGCTGGTCCCCGGCTGCGAGATCAACACCACCACCCACAACCCCACCCGGGGCGGCTGGCGGTATTTCGACGAGGCCTTCACCCAGATCACCCCCCGGTACGCCCTGCTCCGGGAGCAGTTCCAGTATGACCACACGAACCTGCGCTCCTACGGCGACGGCTGGTGGGACGACGGCAAGGTGCACACGGGCCCGCTGCCCGGGCCGGAGGCGTGACGCTTCAGACTGTCGAAACCTTGTAATACAAACACAAATTGAGCGTGTCAAGCGAACAGATCGTCCAATGTGACGACGTTCGTAAATGCACCGCTATACTCATTTTGGACAAGGCCAAAGGTCGTGATCAGGGTGCTGCGAATCGATGTCTTAGGCGAGGTTTCTCTTGCAAGCAGCTCCTGCCTGTGGAGCAAAACTTTGTAATACTCCTTGTTGATAGCAAAGTCTCCGCTATAGAACTTCATTTCGCACATATTCACAACATTGTCGTTTCGATCGATCAGCAGATCGATCTGCGCGCCAGATTCCTCTTCGCTTCGCTTCGACCAAGCGGAGGCGGAGGAGATGACGCCGGAGATGCCGAGGGCCTTTTTTATGGGCTCGATATGATTGAAACACACGTTTTCGAATGCGAATCCGCGCCAAATCGCAACCTGCTGCGAGGTTACGTTTTGCTGCCAGAACTGCTCGTTCGCTTTTCGCTGACAGTTTACAAAGTGCAGATAGAACAGGCAAAACGGATCGATCAGCTTATAGTGCTCCTCCCGCTTGGCGAAGCCGAACGGAACGTACTTTGTGACAAAGTCACTGGCGATCAGCGCATTCAGATTGCGAGAAAAACGGCCTCCGTCCGTGATGCCGAGCTTCTCCGTGATTTCCTTCCTTGTGTACCCCGCATTCCGCGTATAGAGAAGGCGAACGATCGCCTTTACCGCATCGGGGTTGATAAAGATCGAATCGAATAGGCGATCAAACTCATTCTTCAATTTTGCATTCTTGGAGAAGAACAGACGATCCACGTTCTGTGCAAGGCTCAAGCCTCGGTCGATATATCCCATGTAATAGGGGATACCGCCAAAGATCATGTAGCTTTGCGTGATGTCGTATTTGGAGAGTCGTATCTGATTGCTGATGTAGTATTCCTCGCACTCCCGTAAGGTAAAGGGCGACAGCTTAATCTCGTAGGTCACCCGATTGTAAAGCCCTCCGTGATTGTTGATCAGGCTGTCCAGAATCCATGAGTTCGCGCTTCCGCAAACGATCACCATCAGATTCTTCCGATGACATCCCCAGGTGTTCCAAAACCCTTCGAAGGCGCTGATAAAGCCGGACCTCGGCGTATCCAGCCAGGGCATTTCGTCTAAAAACACCACCTGCCGGGAACCGTTGTCGATCCTCTGTAAATGTTTTTCCAACAAAAGAAACGCATCCTGCCAGCTGGATGGCTTTTGGCAGGGCTCCATCCCCTGTAATTCGAGAGAGTTATAAAAGTGATTCAGCTGGGTACGCAGAAATCCTTTTGCTTCCTGGCCGACGGGAGACAACCCGGCATGGCGAAACGTGATGCGATCGGAGAACGTTTCGTCCACCAGATACGTTTTCCCTACACGCCGCCGCCCATATATCGCCACAAGTTCCGCACGATCGCTTTCATACAGCTTGTTCAGTTCCTGCACTTCCTGTTTCCGGCCGATCATATAGCCCTCCTTATCCGGCGGCAAACATCATGAAAACCATATTTGCCGCCGCTTTAATTTCAATTTCAGTATAATCAGGAGATTCATTCCTGTCAACACAAAGCAAAAAAGCGCTCCCCGTGGGGGAGCGCTTTTGCGTGTCGGTCGCTTATTTGCGGGCGGGATTCTTCCCGAATCTGTCGAACAGCAGGGGGTACAGGGCCACCACCGCAAAGAGGATGAGGGCGTAGCGGAGAGCGCGGACCAGGTGGGCCCAGAAGGTGCCGGAGGCGAGGAAGGCCGCGGGGAAGGGGAGCTTCAGCAGGGCGTTGAGGGCGAAGTACAGCGCGCCGCCGCCCAGGACCCGCAGGGCCACCTTCCACCAGCAGGTGGTGTTCCTGAACCGGACGTATTTTTCCTCGAACAGGTCCCCGGCGAAGAAGCCCACCGTCATGCCGTAGCTGGTGAAATAATCGTTGGTCTTGCAGTAGAACCAGCCGGGCAACAGGAGCAGCAGCACCACCAGGTAGAACACCCAGCGGCGCTGAAACTTCTTCTCAAAGAAGGGGACCACCAGGATCACGAACAGGCCCAAAGCCCAGCCGAAGAGCACGTCCGTGGGGAAGTGGACGCCCACGCAGAACCGGCTGATCCCCACCAGCAGCGGGATCAGGACGCCGATGGCCACGGCCCACTTCTTTTTCAGGTACACGGCCAGGGACGTATAGCTGGACACGGACCCGGAGGAATGGCCGCTGGGGAAGGAATAGCCCTGGGCGGCCACGTCCATGATGTCGGCGCCGGGCTCCACGGGCTTCAGACACTTGACCTGGGGGCAGACCATGTAGGGCCTTAGCCGCAGGAAGACGTTTTTGACCAGGGGGTTCGCCACCATGGCCACGCAGGCGTTGCGGCCGATGAACTTGCCCAGCTCCTTGTTGTAGCCCCAGTAGCAAAGGCCCAGCAGCAGGATGGTGGCCATCTCCTCCCCGAACATGGAGAAGACGGTGGCAAGCCCGATGCCGAAGCTGCCCAAATGGCTTTGGAGCCAAACCATCAGCGCCGGTTCCCAGGCGAAAAAGAAGGTGTTGCCCATAATATGTATGCGCTCCTGTCTCGATTTTCCTCATTGTAGCGCATTTGTCCCCTGTTGACAATGGCGAACTTGCGCCGGGGTCGGGCCTGTGGTATACTGGCGCACGATTGGAGGAACGGACATGAAGAAACCGATTTTATACGCGGAGGCGGCCTATCTTATGGGCATGGGCCTGGTGCCCCTGGGGGTGGCGCTCATGACCCGGGCGGACTTCGGCGTGTCCATGGTGGTGGCCCCGGCCTATCTGCTGTATCTGAAGCTGAACCCCATCTGGCCCTTTTTCACCTTCGGCATGGCGGAGTATACCCTGCAGGGGGTGCTGCTGCTGGTCACGATCCTGGCGGTGAAAAAGTTTCGGCCCTACTTCCTCTTCTCCTTCGTCACCGCCGTGCTCTACGGGTTCATATTGGACGGCTGGATGGCCCTGGTGGGCCGGCTCCCCGTGGCGGCCCTGTGGCAGCGGGGGCTGTGGTACGCCCTGGGCATGGTCATCTGCTCCGCGGGCATCGCCTGCTATTTCAAGACCTATATCTCCCCGGAGGTCTATGAGCTGCTGGTGAAGGAGCTGGCGGAAAAGCTGAAAAAGCCCACCCACCGGGTGAAGACGGCCTTCGACTGTACCTGCTGCGCCGTGGGCGTGCTGATGTCCTTCGCCTTCTTCGGCTTCGGCCGCTTCGAGGGGGTGAAGCTGGGAACGGTCCTCTGCGCCCTGCTGAACGGAACCCTGATCGGCTGGTTCACGGCCTGGATAGACGCACATTTTGACACAAAGGACGCCCTGCCCTGGCGAAAGTATTTTTCTTGAAATCGGGCCCAAAAGCGGGTATACTGAACAAAAGAAGATAAAGGAGGCTAAATGGTATGGGTTCTTTGAAGAAGCTGCTGGGGTTCGGCACCACCGTGGCCGGGACCGTAGCCGCCGTGAAGGTGACCGAGAAGGTGAAGGAGAACAACCCGGACGGCATCCAGGACGTGAACGGCGACGGGAAGGTGGACTATAAGGACTACGCCATCGAGGTCAAGAAGGCCGCCCAGGAGACCTATGCCGCCTTCAAGGAGAAGGCCCCCGGCGTCATGGCCGAGGCCAAGGAGAAGGGCGGCGAGCTCTATCAGGACGCCAAGAAGACGGTGAAGGACGCCTTCAGCGGCAAATAACGGAAACGACGGTAGGGGACGGGCTTGCCCGTCCCGTTTTTGTATTGGCACTTTTTTCAAGGTGCGTATACGGATCTGATCGCCGGCATACTGGACGATTTGTCCACCTATAACGATTCCTGTTCCGGCGCCGCACAGCAACTGGTCAACGGGCTGTATCGCTGTGTGGAATTGAGCGCCATCATCGGGATGGAGCTGGGATAAGGAGACGGCTTTCGCAAACTGGCGATCTATGGGCTATCCTAAGCTATCAAACGAACAAAAGCGACTCGTTCACGCCGACACCGCTCACAGATCCCTCCACTCGGTCGCAAAGCTCCTTCGGTCGGGATGACGCGGGGGACGGAATCGTGCCGCTCGGCTCAAAAAAGATTGTCATCCCGAGCTTGTCGAGGGATCTGTGAACACAACAGACAACAGCGCATACCGCATTAAGGAAACTCGTTCGCGCCAACACGGCTCCCAGACAAGAGGTGTATCGACGACCTCTGGCGATCTACGGATCGCCTTTTTTGGTTGACAAGAACGGAAAAACCGGTATAATCGTATACAATATACCATAACGGCGCAGACCGGAAAGGGGAGACGCATGGATAAGACGGATATGGCGTTGCTGGAGATTTTGGAGGAGGACGCCCGGCGATCGCCGGAGCAGATCGGCGTGCTGCTGGGCGTGAGCGCGGCGGAGGCCCGGGCCCGGATCGAGGGTCTGGAGGCGGCGGGCGTCATCCGGGGGTATACGGTCCTGGTGGACAGGGAGCATCTGGAGGAGGAGACCATCAGCGCCCTCATCGAGGTGAAGGTCCAGCCGGAGCGGAACCGGGGCTTCGACGCCATCGCCGAGCAGCTGTATCTCTTCGACGAGGTGAAGGACTGCTACCTCATGTCCGGGGCCTATGATCTGATGCTCATCGTGGAGGGGAAGAACATCCGGGCCGTGTCCCGGTTCGTGTCGGAGCGGCTTTCCATCCTGGACAACGTCCAGAGCTGCGCCACCCACTTCATCCTGAAGAGGTACAAGAGCGACGGCGTGGTCTTTGAGAAGCAGCCGGAGGACCGGCGGATGGTGGTGAGCCCATGAACATCGACGCCCTGATTTCCGACAAGGTCAAAAGCATCCAGCCCTCGCCCATCCGGCGGTTCTTCGATCTGGCCAACGCCATGGAGGGGACCGTGTCATTGGGCATCGGCGAGCCGGACTTCGTCACCCCCTGGCACATCCGGGAGGCGGCCATGGGGTCGCTCAGGGCGGGGGAGACCGCCTACACCCCCAACGCGGGCACGCCTCAGCTCAGGCAGGCGGTGGCGGACTATCTCTACGCCCGGTTCGGCCTTTCCTACGACCCGAAGACGGAGATTTTCATCACCGTGGGTGCGTCGGAGGCCATCGATTTGGCCCTTCGGGTCCTCATCGACCCGGGCGACGAGGTGCTGATCCCGGACCCCAGCTACATTTCCTACAGCCCCGGCGCCCTGCTGGCGGGGGGCCGGAGCGTGGCTTTGCCCACCTATGCGGAGGACGGGTTCGCCCTGCGGGGGGACGTGCTGCGCCAGGCGCTGACGCCCCGCAGCAAGGCCCTGGTGCTGCCCTATCCCAACAACCCCACCGGCGGGATCATGACCCGGGGCCAGCTTTCAGAGCTGGCGGCGGTCCTTGAGGAGACGGACCTGCCCGTGATCTCCGACGAGATCTACGGGGAGCTGACCTATGCGGGGGACCATGTGTCCATCGCCCAGCTTCCGGGCATGAAGGAGCGGACCATCCTGATCTCCGGCTTCTCCAAGGCCTTTGCCATGACCGGCTGGCGGCTGGGGTTCGTGGCCGCGGATCGGCGGTTTGTGGCCCAGATGCTGAAGGTGCACCAGTACGTGATCATGTGCGCCTCCACCATGAGCCAGGCCGCCGCCACCGAGGCACTGAACGGCCTCCTCAAGGGGGAGTTCGACGACGTGGAGAAGATGCGCCGGGCCTATGACCAGCGGCGGCGATATATCTTCGATCGGCTCAACGGTATGGGGCTAAGGTGCTTCGAGCCCCGGGGCGCCTTCTATATCTTCCCGGACATCACTTCCACGGGCCTCACCTCCGAGCAGTTCGCCGAGGCGCTGCTGAAGGAGGAGCGGGTGGCCGTGGTGCCGGGGAACGCCTTCGGCAGCCGGGGCGAGGGGTTCGTCCGCTGCTCCTATGCGGCCAGCCTCAAAAACATCGAGGAAGCCATGAACCGGATGGAGCGCTTTGTGAAGAAGAGGAAGGGTTGAAAGTCGGCGTTCCTTTTTCTTGTAAGAAAAAGGAACCAAAAAGAACTTTTAAGAAAGGGAAGATGCTTTTGTAGCACCTTCCCTCTTATCTTTCCTGACTTTTCTTTTTGCGCCGCTTTTTCTTTCCTCACGAAAAGAAAAAGCGGCAGAACATATCGTTACATCTCCAAAAGAGCCTTGTGGAACACCTTCTTGCCCTTTTTGATCTTGGCCCCGGCGCAAAGCTGCTCCCGGGAGATCGTGGCATAGGTGGAGGTGATCTTCTCCCCGTCCACGCTGACGCCGCCCTGTTCGATGAGCCGACGGGCCTCGCCCCGGGACTTCGCCAGCCCGCAGCAGACCAGCAGGTCCAAGATGTTCGCCCCCTCCGCGGGCACCTGCTCGCAGCAGAGGCAGGTGGTGGGCATGGTGGACTCGTCCCCCTCGCCGGAGAACAGGGCCCGGGCCGCGGACTGGGCCTTTTCGGCCTCCTCCTTGCCGTGGACCAGGCTGGTGAGCTCGAAGGCCAGTATCTCCTTCTTCTCGTTGATCCGGCTGTCGGGCCAGGCGTCCATCTCCCGGATGGTCTCCAGCGGCAGGAAGGTCAGCATCCGGATGCACTTCATCACGTCCGCGTCGCCCACGTTCCGCCAGTACTGGTAGAAGTCGAAGGGGCTGGTCTTGTTGGGGTCCAGCCAGACGGCGTTGCCGGCGGTCTTGCCCATCTTGTGGCCCTGGGAGTCGGTGAGCAGCGTGATGGTCATGGCGTGGGCGTCCTTGCCCAGCTTCCGGCGGATGAGCTCGGTGCCGCCCAGCATGTTGGACCACTGGTCGTCGCCGCCGAACTGCATGTTGCAGCCGTAGTGCTGGAACAGGTAGTAGAAGTCGTAGCTCTGCATGATCATGTAGTTGAACTCCAGGAAGGAGAGCCCCTTCTCCATGCGCTGCTTGTAGCACTCGGCCCTAAGCATATTGTTCACGGAGAAGCAGGCGCCCACCTCCCGCAGCAGGTCGATATAGTTCAGGTTCATGAGCCAGTCGGCATTGTTCACCATCATGGCCTTGCCCTCGCCGAACTCGATGAACCGCTCCATCTGCCGCTTGAAGCAGGCAGCGTTGTGGTCGATGTCCTCCCTCGTCAGCATCTTGCGCATATCGGTCCGGCCCGAGGGGTCGCCGATCATGGTGGTGCCGCCGCCGATGAGGGCGATGGGCTTGTTCCCCGCCATCTGCAGCCGCTTCATCAGCGTCAGGGCCATGAAGTGGCCCGCCGTCAGGCTGTCCGCCGTGCAGTCGAAGCCGATGTAGAAGGTGGCCTTGCCGGCGTTCACCATCTCCCGTATCTCCTCCTCGTTGGTCACCTGGGCCAACAGCCCCCGTTCCTTCAGTTCCTCGTAGATTCCCATAGTTCGTTTCCTTTCCCATATATCATATGTTTGGTTCCACCTCATCCACCGCAAGCGGTCCCCCTTCCCCTCAAGGGGAAGGCTTTTTTCATAAAAAAACGTCCTCCGCTCCCTTTCGGGAACAGAGGACGACAATAGCCGTGGTACCACCTCAATTCAGACGATCCCCCGCAGGGACCCGCCTCTCCTTGGACGCTGTATCGGGCGCACCCGTCTGCCCCTACTCTGCGTTCAGGGCAGCGGCTCCGGAATGTACTTCGGTGGCGTTCGCCGCACCCTTCCACCGGCCGGGTGCTCTCTTGAGACCTTGCGCCGCCTACTCTTTCCTTCACAGCCTTCGTTTCGATTGCCACCATTATACCAGTGATTTTCGAAAATGCAAGCCTTTTTTCCCGCTCTCACCGCCTGACGATCCGGTAATACTCCCGGGCGGTCAGCCGATAAATGAGGTAGTAGACCACGGCGAAGATGAGGATGGTGACGAGGCTGCAGAGACCGAAGAGGCCCGTGTTGCTGAGCCCGAACAGCGTCAGTATGAGCTTAGTCATGGGAAAGGCCCCGGCGGTGTGGCAGGCGGCGGCCAACAGCGGCAGGAAGAACACCAGGGAGATCTGGCTTTTTATGGAGGACTTCACCTCCCTTTGAGTCATGCCCACCTGCTGCATGATCTGGAAGCTCCGGACGTCCTCATAGCCCTCGGAAACCTGCTTATAATAGACGATGAGCACCGCCGCCATGAGGAACAGGCTTCCCAGGAACAGGCCGATGAAGAAGAACCCGCCCAGGCTGGACCAGTAATCGAATCTGTCGCCCCGGCCGTCGTCGGTGAAGGTTCGATCGTAGGCAAAGGTGGGGTCGGAGCACAGATCGTTCACGCCGCTCTCCAGGGCCAGGCGCAGCTCATAGGTGTTCGCGTCCTTATCCACGTCGCAGCCCACATAGGTGAAGAAAACCTGGCCGGAGGGGTCCCCCAGCACCTCCTCCGTCACGCCCCGGTCGAAATAGGGGGCGGCGGCGGTGCGCCAGTTGTATTCCGGCTCGTCCGCATAGGCGCAAAAGGCGGTCAGGTTCCTGCCCTCCACGCCCCGCTCCCGGAGCACCTGCTCATAGACGGCCATCACCTTCTCCCGGTTCTCCGGGCCGCCGCCGAACACATAGGTCTGCACCTCCCGGCCATACAGGCTCCCGATGACCCGATCCGCCCCCGCATAGAGGCAAAGGGTGGTGGAGATGGTGACCAGGACCATGGTGGACAAAATGCAGATGGTGGCCAGGCCCGCCCCGTTTCGCTTCATCCTGTGGAGCATGCCGGACAGGTTGGTGAAGTGCCGGGGCTGATAGTAGAACTTTTTGTTCTTCCGCAGAGCCTTCAGGACCCAGATGCTGCCGGCGATAAACAGGCAGTAGGTGCCGATGATGACCAGCACCACCGCGATGAAAAAGATGCCCAGAGCCCGCAGGGGGTCCTGCACGGTGACGGACAGATAGTAGCCCGCGGCCATGGTCACGAAGCCCACCAGGGCCAGCAGCCACTTGGTCCTGGGCTCCCGCTCTCCGGTCTCGGTCCCCTTCAGCAGCTCGATGGGCTTCACCCGGCCCAGGCGGAACAGGTTCAGCAGGAAGGTGAACAGGTAGATGCCCCCGAAGGCCACGACGGTATAGAGCACCGCCTCCCCGGGCACCTCGAAGCCGAAGGGCACACTGGTTCGTATGATGGCGCACAGGAGGAGCAAAAACAGCTTCGACAGCAGGATGCCCAGCAGCAGCCCGCCGCCGATGCAGATAAGGGCGGTGTAGACTCCCTCCCAGAGGAGGAGCCGGCCCAGATGCCGCTTCTCCATGCCCAGGATGTTGTAGAGCCCCAGCTCCTTCTGCCGCCGCTTCATAAGGAAGCCGTTGGTGTAGAGGATGAGGGCCAGGGAAAAGAGAGCCACCACCAGGGCCCCAAAGCCCAGAAGCCCCTGGACCGCGTTGGCCCCCTTCAGGGCGTAGATGCCCCGGTTCATGTTCAAAAACAGGATGTCGTAGAGCATGGCCGCGCTGATTGCGCCGGAGAGCAGATAGGGCAGATAGAACTTGCCGTTGAGCCGGATGGAGCGAAGGGCCAGCCGGGGATAGAAATCGAGCTTACGCATGGCCGTTCTCCCCGCTGCCGGAGGTCATGACGGTCAGGGTGTTGGATATCTCGGCGAACATCTCCCCGCCGGTTCGGTTCCCCCGGTAGAGCTGGTGGTAGATCATGCCGTCCCGCAGGAACAGGGTGCGCTTGGCGTGGCTGGCCGCGGTGACGCTGTGGGTGACCATGAGGATGGTCTGGCCCTGGGCGTTCAGGCTCTCGAAGACCCGGAGCAAGCTCTCGGAGGCCTTGGAATCGAGGGCTCCCGTGGGCTCGTCAGCAAGAAGGATCGCGGGCTGGGTGATGAGGGCCCGGGCAATGGCGGTGCGCTGCTTCTGGCCGCCGGAGAGCTCGTAGGGGAACTTGTTCAAGAGCTCCCCGATGCCCAGCGCCTTGGTGAGGGGCAGGAGCCGCAGGTTCATCTCGTCATAGCTTTTGCCCGCCAACACCAGGGGCAGAAAGATGTTGTCCCGGACGGTGAACGCGTCGAGGAGGTTGAAATCCTGGAACACGAACCCCAGGTTGTCCCGCCGGAAGGCGGTCAGATCCCGCTCCCGGACGCTGGCCATGTCCTCCCCGTTCAGCAGCACCCGGCCGCCAGATGGCCTGTCGAGAGCCGCCAATATGTTCAGCAGGGTGGTCTTGCCGGAGCCGGATTCGCCCATGATGGCCACGAACTCCCCCGCCTCCACGGCGAAGGACACGTTCTTCAGGGCCTCCACCCCGGTCCCGCCCAGGCGGGTGGTGTACACCTTCCTCAGATTTTTCACTTCCAACAGGGACATGCTTTTTTCCTCCATCGTTCTTGATGGGATAACTATACCCCCGCCTGGCGGGGGCTGCCATGGGCGCGTCTTACGGGAAGCTTACAGTTTTGTAAGATCGCTCATTCCGTCGGAGTGGCGGGACGGGCCAAATCCAAAATGATCCTTGTGCCCCGGCCCACCTCCGATTCGGCGGATATGCCGTGGCCCAGCAGGTCGCAGGCCCGCTTGCAGAGGTAGAGGCCCAGACCCGTGGTCCGCTGCTCGCTGCGGCCGTTCTCGCCGGTGAAGCTCTTTTCGAATATCCGGGGCAGCTCCTCCGGGGGGATGCCCATGCCCGTATCCTCGATGACGAGGGTTTCCCCCCGGGCATAGATGGACACGCCGCCCTTTTGAGTGTATTTGAGGGCGTTGCTCAACAGCTGGCCCACGACGAAGCCCAGCCACTTTTCGTCCGTCAGCACGGTGAGGCCCGTGGGGGCGAAGGACACGGTCAGCTTTTTCAGGATGAAGAGCCGCGCATACGCCTTCACGGCGGTGCGGATGATGTCGTCCAGGGCGCACCGGCGCAGCACCAGATCCGTGGTGTCGCTCCCCAGTCGCTGATAGGTCAGCACCAGGTCCACATACTTCTCCATGCTGAACAGCTCCCCCTTGAGCAGGGCCACGTCCGGCGCCTCGCTTTGCAGCAGCAGCCCCATGGCCGCCAGAGGGGTCTTGATCTGGTGGACCCAGGCGGTGTAGAAGGTTTCGGCCCGATCCCGCTGGGCGGCGGCGGCCGCGGTGACGGCGCGCCGGTCCTCGTCCAGGGCGGTCAGCATATCCTGATAATCCGCCTCCGGGGCGTCCAGAGGGTCAGGCAGGGCCGGCAGCCCCTCCCGGAGCTGGGACAGGGCGCGGCGAAGGGCCTCGTGCCGCCGCCGATAGCGCAAAAAGCCCACCGCCAGGAAGCCTAAACCGAGGCCCAGGCACAGCAGCAGCCCGTACAGGGCCCCCTCCAGGGGCGCCCCATACAGCCGCAATACGGCCAGCAGCAGCCCGGCGAACAGGGCCAGCATGATCAGGGTCCCGGCCTGCTTTTTCAGATAGGAACGAAACAGCTTCATGGGGCGTCGATCAAATATCCGTCCCCCTTGCGGGTGCGGATGACGTCGCTTAGGCCCACGGTCTCCAGCTTTTTGCGGAGCCGGTTCACGTTGACGCTCAGGGTGTTCTCGTCCACGAAGCTGTCCGTGGACCAGAGCCGCTCCATGAGGGCGTCCCGGCTGACGGTCCGGCCCCGGTTTTCGAGAAGCATCTCCAAAATGCGGAACTCATTCCGGGTCAGCTCCAGCCTAACCTCCCCCTTCACGAACACGCCGGTGTTCAGCAGCAGCGCGCCGCCGCCCAGGGGGAGCTGGGCCTGGTCCCGGGAGAACTCATAGGTGCGGCGGAGCAGCGCCTGGACCTTGGCCGTCAGCACGTTCAGATCGAAGGGCTTGGGGATGAAGTCGTCCCCGCCCATGTGCATGGCCATGACGATGTTCATATTGTCGTCGGCGGAGGACAGGAAGATCACCGGCACCCGGGAGATTTTGCGTATCTCGCCGCACCAGTGGAAGCCGTTGTAGAAGGGCAGCTTGATGTCCAGCAGCACCAGCTGGGGGTCGAAGGCGGCAAAGTCCTCCATCACATGGGCAAAGTCCGCCGCGGCCTTCACCTGCCAGCCCCAGCTTATGAGGTGCTTCTGCACCGTTTGGGCGATGATGGGGTCGTCCTCCACCAGGAAGATGCGATACATAGGGGTCTCCTGTGTCTTTCTTTTGCCGCTTTTTCTCTTTCTACAAATAGAAAAAGCGGCGGAAAAAGAGAAACTTAAGAATAATAATGGGGAGTATACCGAAGCCATACTCCCTTCTTACCGTTCGTTTTGCCCTTTTTCTTGCCAGGAAAAGGGATCGGGCTTTGGGTACGGTCCGCTTACTCCCTCGCCAGGTTCATAAACCGGGTGAACTCGCCCTGCCAGGCCAGCTCCACGTCGCCGGTGGGGCCGTGGCGGTGCTTGGCGATGATGGCATAGGAGGTGTTGTCCAGGGATTCGTCGTAGACCTGGGGCCGGTACAGCAGGATGACCATGTCCGCGTCCTGCTCGATGGAGCCGCTTTCCCGCAGGTCCGCGATCAGGGGACGGTGGTCCTGCCGGGTCTCGGGACCCCGGTTCAGCTGGGCCAGCAGGATGATGGGCACGTCCAGCTCGCGGGCCAGAAGCTTCATGGCCCGGGTCATGTCGGAGACCTCCTGCTGCCTTGAATCGCTCTTGCGGCCCCCCATGCCCGTGCCGTTCATGAGCTGCATATAGTCCACGATTACCAGGTCCAGACCCTCCTTGGCCTTGAGCCGTCGGCACTTCGACCGGATGCTGGCCACGGTGGCGTTGCCGCCGTCGTCGATGTGTATCTTGCTCCACTGCATGGGCTCCGCCGCGTCCATGAGGCGGCCCATCTCGTCGTCGGTCAACAGGCCCTCCTTGATCCGCTGGGAGTCCACGGCGGCCTCGGTGCAGAGCATGCGCATGACCAGCTGCTCCTTGCTCATCTCCAGGGAGAAGATGACCACGGACCGGCCGTCGTGCAGGGCGGCGTGCTGGGCGATGTTCAGGGCGAAGGCGGATTTGCCCATGGCGGGTCGGGCGGCCACGATGATCAGATCCGACTTTTGCAGACCGTTGGTCATCCGGTCCAAATCCACGAAGCCCGTGGCGACCCCCGTCAGCTTTCCCCTGCGGGCCATCAGATCGCCGATCTCGTTGAGGGCGTCGGGGACGATGTCCCGGATGGGGGCCAGGGAGTCCTCGGTCTTGCGCATGGAGATGTCGTAGATCCGCTTCTCCGCCAGATTCAGGCTCTCCTCCACGTCCTTGTCGTCGTTCATGCCGTCGCGGATCATCTCGTTGCCGGCGTGGACAAGGCTCCGCTGGACGCTGCGCTCCTCCACGATCTTGGCGTAATAGCTCACGTTGGCCGCCGTGGGCACGAAGGCCATGAGCTCGGTGAGATAGACCGCGCCGCCGACCATGTCCAAAAAGCCCCGGCGCTCCAGCTCCTCGCTGAGGGTCACCAAATCCACGGCGTGGCCCGCCTGGCGGATGTTGGCCATGGCCTCGAAGATGTGCTGATGGGCGGCGCTGTAAAAGTCCTCCACCCGCAGCTGCTCCAGCACCAGCTCCAGGGCGTCCTTCTCCAGGAGCATGCTTCCCAGCACGGATTTCTCCGCGTCCAGATTGTTGGGCAGGACCCGTTCCAATCGCTCTTCCACGTTATTTCTGTTCCTCGACGATGACCTTCAGGTTGGCCTTGACCTCCTCGAACAGGGAGAGCTTGGCCACGTATTCCCCGGTGGCGCGGACGGTGTCCAGGCTGATCTTCTTCTTGTCCACGGTGAGACCCAGCTGTTCCTCGATGGCGGCGGCCACCTCCTTGCCAGAGACGGTGCCGAACATCTTGCCGTTTTCGCCCACCCGGACGGGGACCTTCACCACGGCGTTGTCCAGCTTTTTGGCCAGTTCCCGGGCCTTTACGCCGGCCTCGAACTTCCGGTGCTGGGCGGCGCTCTTTTGGATGTTCATGGCGTTCACCGCGGAGGAGTCCGCCGGGGAGGCCATCTTCCGGGGCAGCAGGAAGTTGCGGGCGTATCCGTCGGATACGTTCACCACTTCGCCCTTCTTGCCGGTGCCCTTCACGTCCTGTTCCAATACGACCTTCATGTTGATTTCCATCCCCTTTTTACAATTTTGCCGGTGACGCCTGTAAAACATGCTGCGCCGGTCCGCAGCAAAGGCTGATCTGTCGGATGGCGCGAAACCGCGCCGGGTCCGTCCCTGGGGTTCGCTCCTCAGAAAATCATTCCTGGGGCGCCTCGCCGGGCAGCTCCGCGGGCTCCTCCTCGTGGGCCCTGTGCCGGGCCTCGGGGAGCTCCTGGGGCCGGACACAGCTGCGCAGCATCTCCTCGGCCTCCGCCAGCGTCCGGTTTCGGATCTGGGCCCCGGCCATGGTCAGATGGCCGCCGCCGCCCAGCTGCTCCAAGATCATCTGCACGTTCACGAGGCCGTAGCTCCGGCCGGATATGTTGATATAGTCCCCCATATCCGCCAGGGTGAAGGCGGCCTTCACGCCCTTCACCTTCAACAGCTCGTCCGCCGCCCGGGCCGCGATGAGCTGGGGCGACGCCAGCCCCGCCTCGCAGGCCGCGATGGCGATGCCGTCCGCGCCGATGCTGGCGGTCTCCACGGTCTTGGCCACCTGGACGAAGCTGTCGAAGTCGTTCTGGAACATGGTCTTGACCAGCGTCAGATCCGCCCCGTTCCGCCGCAGGTAGCCCGCGGCCTCGAAGGTGCGGCTGCCCACGTTGAAGACGAACTGCTTGGTGTCCAGCTCGATGCCGGCCAGCAGGGCGCTGCACACGAAGCTGTCGGGCCGCACGGACTCGTCGTAATACTGGATGACCTCCGTGACCATCTCCGAGGCGGAGGAGGCCCTGGACTCCAGATAGTGGAGGGTGGGGTTTTCGATGTAGTCCGCGCTGCGGCGATGATGGTCGATCAGCACCAGCTTTTCCACCCGATCCAGCAGCGCCGGACAGTCGGTCATCATGGGCCGCTGGGTGTCCACCACCACCACCACGGAGTTGGGCTTCACCAGCTCCAAAGCCTGGGGCCCGGTGATGAGGAGCTTGTCCGCCAGGCCGATCCGCTCCATCTCCCGCAGGGCGTCGGCGGTGGCCTCGTTGGGTTCGCTCAGCACCAGATAGGCCCGCATACGGGTGTGCTGCACACAGGTGGCCACGCCCAGAGCCGCGCCCAGGCAGTCCATGTCCGGGTTCTTGTGGCCCATGATGAACACGTCCCCGCCGCCCTCGATGAGCTGATGGAGGGCCTTGGCGAACAGGCGCATCTTCACCCGGCTTTGCCGCGCGTCCTGCTGATTCTTGCCGCCGTAGAACCGATATTCGGCCCCCTCCCGGACCACGGCCTGGTCGCCGCCCCGGCCCAGCGCCAGCTCCATGGCGGTGCGGGCGCCCTCCTCGGATTGGGCGATCCTGGGCGCGATGCCCACGGACACGGACAGGGACACCGTGGCGCCGGTGCCCGTCTCCAGGCGGCGGGCGCTCTCCAACAGGTGAAACTTTTCCTTTTCGATCTTGTTGACCTCGGACGCTTCCAGCACGCAGAGGAAGCGGCCGTTCTCATACCGGCGATAGATGCCGCCGGTTCGGCGGCAGAGCTCGGCCACCAGCCGCTCCACCTCCGCCAGCACCGCCGTGCCGTGGAACTGCCGATCTCCGGTCAGCTCCTCGTAGTTGTCCATGTACACCAGCATCACGTAGGGCATCTGCTCGGTGTAGAGCCGCTGATAGTGGGCGGCCTCGGTCCTGTCCAGCCAATACTGGAACAGCAGCTTTTTCTTGGTGTTGGGCCTGCGGATGGGCATGGTCATGACCTGGAAGTTGGTGCCCGCCAGCAGAATCTGCTGGACCGTGGGCTGGGCGGGCTTGAAGGCAGGGAGCACCTCCAGCACGTTCTTCCCCTCGAACACGGCGGCGAGGGCGTCGTTGCGCCAGACGATCCGGCCGTTCATGTCCAAAATCAGGGCGGGTATGTCCACCTTGCGGACCAGCTCCGAGGCGGCGCTGCCGTTGTCCGCGAAGACCGTGTCCATGAGGGCCTGCTGCCGCCGGGCCACCCGGACGAGCAGCAGCAGCATGACGAGCGTGACGAAGACGGCCGCCCCCAGGCAAACGTAGCCCAGGGTTCGATCGTAATAGAACACCGTCCCGGCCAGGGCCAGCAAAGCCACGGCCAAAAAGATAAGGACCCCCCGATATCGTTTCATCGCTGTTCCTTTCCGATCCGCCGCCTGCGGATGACGCCGGTGAGCCCCAACAGCAGCAGCAGAACCTGCCCGAACTGGGGGGCGAACACCAAGGTGGAGCCCAGCAGCAGACCGTATATGAGCTTCAGCCGGGCCATGGGCAATCGGCGGCCCAGCAGGGAATAGAGCGCGTTGGCCCCCGTGACCAGCAGGGGCAGGGCCCACATCTCATAGAGAAGCAGGCTCAATGCGGTGAGCGTGGCCGAATCCACCACGGCGGTCGCCAGGGTGGCCAGCAGGCCCAATCCCCCCAGGACCATCACATACCCATAGGGGGCGTACCAGGTGCCGAAGGCCCCCAGAGGGCACAGAGGCATGTCCTTCTGCTTCCGGTTGAAGGCGTGGAGAAGCAGCACGTTGAACAGGGCATAGGCCCCGGCGAAGGCGAAGAAGCAGGCGACGATCATTTCGTCGATCCGGCTCACCAGAGACTTGGCCGTGTCGTACAGATAGGTGCCCTCGAACATGGCCGGTACCTGGGAAAAGTAGCTGCGGAGGGAGGCGTAGGGGTCGCCGGTTTCCAAAAGATCCGGCACGCAGAAGATGAGAAACAGGCCGAAGGTCAGCAGGACCGCCACATAGAGCACGCTTTGGAAGTTCCCCAGGCGCTCCCTTTGGCTGTACCACAGGCAGATGCCCGCCGGCGCGACCATGCCCAGGATGCACAGGCAGCTCATGGTGCCGTAGCCCATCAAGTTCCCGAAGAGGAACACCAGGGCCCCGGCCACCGCCAGCAGCATGGGATGTGTCCGAAAAGCCATGGCGGCCCAGATGGCGGGGACCACGAACATGGTCAGCACGAACAGGGGGTAGTAGTATACGCTGACCCCGCCCATGACGCTGAGGCCCAGCCACAGGCCCCAGACCAGTCCATTCGGTTTTCCCCTGCTATTCTCCATGCTCCCATTTTACATAGATTGGGGGCAAGTGTCAATTGAAAAGAAAGCAGGCCGAGGCACGGGCATCCGGCAGGAATTTCCCTTGACAGGGGGAACAGGCGTGGTATAATAGCTCTAATTTCGGGAAGGACCCGGGAAGCAGTACCCTCACTCGTCCGTGACCTGTCAGAGAGCGCGCTCGTCGGCTGCAAGGCGCGCAGGGAGCGGGAGGGGAAGACCGCCCGGCGACCCGGAGGGGGACCGGCCCCGTATCGCCGGATGCGAGTGATAAGCTTGGGTGGAACCGCGCAACAGCGCCCCAGTGTCCTTTCGGACATTGGGGCTTTTTCATTCAAATCGTTGAAAACAGGTTTTCAACGATTTGAGGTCGCTGTGGCGGGTGCTCCGCATTCGCTTCGCTCCCAGTTCCCGCCTATACGCCAGCGGCGTATCGGGCGGCGGGATCTGCAAGGAGTCAAATCCACCGCACATGTCGCTGGATTTGACGGATTTCAGCCGTGCGTTCTTCCTTCGATGGCAGCGTGCGCGCGGCTACACCGCGCTTGCGTTGCCCGGTGAGCGCATAAAACCGGTATTTAGGCAAACATAGTGTCAAGAAGAAAGAGAGGAAACAACCATGATCATCACCTTCCCCGACGGATCGAAGCGGGAATACCAGAACGGCAGCACGGCCCTGGACATCGCGGCCTCCATTTCCCCGCGGCTTGTCAAGGCCACCCTGGGCTGCACCATCGACGGTCAGCGGGCGGACGCCTTCCGTCCCATCGAAAAGGACTGCGAGCTGAAGCTCCTCACATTCGAGGACGCCGACGGCCGCTGGACGCTGCGGCACACGGGCTCCCACATTTTGGCCCAGGCCGTGAAGCGCCTGTTCCCCGAGACCAAGCTGGCCATCGGCCCCGCCATCGACAACGGCTTCTATTACGACTTCGATCGGGAGGCGTCCTTCACCCCGGAGGACATCGAGAAGATCGAAAAGGAGATGAACAGGATCATCGCCGAGAACCTGAAGGAGGAGCGCTTCGAACTGCCCCGGCAGGAGGCCATCGAGTATATGGAGAAGCGGGGCGAGCCCTACAAGGTGGAGCTCATAAACGATCTGCCTGAGGACGCCGTCATCAGCTTCTATCAGCAGGGCGAGTTCGTGGATCTGTGCGCGGGCCCTCACGTCGTGTCCACCGGCAAGGTGAAGAACGTGAAGATCATGTCCGTGGCCGGCGCCTACTGGCGGGGTTCGGAAAAGAACAAGATGCTCCAGCGCATCTACGCCACGGCCTTTGAGAAGAAGGCGGACTTGGACGCCTACATCGAGAAACTGGAGGAGGCCAAGAAGCGGGACCATCGGAAGCTGGGCCGGGAGTTGGGTCTGTTCATGTCCGACGAGCTGGTGGGCAAGGGTCTGCCCATGTTCCTGCCCCGGGGCTATACCCTGTGGCGGATCCTGGAAAACTATATCCGGGACAAGGAGATCCAGTCCGGCTACCAGCACGTGCTGACCCCCTGCGTGGGCACGGTGGACCTGTACAAGATCTCCGGCCACTGGGACCACTATCAGCAGAACATGTTCCCCGCCATGAAGGTGGAGGACGAGACCTATGTGCTGCGGCCCATGAACTGCCCCCACCACATGCGCATCTACGCCAACACCTCCCACTCCTACCGGAATCTGCCCGTGCGCATCGGCGAGATCGCCCACGATTTCCGCTATGAGGCCTCCGGCACCCTGAAGGGCATCGAGCGGGGGCGGCACTTCTGCCAGAACGACGCCCATCTGTTCGTCACCCCCGAGCAGATCAAGGACGAGTTCGCCAAGGTGGTGGACTTGATCTTCACCACCTATAAGGACTTCGGCATCAAGGACTATCGCTGCGTCCTGTCCCTGCGGGACCCCAAGGACAAGGTGAAGTATCACGACGACGACGAGATGTGGAACACCGCCGAGAACGCCCTGCGGGACGTGCTCAACTCCCTGGGCCTTGAGTACACCGAGGAGATCGGCGAGGCCGCCTTCTACGGGCCCAAGCTGGACGTGAACGTGGTCCCCGCCGTGGGCGCGGAGTACACCCTGTCCACCTGCCAGCTGGACTTCTGCCTGCCCGCCCGGTTCAACCTGACCTACATCGACAAGGACGGCAAGGAGCGGACCCCCGTGGTGCTGCACCGGGCCATCCTGGGCTCCCTCGATCGGTTCATGGCCTTCCTCATCGAGGAGACCGCCGGCAACTTCCCCACCTGGCTGGCCCCGGAGCAGGTCCGGGTGCTGCCCATCACGGACCGGACCATGGACGCCTCCCACGCCATCGCCGAGCAGCTGCAGAAGGCGGGCATCCGGGTGGAAGTGGACGATCGGAACGAGAAGCTGGGCTATAAGATCCGGGAAGCCCAGATGATGAAGGTGCCCTATATGCTGGTCATCGGCGATCGGGACGTGGAGAACGGCGTGGTGTCCGTCCGCTCCCGGAACAGGGGGGATCTGGGCGCCATGACATTGGAGCAGTTCCAGGCCATGGTTCAAAAGGAGATCGCCTCCAAGGCGAAATAAAGCGGCGGAAAAAGAGAAACCTGAGAAGAATAATGGGAAGTACAGCATTGGCCATACTTCCCATTTGTATTTTTGGGCGGACTCGTTTCTTTCAGGAAAGGGGAGCGAAGGGCTTCATCGGATCCGCTGCCCGAACCGGTCGAAGGTCTCCTTCAGGGCCCGTTCCGTGGGGAAGATGCAGCCGATCAGGGGGAATAGCTGGACGCAGATGAGGATCAGGGCCCCGTAGCCCACGGTGGGCATATCCCGGTTCAGGAGCAGGAGCATCACGAGGAGGGATATGACCGTGGCCGCTAGACCCCATATGCGCCAGAGCCGGCCGATGTACCGCTGGGCGAAGTCCCAGGTATCGTCGTTTTTGCAGGACATGGCGGTCTTATAGCCGAATACGGAGGTGCGCTTGGGCGGCTTTTTCTCGAACCTGGCCCCGAGCAGCAGCATGGTCAGCGGGGTCAGCGCCGCCATGGCGGTCATGAAGATCCAAAAACCCATGGGCCCACCTCCTTTTTTGCCAGTATACCATGGGCCTGTTTTTTCTGTCAATGGGACTTAGTCTTGCCTGATTTGTCCTTTTGCGGTATACTGAATATAATTGGAGGTGTGTGCTCATGAACGATATCCGCTTCGTCGTCTCGCCCCGGATCATGGGGGTGGAAAAGTTCTTCGGACCGGGCATCGCCGTGCTCCTCCATCGGGTGGAGGAGTATCGCTCCATCCGTCAGGCCACCATGTCCATGGGCATGGCCTATTCGAAGGCCTGGGCCATCATCCGCCGGGCGGAGCGGGAGCTGGGCTTTGCCCTCTTGAACACCACCACCGGCGGCAAGGAGGGTGGCGGCGCCTCCCTCACGGAGGAGGGACGCAGGTTCCTGGAGCAGTACGACCGGTTCTGCGCCCTGGTGAACGAGCACGCCCGGATGGACTTTGAAGCCGCCTTCGGTCGCCCGGCCGCCCCGGCCCCGGCGAAGGAGCCCCTGGAACCCCTGGACCCCCAGGACCCGTGAGGTGAGGATATGCTGAGCGAAGAGATGCTGTACGACGAGGCCTTCGCCGAGAAGGTGAAGAAGGTCTTCTGGCGGGACGGGCTCATCGTCATGATGCCCAGCCAGCTCAAGAAGCGGAAGGTGCTGCTGGATCTGCTGGCGCTGGACTTCGAGCCGGGCCGCAGCTATACGGAGCAGGAGGTCAATTTCAAGATATTGGACCACTATGACGATTACTGCACGGCCCGCCGGGAGATGGTGGACTTCGGCCTGCTGAAGCGGGAGAAGGGCCTGTACGTGCGGCCTGCACAGGAATAGATTCAGGAGGAAACAAATGCATTCGCCTTTTATCAGAAGCGTGGCCCTCGGCCTGCTGCTGTGCCTTGCGCCGGTGGGCGTCGCCCGGGGGGAGGGGACCGAGACGCCCCTGCCGGACGCAGCGGCGGAGCCCCCCTCTGTCGAGACCGTCACGGACGAGCAGCTGGACGAGGGATATCTGGACCAGTGGTTCGACGGCTCCGTTTTGGTCGGCGACTCCCTGTCCGCCGGCTTTGCCGGCCACGTGCAGAACGAGCGCTATGAAAAGCATCCCTGCCTGGGGGACATGAAGATCGTGTCGGCCAGCGCCTTGACGCTGAAAAAAGCCCTGGAATGCGAGCAGCGAAAGCGGGTCCCGGAGCTGAAGTACCGGGGCAGGTACATGACCATCGCGGACGTGGTGGCCGCCACGGAGACGAAGCGGCTGTTCATCAACCTGGGCGTCAGCGACCTTCGGTGGTTCACGCCGGAGGAATTCATCGAGACTTACGATACCCTCATCGGCATCGTGAAGGAGAGCGCGCCGGAGGTGGAGATATTCGTCCACTCCATCGTGCCCATGATCGAAAACTACGCCCACACGGTGAATCTGACCGCGGACCAGAACAGGGACATCAACGAACGGCTCCGGGCATATTGCCAGGAGAAGGGCTACGGCTACATCGAGATAGCCGATCCCGTCCGGGACGAAAACGGCTACCTGGCCCGGGACTGCAGCGCTTCGGACTATCGGTTCCACCTGAACCGGAAGGGCAAGATCCTTTGGGTCCGGGCTCTGCGGGAGACGGCCCGCCAGGCCTACTACGACGGCAAGTGGACCCTGGGCAGCGCCGAAAACTGATCTTTTGACATCAAACAAAAGGGACCGACCCGCTTGGGTCGGTCCTTGTGTATCTGTCATCTGTCGCCCTTTATTCCCCGTCCACGATCTGGTCGCATCTGTTGCGGACGTGGCAGGCGGCGAAGTAGGTTTCCTCCCGGGGGATCCAGCGCTTGAGGAAGGGCACCATGCCTCGGGCCCCGTTGCGGAGCAGGAGCCGCCCCTGCTGTTCCTCTTGGGATACCTGCAAAAAGAGGCTCAGGTCCCAATAGCGGCCCCAGGCGGGCAGCAGGGCATAGGCCCCCTCCACGACGATGAGACGGCCGGTCACTTGAGTTTTATCCGACAGCAGGGCCTGCTCCTTGCAGGAGAAGGGGGCATAGGAAAAGTCCGCACCGGCGGCCAGGGGGGAGAGGACCTCCGCCTGAAACCGCGCCCGGTCCATGTTGCCCCCGGGCAGGGCCTGCATCTGTTCCGTGAACCGGTCCGCAGGCAGGAAGAAATCGTCCATATGGACCACGGAACCGGAAAATTTTTGGGCCAGCTGGGCGGCGAAGGTGGTCTTCCCCGAACAGGACATACCGTCCAGGGCCACGATCACCCGCTCCTTGGTTTCTAACAGCCTCTCGATGAGGGCGACGGCTTCGTCTCTCGTGATCATCACAGCACCTGCAACAGATAGAATTTCAGATAGTAGGTCTCGGGCACAGTGGGCAATATGGGGTGGTCCGGCCCCTGCTGCCGCTGCTCGATGAAGCGGAGGGTCACGTCCGCCTCCTGGGCCGCCTCCAGCAGCATCCGCCGGAACTGGTCCTCATACATAAAGTGGGAACAGGAGCAGGTGGCGAGATACCCGCCCCTTGGCAGCAGCTTCATGGCCATGCGGTTGATCTGCTTATAGCCGTTGAAGGCGTTTTTGGCCGTGGCGTTGCTCTTGGTGAAGGCCGGCGGGTCCAGGATGATATAGTCGTAGTCCCGGCACCTTTTGGCCGTCAGCTTCGTCAGCAGGTCGAACACGTCCGCCTGCAGGGGCGTCAGGTCGAGGCCGTTCAGGGCGGCGTTGCGCCTCACCTCCTCAAGGGCCAGCGCCGACACGTCCACCGCCGTCACGGACGCGGCCCCGGCCCTGGCGCAGTTCAGGGCGAAAGCGCCCGTGTGGGTGAAGCAGTCCAGCACCCGCTTGCCCTTTGCCAGCCTGGCCGCCGCCCGGCGGTTGTACTTCTGGTCCAGGAAGAAGCCGGTCTTCTGGCCGTTCACATAGTCCACCTCGTAGCGGATGCCGTTTTCCACGATCTCCACCAGGCCGCTGCCCTCTATCCTAAGACCCGGCAGGGCAAAATAGCCCTTGCCCTGGGGCAAGCCCTCCTTGAGCCGGAGGGGGCTTTCGTTCCGCTCATAGATGGCGTCGATGGAAACGCCGTCCCGCCCGAGCTCCTCCTGGAGGAGGGCGAACAGCATATGTTTGCGGACCTCGATGCCCAGGGACAGGCTCTCCGTCACCAGCACATCTTCAAACCGGTCCACGGTCCAGCCCGGGAGCCCGTCCGCCTCCCCGAAGATCAGGCGGCAGGCGGAGAAGTCCTCCCCCATGACGGTCTTTCGATAGTCGAGGGCGTAGCGGATGCGGCGGCGGAAGAAGGCCTCGTCGAAGGCGTCGTTGGCGTTCTTCGACAGAACCCGGACCAATATCTTGCTCTGGTCGTTGTAAAACCCGCTGCCCAGGTACGTCCCCTTCTCGCTGAACACGTCGGCCACGGCCCCGTTTTCGCAGGGCTCCTTTTCCAAGACCTCGGCCCCGTAGACCCAGGGATGGCCGCTTCTCAAGCTCTGTTCCGCCTTTTTGTTCACCGTGATCCGGGGAAATGCGCGCTTCGTTTTCATACCGTTTGGCTCCTTATGGGCATGATTATACAGGAAAAGAACGGGACGGGCAAGCCCGTCCCTTACACATCTTACGTCTGCCGCTGGTCCCGGGCGGCGAAGAGCAGCAGCAGCCCGCCGCCGACCATGCCGATGAGGGTGCAGACGAGCAGGGCCGTCAGGGCGCCCCAGGCGGAGACGAACAGGCCGCCGAAGAGATAGCTGAACACGCCGGACAGGGAGATGGCGCCGGTGATCAGGGCCTGGCCCGTGACCTTCTCGTCCTCGGCCATGCGCTCGTTCCCGTAGTAGGTCAGGGCCATGATGAAGGGGGCGAAGGAGAAGAAGTGGCTAAAGCGCATGAGATACACCCCCCACACGGAGCCCAGGAGCAGGATCAGCCAGGGCTTCAGGGCCATGAAGACCGTGGACAGCTTCAGCACCCGGCCCGGGCCCACCCCTTTTTGCACCCGGGAGAAAAGGAACATCATGGGCGTCTCCACGGCGGCGCCGATGAGCAAAGCGGTGCCCAGCTCCGACGTGCCGCCGCCCACGGCCACGACCACGTCGTACATGTAGGCGTCCAAAAAGTTGTGCTGGAAGAACAGCAGCACCGCCCCCAGGAGCATGCCGAAGAAGGCGGGATAGCTCTTTAGCAGGGACCCGTGCCGGATTCGGGGCCGGGCGTCGGCCGATTGAGCCTCCCTCTCCGCCAGGACGAGGGAGCAAAGGAGCATCCCCGCCGTGACGAGCAGGTACAGCTCCAGCAGCCAGTTCATGCCCTTCTCCGCCAGGGCGGAATAGATCTTGGAGAACAGGGCGAAGGCCAGGGACGCGATGCCCCGGGCGAAGGACCAGTTCAGCTTTTCCCCCCGGTTCACGTAGCTAAAGCCCACGGCGTTGACGAAGGGCTGGATGGCCATGGTCATGGTGGACATGGCCGCGAACAGGCAGATCAGCACCGCCTTGGGCTGGGGGATCAGCAGCAGGCCCCCGCAGAAGAGGACCACCAGGCACATGAACAGCAGCGCATGGCGCATGGTGAGGCGGCGGGAGCGCTCCACCACCCGGGCGAGCAGGGGCTGGAGCACCATGGCGGCGGCGCAGTCCACGGCCAGGAGCAGGCCCACCGCGTCGGCGGAGAAGCCCAGGCGGCTCAAAAACAGCCGGGTGTAGCCGTAGACGAAGCAGGCGCTGATCCAGTATAGGCTCAAATACAGAGCGTAGCTTGCGGTCAGATGCTTTTTCATGGGGCATAGGATAGACCTTTTTCGCCTGTTTGACAAGAGGTCGATTTTGAAAAAACTGAATGGAAGAACGGATCGCGGCCCATACTATGAGCGAAACGAAGACATGAACCATGACCCCGCCGGGCAGCCACCCGCAGGGACAAAGAAAGGAATCTGTAGCATATGGAAGAAATGAACGAGTTCGAGACTAAGCCCCGGGGCACCTTCTGGCGGGATTGGGGCGTGTACGGCGCGCTGGCGCTGTGCCTGGCCATCATCGGCGCGGCGGTGGCGCTGACCTCCCTGCCCAAGGAGGAGGCCCGGATATCCCCCCTGCCCACGGAAAAGGGCGTGGCGGAGGCCGTTTCGGAGGCCACCTTGCCTCCGAAAGCGGTGGAGGAGGCGCTGGAGACGGGGCTGCCCGTGATCCGCATCCTGCCCACGGCCACCCCGGAACCCCAGCCCACTGAGGCGCCGCCGGCCCCCACCGCCGCGCCGCCCAAGAGCGCCAGCGCCGACCGGAAGGCCACGGCCCCGGTGTCCGGCCAGGTGGTTTGGGGCTTCGCCGCGGACAAACTGATCTACTCGAAGACGCTGGACCAGTGGACCACCCACAAGGCCGTTGATCTGGCCTGCCCCGAGGGCACGGCGGTGAAGTGCGTGCTGGGCGGCACCGTGGAGCGGGTGTACACCGACGACCAGCTGGGCGTCACGGTGATCGTGAAGCACTCCTCGGACCGGAAGACCCTGTACGCCAATCTGAACGAGACCGTACCCGTGCGGGCCGGGGACAAGGTGAACGCCGGCACCGTTTTGGGCACCGTGGGCCGGAGCGCCCTTTCCGAGTGCGCGCTGGAGAGCCACCTGCACTTCGCCTTCTTCGAGAAGGGAAAGGCTGTGGACCCCGCCGCCAAGGTGAAGATCGGATAAACATCATTTATACCCTTGCCGCGGTCCTTCCCCCCTGCTGCGGCAAATGATGAGGGCGGTGGATATCCACCGCCCTCGCAGTATCGCTTTTTTTTATGCCTCGTAATAGTCGCCCCGTCGATAGTCGTAGAGCACGTCCCGGTAGGTCTTGAGATCCTCCAGGACCCGGCCCGCGCCGATGGCCACGCAGGAGGCAGGGTCCTCGGCCACGTAGCAGGGGACGCCGGTCTGCTCGGAGATGAATTTGTCCAGGCCGTAGAGCTGGGCGCTGCCGCCGGAGAGGCAGATGCCGGTTTCGGTGATGTCGCCGCAGAGCTCCGCCGGGGTCTGCTCCAGGGCGTCCTTCAGCTCCTCCACGATGGCCCGAAGGGGCTCGCTGAGGGCGTAGGTGATCTCGTTGCTCCCCAGCTGCAGGGCCAGGGGCAGCCCGCCGCCCAGGGAGCGGCCCTTCACGTCCATCAGAATTTCGTCCTTCCGGGGATAGGCGGAGCCGAAGCGGATCTTCAGATCCTCCGCGGCGGTCTGGCCGATGACGATGCCGTGCTGGCGCTTAAAGTAGCGGACGATGGCGGCGTCGAACCGGTCGCCTCCCACCTTGATGGAGGTGGATTTCACCAGCTTTCCCAGGGAGGTGACCAGCATGTTGGACGTGCCCGCGCCGATGTCCAGGACCATGGCGCCCTTGGGGGAGAAGATGTCGATGCCCGCGCCGATGGCGGCGGCCATGGGCTCCTCGATGAGATAGGTGTACCGGGCGCCGGCCCCCTCGCTGGCCTCGATGACCGCCCGCCGCTCCACCTCCGTGGACTGGCTGGGCACGGCGATGACGGCCCGGGGCTTGAAGAAGATACGGCTGCCCACCACCTCCTGGAAGAAGGCGGAGAGCATGCGCTCGGTGGCGTCCAAATTGGCGATGACCCCTTCCTGCAGGGGGCGGAAGACCAGCTGATCCTCCGGGGCCCGGCCCAGCATCTCCTTGGCCTTTTCGCCCAGGGCGGCCATCTTGCCGGTGCCCCGCTCCACGGCCACCACGGAGGGCTGGCGAAGGACGATGCCCTTGCCCCGCACGTAGATGAGGGAGTAGGCGGTGCCCAGATCCACCCCGATGTCGGAGGAGGAAAACAGACCCATAGCGCTTCCTTTCAGGGTACATAGACCCAGTTTTCGATGATAAAAGCATACCATCGTCGCCCAAAAGTGACAATGAAACAAAGTGTTAAATAAGGAAAACGGAAAAGGAAGTTGCAAACCGGGCGATTTCCCGATATACTCACACCATATCCAAGAAGGAGCGCCATATGGAACCCTTTCGCATCAAAAAAGCCACATTCCTGACCAGCGTGGGTCAGCAGGGGGGCTACCCCGAGAAGCGGCCGGAGATCGCCCTGGTGGGCCGGAGCAACGTGGGCAAGTCCAGCCTCATCAACTGCCTCACGGGCAACGGGAAGCTGGCCCGCATCAGCGCCGCCCCGGGGAAGACCCGGCTGGTGAACTACTTTTTGCTCAACGACAGCTTCTATCTGGTGGACCTGCCGGGGTACGGCTTCGCCCAGCGGAGCAAAGGCGAGCGGGAGAGCTGGGGCAGGCTCATGGAGAGCTATCTGACCTCCAGCCGGGTGGACCATCTGTTCCTGCTTCTGGACATCCGCCACGAGCCCACGGAGGAGGATCGGCAGATGTACCAGTTCCTTCTCTATTACAACATCCCCTTCACCATCGTGGCCACCAAGGCGGACAAGATCGCCAAGTCCAAGCGGCAGCAGGCGGCCAACCAAAACGCCAAGCTGGTGGGCGCGCCCCCCTGGGGGCTGCCCTTCTCCAGCGAGACGGGGGAGGGACGGGACCGGCTGTTGGAGCGGCTGGGCAGCGTCGTTTCGGAAAAGCTGGCTTCTCCAAAAGAAAATCAACGGGAGCCCTTGACAGAACCATAGCAAGAACGCATACTATGGGGCGAGAACTACCCAGGAGAGAGAACTATGGCGTTACGCAAATGCCCCAAGTGTGAACTGAACTATCTTAAGCCCGGCGAGACCATCTGCCACGTGTGCGCCTCCGCCATGAAGCGGAAGAAGGCTGCCCCCGTGGAGGAGGATGAGGTGGTCATGTGCTCCAACTGCGGCGAAGCGCCCGCGGTGAAGGGCCACGATCTGTGCGAGGAATGCCTGCGGGAGCAGAAGCGGGAGGCGGAGCTGGAGCTCATGGCCGACAAGCTTCGGGCCGACGAGGCGGATATGCCCCTGGAAGAGGTCGTGGACGACGAAGAGGATTCGGAAGACGAGGAGTGAGCATGCCCCGCATCTTTGCCATCGGTGATCTGCATCTTTCCCTGTCCGTGGAAAACAAGTCCATGGACGTGTTCGGGCCGGGGTGGACGAACCACGTGAACCGGCTGCGGGAGGGCTGGCAGGACACGGTGGGCGAGGGGGATCTGGTGCTGGTCCCCGGCGACATCAGCTGGGGCCTAAGGCTGGAGGAAGCGGCGGCGGATTTGGATTTCATCCATGGACTCAAGGGCACCAAGATGCTGCTTCGGGGGAACCACGACTATTGGTGGACCGGCTATGGCAAGGTCCAGAGCGTCCTGCCCCCGTCCATCCGGGCGGTGCAGAACAACGCCCTGGTTTGGAACGACGTCGTCGTCGGCGGCACCCGGGGCTGGAACACCCCCGCCGGCGTCGACTTTTCCGAGAGCAAGGATCGGAAGATATTCGAACGGGAGAAGCTGCGGCAGGAGCTGTCCCTTCGGGCCATGGACGCCCAAGCCGGCCGGCTGCGCGTTTTCATGCTCCACTACCCGCCCTTCAACGAGAAGGGGGCGCCCACGGAGTTTGCGAGCCTTCTGGCGGGCCGGGGGATGGACCACTGCGTCTACGGACACCTCCACGGCCGGTCCTGTCTGGGGGGCTTCGAGGGAAGCTATGAGGGGACGGAGTATCACCTCACCTCTGCGGACCACCTTCGGTTCGTGCCCAAGCTGATCGCGGAAATATAGAGGCGGACGGCGCATATACTTAGCCTGTGAAACACAGGCTTTTTTTGTTGCTGCTGGGGGCCCTTTTGGGCTGCGCTCAACCGGCGCAGGCGCCGGAGCGGGCGCCGCTGCCCACGCCGGAGGGGTGGTACGTGATCGTGGACGCGGGCCACGGGGGCTTCGACGCCGGGGCGTCCGGAGCGGACACGGGGGTGAAGGAGAGCGAGCTCAATCTCAAGGTGGCGCGGCTGGTACAAAGGGAGCTGGAGGAGGCCGGGGTCCGGGTGCTCATGACCCGGACGGAGGCGGGGGCCCTGGGCGACAGCAAGCGGGAGGACATGGCCCGACGGGGGGCGCTGCTGCAGACGGAGGGGGCGGACGCGGCGGTGTCCATCCATATGAACAAGTTTTCCGACCGGCGGGTTCGGGGGCCCATGGCCTACTATCAGGCGGGGGCGGAGGCCGGGGAGGCCCTGGCCGGGTGCGTCATCCGCAGCCTGACGGAGGCCCTTTCGCTGCAGCCGCGGCTGCCGAACCCCGGGAACAACTTCGTGACCCGGGTCCCCGCCTGCCCGGCGGTGCTGGTGGAGTGCGGCTTTTTGAGCAACCCGGAGGAGGAGAAGCTCTTGCAGGACGAGGCATATCAAAGGGCTATCGCAATGGCGATAGCCCAGGGGGTGATGGCGTTTTTGGAGGGGTAACGACTTTTCTTTTGCGGCTTTTTCTTGTCCAAGAAAAAGGATCAGGCTTTCAATACATTCATTAGATAAATCCGTAGCTGCTCCACCGTCTCGTTGAGCCCGGCGGGGGTGGGGGCGCTGCCCTGGGCCAGGGTGCCCCGGCCGCCGCCCTTGCCGCCCAGAGCCAGGTTCACGGCGGGGATCAAATCGGCCATGTCCAGCTGGAGACCGTTGGCGCAGAGAACGTAGGTGAGCTGGCCGCCTTTCTCGCTCAGCAGCAGCGTCAGCCCCTTTTCGGGCAGGGTGGAGAGGGCCAGGGGCCGAAGCCGCTTGGGGTCCACGTCCGTGAGCCGGACCAGGAGCTTCTTCCCCTTCAGGTCCTCCGCCTGGCTTTTGAGCTCGGCCGTCAAGTATTCCTCCAGCCGCGCCGTCAGGGCCGCCTTCTCCTTCTTCACCTCCTTCAGCTCCGCCTCCTGCTTCTCCAACGCGGACAGGACCTCGTCAGCGGCGGTGGAGAACCGGCGGGCGATGGCGTCCACCGATGTCTGGAGCTTCTGGAACTGCTTCAGGGCCCGGCCCCCGCAGAGGAAGGTCATGCGCATGCCCCCCTTGTAGGCCACGGCGGAGACGATCTTGGCAAGGCCCACCTCCCCGGTGAAGTGGACGTGAGGTGCGCAGCAGGTGCAGCTGTCCGCCCCCTGGATGCTCACCACCCGGATGGGGGCCACCAGGCCCTCGGCGTGCTTGCGAAGGGGCACGTCCTTCAAGTCGTCCTCGGCTTCATAGACGGTGGCGGTGACGGCCAGGTTCCGGCGGATAAGGTCGTTGGCCATGTTCTCCATCTCGGCGACCTGCTCCGCCGTCAGGGGCTTGTCCAGATCCAGCGTGGCATAGGTCAGGGCGCAGTGGAAGCCCACGTTCATCGCGTCGAAAAGCTTGTAGGCGCACCAGCTCAGCAGGTGCTCCCCGGTGTGCTGCTCCATGATGTCCAGCCGCCGCCCCTCGTCGATGTGCCCCGTCACCACGTCACCCACGGTCAGGGGCCCGTCGGTGCGCAAAATCAGCTCGTCCCCCTGCTCCCGCACGTCGGCGACCTTCACATTCCCCAAAACGCCCGTATCGCAGGGCTGACCGCCCTTGTTGGGGAAGAAGACGGTTTTATCCACGGTCACGTCGAATCCGTCCTTTCCGGGTTCGCAGGAAAGGACGGTGCATTCGTGCTCGAACAGGTGGCTGTCCAGAAGATACAGGCGCTCTGTCATGTTGGCCTCCCAAAAACATTTTTACCAGTATAGCACAAAAAAACGGGGAAAGAAAGTTGACTTTTCCGGTAATTTCGGTATACTGCTCCCATGAGTATTTTCAAGAAGAAAAATCGGCCGGTCAAGCTGGGCCAGGCCAAGAAAAAGCTGTTCGTGCGGCGGGAAGCGCGCCACATCGTCATCATGCTGGCGGCGGTGACGCTGCAGGCCCTGTCCATCCTCTGGTTTTACCGGCCCGCGGGCATCGTTTCCGGCGGCATCACCGGTATCTCCATGCTGCTCAACTACGCTACGGGCGGGAACATCCAGAGCTGGATCCCCATGGTGGTGCTGAATGCGCCGCTGCTGTATCTGGCGTATCGGGAGCTGCATCTGAAGTTCGTCATCTACACCACAATCTCCACCCTCTATTTCTCCCTGATCTTCGCCGTCTTCGAGAACCTGCCCCCGGTGGAGATCTTCGACATGACCAACCCGGTCATGCCCCTCATCAGCACCATCTTCGGCGCGGTCCTCAACGGCGTTTTCGGGGCCGTCATCATCCGGCAGGGCTCCTCCACCGGCGGCTTCGACATCGTGTCGCTGCTGGTGAACAAAAAAACCTCCTTCCCCGTGGGCAGCATCTCCATGGCTTTCAACATGGTGATCGTGGCGGCCCTGGTCTTCGTGAAGGGGATGGAGGTAGCGGCCCTGTCCATCATCGCCCTGTTCACCTGCTCCGTCGCCTTCAACAACGCCCTCCTGGGCCTCAATCGGACCAAGACCCTGTTCATCATTTCCGACAAGTGGGACACCTTCGCCCACGAGGTCATGGAGACCGTCCACCGGGGCATCACCTACATTCCGGGCCGGGGCGCCTACACCAATGCGGAGCGGCGGATCATCTATATCATCGCCAAGACCGTGGAGGTGGCCACCATCCGCCGGATCGTCCTCCAGCACGACCCCCAGGCCATCATCTCCGTCATCGACACGAAAGAAGTGGTTGGCAGAGGATTTACCGCGAACAACTAAAACCGCATACGAGCAAAGGGCCTGGCGTGCGCCGGGCTCTTTTTATACTGACAGCGACAGTCGGTACAGCCGTTCCCGGGGGCTCTCGTCCCGGAACGTGTCCACCTCCTCCACGAAGGTCCAGCCGAAGCGCTCGTAGAGGCCCACGTGGGCGGTGTAGAGGTACAGTTCCTTGAGCCCCGCCGCCCGGGCGTTCTGGGGGACGGTCTGCAGCAGGGCAGCGCAGACGCCCCGGCCCCGGAAGGGCTCGTCCACATACACGTCGATGAGCCAGGGGTACAGGTCCGGCCGGCTGTAGAGATCGTCGATCATGGACAGCTGGTACATGCCCAGGGCCTGTCCCGCCTCCACGGCCACGAAGGTTTGGGGGAGCCGGTCGCCCCGGTTCACCGAGTGTATAAGGGTGCAGCGGACCTCCTGGGGGCTGATGCCGTCCCGCTTTCCCCACCAGCGGTAGTTCCAGTCGTAGACTGCCTCAAAGAGAGGCCCCTCCGCCCGCTCCAATCGAATGATATCCATGCCCGCCTCCTCACTCTCGGTCCGTGCGGAGGGTCAGCCCCTCCGGCAGATGATAGATCTCCGTTTTGAGAAAGAGCGGATAGAAATACTCGTCTTTCAGTCGTGCGAAGGGCAGCCACTTGAAATCGTGGACGTGGCGCCGCTCCGGACCTCGGAACCGGTCGCCCCGCAAGAGTAGGTTCGTCTCGGAAGCGTCCAGCAGGAAGTAGAGGCACATCTCGTGGAAGCCTATCCTGTCCACGTCCTCAGTGAAGAACGCTTGGCTAAGCCACAGGGGGCGCTTTATCCGCGCCTCGATTCCTAGCTCCTCCCGGACCTCTCGCAAAACGGCGTCCTCCGCCCGCTCGCCCATCCGCACCCGGCCGCCGGGCAGGTAGTAGTAGGGGCTGCGCTCGTCGTGCATGGCGAGGAGCCTTTCCCCCTGCAGCAGGATCGCGCACACCCGGTAGTTGAATCGTCCCTCGCTGGTGTCAAAGGTGATGTCCATAGGTCCTTCCTTTCGCGGCTCTCATATGGTCGCTTCATTATAGCAGGCCCGAGTCCCGGGAGCAAGGACGAAGGGTGAAACTGGGGCTTGACTTTGGAGGGGAAGTTGTATATTATATATGAAATCAACTGAATACTCATGATAGAGGTCGCGGTCCTCAAGAGTAGCTCCCCCCGCTGCAGGCACAGGGGGGAGGGAAAGGGAGGCCCGCCGAGGAGCGGACGAGACGGCCTGGTCGAGTTCGTGTCCGGGGCGGCGGAGAACATCCGCCGCACTGTCGCCCCCCGGGGGCGGAGAGCTGTCAGACGAGATGGGAGATTCCTTTTGCTTTCAACTGTGGCGTCATGGCGGGTCATGATCCTGCAGTTGATCGTATTTTTGCCGTAGGCACGAAAGGAGTTTCCCATGAGAAACGCAAAAAGAGTCCTGTCCCTTCTGTCCATCCTGCTGATCCTTCTGCTGGTCGCCGGCCTCGCCTTCGCCGAGGGCGAGGGGGAGGCCGAGGCCCCGTCCCGCTTCTATCAAACCATATGGTCCCTGCTGCCGGCCGTCATCGCCATCGCCCTTGCTTTGATCACCAAGGAGGTCTACACCTCCCTGTTCGTGGGCATCGTGGCGGGCGGCCTGCTCTATTCCAACTTCAGCTTCGAGGGGACGCTGACCCACGTGTTCAACGACGGCATCGGCGCGTCCCTGGCGGACAGCTACAACGTGGGCATCCTGGTCTTCCTGGTCATCCTGGGCATCCTGGTGGTCCTCATGAACAAGGCGGGCGGTTCGGCGGCCTTCGGCCGCTGGGCGGCGCAGCACATCAAAACCAGGGCCGGGGCCCAGCTCGCCACCATCGCCCTGGGCGTGCTCATCTTCGTGGACGACTATTTCAACTGCCTCACCGTGGGCTCCGTTATGCGGCCCGTGTCCGACAAGAGCCGGATCAGCCGGGCGAAGCTCGCTTACCTCATCGACGCCACGGCGGCCCCGGTGTGCATCATCGCGCCGGTCTCCTCCTGGGCGGCGGCGGTCAGCTCCTACGTGGAGGAGGGCAACGGCCTGTACCTCTTCATCCGGGCCATCCCCTTCAACTTCTACGCCCTGCTGACCATCGCCATGATGGTGTTCCTGGCCCTGACCAATCTCGATTACGGGCCCATGGAGCGGCACGAGCGCAACGCCCGGGAGAAGGGGGACATCTTCTCCGGGGTGAAGGCCATGGCCGACGCCGCCGGGGAGAACGCCAACCCCAAGGGCCGGGTCGTCGACCTGGTGCTGCCCATCGTGGCGCTGATCGCCTGCTGCGTCACCGGCATGATCTACTCCGGCGGGTTCTTTGAGGGGGCCGGGTTCGTGGACGCCTTCTCCGACGCCGACGCCTCCGTGGGCCTCATGCTGGGCTCCGCGGTGGCGCTGGTCCTCACGGTGATCTACTACCTCATCCGCCGGGTGATCCCCTTCAAGGAGATTGCCGCCAGCATCCCGGAGGGGTTCAAGTCCATGGTCCCCGCCATCCTGATCCTCACCTTCGCCTGGAGCTTGAAGGCCATGACCGACAGCCTGGGGGCCAAGCAGTTCGTGGAGGCCCTGGTCAAGAGCTCCGCCGGGGGCTTCAAGTCCTTCCTGCCCGCCATCGTGTTCCTGATCGCCTGCGGCCTCTCCTTCGCCACCGGTACCAGCTGGGGCACCTTCGGCATCCTCATCCCCATCACCCTGGGCGTGTTCCCGCTGACGGACCCCCTGGGCGTGGTGTGCGTGTCCGCCTGCATGGCCGGGGCGGTCTGCGGCGACCACTGCTCGCCCATCTCCGATACCACCATCATGGCCAGCGCCGGCGCCCAGTGCGACCATGTGACCCACGTGTCCACCCAGCTCCCCTACGCCATGACCGCGGCGGCGGTGAGCGCCGTGGCGTACCTGTTCGCCGGGTTCGTGCCCAACGCGTTCATCGCCCTGCCCGTGGCCCTGGCGCTGATGATCGGCGCCCTGTTCCTGCTGCGGGCCATCCTGAACCGGAAGCAGGCGTAAGGGCGGTTTTTTACAACGACGGAGCTTCCCGCGGTCCCTTTGGACTGCGGGAGGCTTTCTTCGTATGCCGCCCCCCATCCGCCGGCGAAAAAAGACCGGCGGTTGAGAGGTTTTTTTGTGAACTCAACCGCTGGGAGATTCCACAACGGGAACGGATGTGGTATACTGACCGAGACAACAAGAAAAGGAGCGTGCAGATGATACAGGATCTTTTGACCGACAAAAAGTATCTCTTTGCCTCGGGCGCCAACTCGGAGCTCAGGGCCCAGCGGAACCTGAACCGCCGGGCGGTGCTCTTGAACGGGGCCCTGGTGGGCAACGTGCGGACGGAGCAATTCGGCGTGTCCGCCCGGGTCTATGAAAACGGCGTCTATGGCTTTTCCTCCACGGCGGAGTACACCGACGAAACCGTGAAGGCGGTGCTGCAGGCGGCCAGCGAGAACGCGGCCTTCCTGGCCCGTCACGCCGGCAAGGGCAAGGGCCCCCACAAGGCCATGGCCCCCGGCAGCAGCCGCACGGCCTATGACCTGAACGACGTGGAGCAGCGGACCTATATCGAGTTCATCCAGGCGCTGGACAGCTACATCGCCGGGAAGTATCCGGACCTGGTGAGCCGGACCGTCATCGCCACCGCCGACTCCATGGAGAAGCTCCTGTGCGTCAGCAACGGCACGGACGGCCACAGCGTGCTGCCCCGGAGCTATATCTATGTGGTCATGACCGTGGCCGGCGCCGACGGCAAGCCGGTGGAGCTGTTCAAGGTCATCGGCGGGGGCTACGGCACCTTCGATCGGAACTTCTCGAAACCCGAAAGCTATTATGCCGAGATCGACAAGCTCTATGAGGACCTGCGCCAGAAGGCCGAGGGCGTCTACCCCGAGGCAGGGAACAAGACCGTCATTCTGGGCGGCATCCTCTCCGGGATGCTGGCCCACGAGGCCGTGGGCCACACCGTGGAGGCGGATCTGGTCCTGGGCGGGTCCGTGGCGGGGCCGAATCTGAACAAGCGGGTGGGGAGCGAGCTGGTGAACCTGGTGGACTACGCCCACACCGCCCTGGGCAAGCCCACGCCCCTGCCCATCTATGTGGACGACGAGGGCACGGCGGCCACCGACGCGGTGCTGATCAAGGACGGCATCCTGGTGGGGTATATGAACAATCGGGAGAGCGCCGAGCGGTTCAACATGGTCCCCACGGGCAACGCCCGGGCGTACCTGTTCTCCGACGAGCCGTTGATCCGCATGCGCAACACCGCCGTGCTGCCGGGCACGTCGAAGCTGGAGGATATGATCGCCTCCATCGACGACGGATATTACCTTTTGGACACCAACAACGGCCAGGCGGATACCACGGGCGAGTTCATGTTCGGCGTCACCTTCGGCTATGAGATCAAGAAGGGGAAGCTGGGGCGGGCGCTCCTGGACACCACCATCTCCGGCGTGGCCTTCGATATGCTCAAGACCGTGGACATGGTGTCCGACGAGATGATCTGGGCCAGCTCCGGCATGTGCGGCAAGAAGCAGCCCATGCCCGTGGGCATGGGGGGACCGGCGCTCAAATGCCGGGTGACCATCGGCGGACGATAAGGAGGGAAAAGCCATGATCGAATCTTTGAAGAAAACGGCCCAGGCGGCGGTGGCTGCCCTGCAGACCGCCGGCGCGGACAAGGCCCAGGCCAACGTGGCCTATACCGTGACCCATGAATTCAACGTGGACGGGGGCGAGTTCAGCCTGTTCCGCACCCTGTTCGACAAGCAGCTGGCCATGACCGCCATCCAGGGCGGCAAAAAGGGCACCGTGGCCCAGAACCGTTACGACGAGAAGACCATCGAAGAGAGCGCGAAAGCGTGCCTGGAGGCCGCGGCCTCCGCCCAGCCCGACGAGAATTGGGACCTGGCCCCCGTCAGCGAAAACGAGGACTTTGTGCAGGGTGAACCCACGCCCGACACGGATAAGCTCTTCGACCGGTGCCGGGAGCTGATGGCGGACATCCAAGCCCGGTTCCCCAAGATCATGATGGAGCAGATGATTGTCTCCCACAAGGAGATCATGAAGGCCAAGGCCAACTCCTATGGGGTCCTCTATTCCACCCACGAGGGGCTGTACTCCGTGGATCTGTTGTTCTCCGCCCACGAGGGGGACAAGGCCTCCTCCTTCTTCGGCAGCGGCGTCGTCACCGACAGTCTGGACCGGCCGTTCATGGAGCTGGGGTCCATCGAAAAGGACCTCAAAGATGTGGAGAACCAGATCGAGACCACCGGCGTTTCCGGCAAGTTCGAGGGGACCATGGTGGTCATGCCCGGGTGTTTGGCGAGCCTGTTCTATTCGCTGCTGTCCGACTTTGCCGGGGAGGGCGGGCTCCTGTCCGGCACCAGCCCCTGGAAGGACAGGCTGGGCGAAAAGGTGGCGGATGAGCGGATCACCCTGTCCCTGGCGCCGCTGGACGAGAGGATCGTCTGCGGCGAGCGCACCACCGGCGAGGGCTTCAGGGCGGAGAACTTCGACGTGATCCAAAACGGCCGGCTCAACGCCTTTGCGCTGGGCCTCTATGCCGCCAACAAGCTGAAGCTCCCCCGGGGCAAGAACGACAGCTTCAACATGGTCGTGGCGCCGGGCGACACCTCCATCGACCAGATCATCGCTTCCATCGACAAGGGCATCCTGGTGGGCCGGTTCTCCGGCGGCCAGCCCTCGTCCAACGGGGACTTCTCCGGCGTGGCGAAGAACAGCTTCCTCATCGAAAACGGGAAGATCGGCCCCGCCCTCTCCGAAACCATGATCTCCGGCAACATGGCCGATATGCTCAACCGCCTCCGCGCCGTCTCCTCGGAGCAGGTGGCCGACGGCATGATGGTCCTGCCCTACATGGCCTTCGACGGCATCACCATCTCGGGGAAATAACCTTTTCTTTTGCGACTTTTTCTCTTCGCGAGAAGAGGAAAAAGTCGCCCAAAAAGAGAAGCGAAGAAGAATAAGAAAAAAACGCGCCCCTATCCGTCATCGCATGACCGGTAGGGGCGCGCCTTATCTCATTTCACTGTATCTCTATGTTGTCCACCCCGTGGGCAAGGATCAGATTGATCAGCTCGTTGCGGGAGTGGTTGGTCTCGGCGGACAGCTTGTCCAACTTGGCCAAAATGTCCTCCCGAATGCGGACGGTGATAATCCGATTGCCGTCTTCACCCCGTCGTTTAATGATCAAAGGGTCATTTTTCATATGAATCACCGTCCTTTCTGTATCTATTATAGATTGACAAAAGTATTCAAAATATACTACAATAATAATGCTTAATAGCAATCTATATGTAATACATAAGGAGGCAATCATGAAGAACAAGACAACGGCGCTAATCCTTTCCATTTTGGTGGGCGGCCTAGGGGTCGATCGGTTTTACCTGGGGTATATCGGGCTCGGCGTTCTGAAGCTCCTGACAGGCGGCGTCTTCGGCATCCTGTGGCTCATCGACATCATCCGCATCGCCACGGGAAGCCTGCTACCCGCGGACGGCTCCCCCTACGAGGAGACCGCGAAAGCCGCAGCCGTTTCCTCCTCTTCCTCCTATGACGATCTGGAAAAGCTGTCCAAGCTCCATGACCAGGGCGTTTTGAACGATGAGGAATACGAAAAAATGAAGAAGGACATCTTGGCCAAGATGTGAGGCAGATACATATGAACAAGAAGACATTACGTATTGTCGCGGGGGCGGTGTTCGCACTTAATGGCGTTCTTCGCCTGATTACACTTTTAAGTTCCCAAGGGAGCACAACAGCTTGGTCTTATATTTGGCCGATCGCTTATCTTCTGATTGCCGTAAGCCTCTTCGCAGATATACCGCTTTTGACTACGGTTGGAGGTCTCATCATGCTCATTAGCCCAATGAGAAGCATGATACAAATGGGGCGTTTTATTCCTTATTTGTTCCTTAATGCGATGTCCGTAGTGCTATTGGCTGCTGCAGGGCTATCCCGCAGAACGAGCAATGTTTTCGGTATTCTTTCGGCGATATTCTTTGCTTTCTATGAAATCGTGCTTGTCTTTGTACTTAACGCAAAACTTGCACCGATGTCCTATCTGTATATCGCGCTTTATCTGGTCGGTGTTATCCTGCTGGGTATCGGGTTTTCAGAGAAGGGAAAGAAAGTAGTTGCCTCAAGCAAAGACGATGGCAATGACAGAATCGAGCGGCTGACAAAGCTGAAAGAACTACTGGACAAGGGAGTCCTCACCCCGGAGGAATTTGAAGAAAAGAAACGGCAACTCCTGGGACAGTGACCTGTCCATACCCCTCCATAAGCGGCTCCGCGCGAGCCGCTTTTTGTTCTCTGCGCAATGCGATGCTTTTTGGCGATATACTGCTTCGCAGTGCGATATGTTTCCGCAGGCGCGCAAACGCGATATATGGCCGCTACGCGTCTATGCGATATGATATAGATCCTGTCTCGCCCGCAGGCATATCGCGCCGAAGGTATATCGCACCCCCGAAGGGGGCATATCGCAGATCCGGCACGGATCTATATCGCTGGGGCCGTTAAGGGCTTCTTAACGGCCCCAATATTCGCTATCCATTCGCCAGGGGTCGCTGAATTTGCACTCTAACCAGTTGGGGAGGGGGATGGTACAATCGAAGCACAGCGAAGGAGGAAGGAACATGGCAAAGTACAAAGCTCTTTTGATCGACGACAACACCCAGTTCACCGAGATGGTGAAGGGGTATCTTCTGTCCCAGGACCGGTTCAGCGAGGTGGACACGGCCCAGGACGGCCGGGAGGCCCTGAAAAAGCTCAGGGAGAAGACCTACGACGTGATGACGCTGGATCTGATCATGCCCAACGCGGACGGGCTGGCGGTGCTGGAGCAGCTGTCGCTCCTGCCCCTGGACCCGGCGCCGGCGGTGGTGGTGATCTCCGCTTTAAAGAACGAGGCCATGGTGCGCCGCTGCTGCGCGCTGGGGGCCCGATACTATATGGTGAAGCCCGTGGAGGCGGACACCATCATGAAACGCTTGCTGGAGACGCTGGAAGGAGAGCCGGTGAAAGGGGGCGTCATGCCCTACGCCCCCACCCACCGGTCCTTCGAGGAGAAGGTGACGGCCATCTTCCTGGTGGCGGGTATCCCGGCCCATATCAAGGGCTACCACTACCTTCGGGAGGGGATCCGCCTGGTCTACAACGACCCGGACCTGATCAACCGGATCACCAAGGAGCTGTACCCCGGCATCGCCAAGCGGTTCGACACCTCCCCCAGCAAGGTGGAGCGGGCCATCCGCCACGCCATCGAGGTGGCCTGGACCCGGGGCAAGATCGAAAACCTGAACGCCCTCTTCGGCTACAACATCTATGGCAAGAACGACAAGCCCACCAATGGCGAATTCATCGCCCTGGTGGCGGACAAGCTCTTGATGGAGGAGCAGGGGAAGAAAGCCGGCTGAGATAGGTTTTTATTGAAAGCCTGCGTTCCTTTTCTTGAAAGAAAAAGGAACCAAAAAGAACTTTCCTTTGGGAAAAGGGGAATATGCCCTGACAGTTTTTTCGCGTGTTCAGTCTCCCATCCCCCCATGATAACGGCGCAAGGCCACGAACAGGCCTTGCGCCGTTTTTGCTTCACTCGTCTTCTTCGGCTTCCTGCGCCTCGGCCTGCTGTTCCTGCTGTTGACGCTCCATTTTCTCCATATAGAGGAAGAAGCCCAGCTCCTCCATACTCATTTTATCCATATTCAAAGCCATGCTTCTTCTATCCTAACCTGTCGCCATAAGGGAGCGATTTAATATAATTATCCATAAATAGCCAATCAGGATTGCCATCTCTGTCAGAGGGAAGTTTAATCATAACCTCGGAAATCGTATCCCGACGCATTTTCCTTCCATAGTTGTATCTTCCTCTCGCATAGAACATAAGCATGGTGCTAAAAAACAAGAATTGCTCTGCTGTCCATTTTCTTGTTGTAGGATACATACCCTGCACATGAGAAAAACCAATAAAAGGATTGGGCTGATAAAAGAATGTGTTCCCATCGGTTGTATCGCTAAATGTTATAATGTTGCCTTCTTCTGTTGGGTCAACATCACAAAATCCTGCTACGCCATTATTCTCTGCGGAATTCACCACTAATGGGGCACCATAACCAACGCAGTCAGATGCCGAAATGCCATCACACACCTTTGTTGGATGAATTGCGAACAAATCTCCAACCCTATATTCACGCCACTTAGAAACGTTCAATTCGGGTAGCTGATTAATCTTCGCTTCCAATACCGGATATTTGCCAGCCTTCACAAGGTAACTGCAATAGTTGTTCAAAGTCTGTCGAAAATCATCCTCAGACAGTTTGCTATAATCTGTCTTCATATATGCTTCGCAAAGCCACTCGTCATCACCTGAAACAGTCTGCATTGCAGACATACCATCCTTGACTGTCTTATTTCTAAACAGGTCAAGCCATTCATTTTCAATTTTCTTCCAGACGCTTTTGTTGTTTTTATCAAATTGCTCAATACGCCCAATATTCTTTTTCTTCTTATGCCCATCTTCTTTGAAATAACCAAAGAAAGTTTTCGGAATTGTTCCATCAACCATGATATGGGGTTTGCCAAGAGTAAACATCATACAGCATGAATTGATAGATGAGCCAGGATAAAACACTTCCTGCGGAAGAGTGAACACCGCATCCAGCGTGTTTTCTTCCAATATAGCTTTCTTCATGTCAGATATATAATCGCTATTTCCAATAGCGGTTGCTACTGGAAGCAAAATTGCAACTTTTACTTCTTTTACAGGTTGCCCATTTGCAAGTCGCTCTCTGTTCATCTTCGCTACTACATCTGAGATATATTTTAGAAAAACCATCCCTTTGGTTGGGTCTTCTTTCGCATCGGATTTCCAGTCAACCTTATACGATGAAGGAATTCTAATGGGCTTTGCATTATAAGGTGGGTTCATCAAAATAATATCAGGGTTTGCTTGTCTAAAAAATGCTTCACTATCAAACAAGCTGGCATGTTTAATATTTGAATTTCCATCCCCATGAATAAGCATGTTTGTAGTTGAAAGGCCATAGGCTATTTCTTCAATCTCTACACCATAGATATGCTCTTTTGCCACAGTTTCTCGCATCTGTTGTTTTTCTGCTTCGGTTGCTCTTTGTCGGTTACAATCTACAAGTTCCAGCACCATGGCTTGAACAAGGAAAGAGCCAGAGCCACATGTGCCGTCAAACACTCGCTTTGTTCTATCTACACCGGCAGCGCGACACATGAAGTTTGTGATATGGTCAGGCGTAAAGGCTTGGTTCTTATCAGCTTTTCCAGTATACTTGTTAAATGCGATAAAAAACAGATTTAAGATGTCTTGCCCTTCGGAGCTATCCTCATTGATATACTTATAGATATTCCCTACAATCTCATCTAAAACTTCTATCCAATCTTTCAGAGCCAACTTTTTTACTTTCTGATTGTTAATCACATTCTTTTGAAGCAGCTCTACCTTCAAAGCCTTATTATCAGAGCCATCTAGAAGATTTGATAGAGTTTCACCGATACCACTACGTATCATCGTAGCAGATAGACCGCCCCAATAGTCTTTTAATTTCTGACGGTTTTCATCGGTAATAGCAGATATTCCTTGTCTCCGTAGAACATCACGAAGATAGAGAAGCGTTGTCCCAACGAATTGACTACGTAGCTTTTCATCAATATCTTTACGATGCAATGTCTCATTCAGAGCATATGTGTTTTTCAGGACTGCTTCTCGGTTATTCTGCCTGTTTATCTCAAATAGGCTTTCATAATGAGCCATAGTATCCAGTACAGTCTCATCCCGCAACAAATGGTCGTCATCCATCGCGTGTTTCCATACTTTAATCTTATCGTTATTCGTGTTTGCAAGAATACATATAGTCTTTTTGCTGAAATGAAGTGCTTTTTCTTCAAGAAGATATTCTCGCAATTGAGCTTCATCTGCGTCTGTAAAATTCTGCTTGGTCTCAACCAAGACGACTACGCCGTTATGCTCAAAGCGAATGTCAAGCTTGAAATGCTCAGGTTCATAGCCAAGAGCCTGTATCAATCTCTCCTTTGAACCAGCAGCCTGAACATAAGAGTATTCTCCGCCCTCAATATTTGAGGTTTTGTATTCATTGCCTATGCGATTGCACATTGAAACTCTATCCATTTGCAAATTGTCCCCCTCTGCAAATATCAGTTAACAAAAGTATAGCACAAAAAGAGACAGAAATTATATAAATTATGTGTTACATCGGGGCTTATCTACAACAAAAGGGGATGTATGTTCATGAGAATTAGGGTTTATATCAGCCATGTCTGGCTCTTTATGACTTGCTCTATGCCTATATATCGCCGGGTGGGGCTATCACCAATCGTCGTCCGTCAAGCTCTCGTATTCCTCCACCCAATCCAGGAAGTCGTCCGTCGTGTCGCTGTTACGGCCTCTTGTGCGGCTGTCGGGGAAAAGCAATCGCCCGGGGGCAGAGATCAGCCGGTCCAGCAGGCAAAAGGGCAGGATCGCCAGTTGGAGCATCAGTTTAAAGGGCCAGACGGCAAGCTTGATCAAGATCACAAAAGGCCAGATGAAGAGATAATAGCAGAGCGAGAAAAACAGGCTGATCATGGCTTTTTGTCCTTTTTTTGCCATTATATCGACAAACCGTTGGACGGTCAATCGGCATCGGGGCCCAAAGAGCACGGTATATTGGACCAAATCTCCGCCTGTTGGGCACTCATGCCCGAGAAGGAAGGGAAAAGGCCGCGAAGGGGCTGGAGCTTTGGCGAATGGGTTGACGGGGCCCAAGGGGTTTGGTACCATCGGGGCGAGGCCGGCAAACGATTGATCTTGCAGGAAAGCCCCCTTCGTCCTGCAGCGCATGCCTCCGGGTCAGGCTGTTCCATCGATCCTGCGTCCACAGGGTTGACGGCGGCCTGGCCCGCGCTTTTTCCACGGCCTTATCCACACCCAAAATATATGAAATTCCATGCTTAGTGGATAAGACTGTGGACAATGTGGATAATTTTCCGGGATCGGCGGTGGATAAATGGAAACAGGCGGGGGCAAAACGGGAAATCCCGGGCCGTGGGGCTTTTTTCCGAAGGCGTCGGGACCGCGTTGACAGGGGGCGCTCCCTGGGGTACAATGGGGTCAACGGACGAGCTTGCAGGAAGGGAGGGCAACAAGCGGCAAAATGAGACCCGATCAAAGATATTTCGGCACCATGGGGGCCATCGCCCTGTTCCTGCTGGTCCTGTTTTGTCTGGATCGGGCCCTGTGCCGCCGGTCCGGGAGCCGGCAGCCGTGGCCCCGGCGGGAGGGGACGGTGGAGCTGGGGCTGTTCTTGGCGAGCTTCCTGGTGCTGTTCCTGCTGAACGACCACAGCTTCGTTTTCTACAACAACTACAGCTATCTGGCGGACGCCCTGCTGCACGGGCACCTGTATGTGGACGGCATGCCGGCGTATTTGGAGAGCGTGGAGTTCGGCGGCCATGTGTACATGCACTTTGCCCCGGGCCCGGCCATCCTGTGCCTGCCCTTCGTGGCCCTTTTCGGGGTGGACGGGTTCAACATCGGGTGGCTGTCCCTGCTTCTGGGCGGGGCCAACACGGCCCTTGCCTACCGGGTGTTCCGGCAGATGGGCATCGGCCGGGACCGGCGGGAGCGGATCTGGTGCGCGATCCTGCTGACCTTCGGCACGGTCCACTGCTTTTTGGCGGCCCTGGGCCACGGCTGGTTCCTGGGGCACGTGTCCAGCTGGTTCTTTTTGCTGCTGGGCATGGCGTTCTTGACGGCGCCGGAGGAAAGGCGAAAGGATATCCACCTGTTCCTGGCCGGGGTCTTCTACGGCGCGGCGGTGACCTGCCGGATGCCGAACCTGCTGGGGGCCCTGTTCTTCGGCGGGTATATCCTCACCCGGTACCCCCGGGAGAAGCGGGTGCGTTCGCTCCTGTTCTTCTGCTTGGGGGCGGCGGTGCCCGGGGGGCTGTATATGGCCTATAACTACGCCCGGTTCGGGACCATCATGGACAAGGGGTACAACCTGACCCACCTGAAGGACCTGTTCCGGGATAGGTATACCGTGATGCAGGGCCTGCCCAAGGAGGAGCAGCTGGCCTATCTGAAGGCGGCGGAGAAGGAGGTGGGCGGGCCGCTCCAGACCCGGTACATCCCCTTCAACCTGTATTCCATCTTTCTGCTGGGGCCGGAGTTCACCCGGGAGTACCCCTATGTGATCCCCACGCTGGCGGGGGTGTCGCTGACCCATTTGTCCCCGGCCCTGTACGCCGCCGGGTGGGTGGACTATAAAAAGGACAGGCTGACCTGGTTCCTGCTGGCCACGGCGGCGGTGTGCGCGGTGCCGTTCCTCATGAACTACGGCAACGGGTTCGCCCAGTTCGGCATGCGCTACGCCATGGACTTCATCCCCTATGTGGGGATTTTGGCCGCCATGGGGCTGACCCGCAGGCCCCTGGACGGGTGGAAGGCGGCGCTGATATTGCTGTGCGTGCTGCTCAACATGTGGGGCCCGGTGTATTGGAATTTGTTTTATTAGTGGATTATATTAAAAGCATGCACCCTTTTTTGTAAAAAAGGGTGCCCCAAAAAACTTTTAAGAAGGGGTCAATGGTTCGTGTAAATACCATCTTCCCCTTCTTGATTTCTCTTTTTGCGCCGCTTTTTCCTCTTTCTCCAAAGAGAAAAAGCGGCAAAATATTATATCACTCCGTATACTGCTCTATGGCCTTCAGCGCCACGTCCAGTGCCCGGCCCTTGTGCTGGGCGGAGATGCGCAGCAGGTCCTCGTCGGTCACGTCCTGATCCATGCCCGTGGCGTAGCGGGCGATGATGCCGATGGACGCGTACTTGATGCACACCTCCCGGCATAGGGGCGCCTCGGGCACCAGGGTGATGCCGATGACCTGGGCGTCCAGGGCCCGCATCATACGCGCCTCGGCGGCGGTCTCGTATCTGGGCCCGTCCACGCAGGCGTATACAACGCGGCCCTCATAGGGGATCTTCTCCGACTCGATGACCCGCTCCAGCACGTCGGTCATGTTGGAATCGAACACGTCGTCCATGCCCGCGTGCCGCACCAGCCGGTGCTCCATGCGGAAGGAGCTGTCCCGAAGCTTGGTGAAGTCGATGAAGTCGGACACCAGGCAGAAGCTGCCCAGCCGGAAGGAATAGTCGCAGGTGCCCATGACGGAGATGCTGATGATGTGGGTCACGCCGCACAGGTACAGGGCGAAGATGTTGGCCCTGAAATTGGTCTCGTAGGCGTCCTCCTGGAGGCACACGCTGTGCCGGGTCAAAAAATCCACCTCCTTGCCGCCGGGCAGGGTGGCGTGAATCACCCGGGCGTTGCCGTAGGGGGTGGTGACCACCTCGGTGTGGTGGGGGAAGGTGATGGCGTCCTCGGAGTTGCAGCCGATGATGGCAAACTTCATTTCTTGACCTCCTCTTTCTTTTCAAAGGTATTCAAAACGGCCAGGAGCAAGGCGTCCCGGTCCCGATACAAACCCTGCTTGATGCTTCCGTCCACGCCGGCGAAGGCGGCCACCGCCTGCCGAAGGTCCCCTTGGGTCCGCTTCTGGGCGTTCCGCACGGCGATCTGGGCGGCGTAGGGACTGCCGGGCAGCTGCCGGGCGGCGGCCCGTGGGTCCAGCCCCCGATCCAGATGCTCCCTGGCGGTCAGCACCAGCTTCAGCCGTCCCTCCAGGAACCCGGCCAGGCCCAGGGGCGTTTCCCCCCGGTCCAGGGCCCCCAGGAGCATGGCGTACCCCTTCTTCCGCTTCCCGTCCAGCAGGGCGTCCAGCATCTCGAAGGCGTCGTACTCCGGCGACGGGGTCACGGTCTCGTCCAGGACCGCCACCGTGACGGCCCCGCCGGGACCGGCATAGTCCGCGGCCTTGGAAAACTCGTTCCGCAGCCGGTAGGAGTCGAAGCCCACCCGCTCCACCAGGGTCTGGGCCGTGGCCTTGTTCAGGTCCACGTTCCGCAGGGCCGACTCCCGCAGCAGCATATTCACGGCCCGGTCCATGGTCAGCTTCTCGAAGGCCACCACCCGGTTCTCCGGGGCCAGGGCCTTGAAGAGCCGGTTGGTCTTGCGGCACTCCCCCCGATGGACGAAAAGGACCACGGTGGTGTCCGCCAAAGTCAGCAGCCGGTTTCGCTTCTCCAGGGCGTCGATGAGGGCGTCGTCCCAGCTCTCCACCAGCACCAGCCGCATCTGGTCGAAGAAGGGCAGCTGATCCGCCGCCGACAGGAGCGCCTGCGCGTCGGGCCCCTGGAGGCTCTGGCAGTTCAGGGCCAGCACCCCGGGGTCCAGCAGCTTCTTCACCCGGGCGACGGCCTCCGTTTTGGTCAGCTCCTCCTCGCCGTGCAGCAGATATGGCCCCTTCAGGGCGCGGCTCTGGGTGGCCTTGTAGAATTCGGATTCGTTCACTTTTTCATGATACCACGTCCCCACGAAAGAAACAACCTCAATCTTTTTTGCGCGTACAGGGACCCACCGCCCCCTTGAGGCCAATAATTCTCTTTTAAAGAGACTTTTTATCCTTTACAGCCGCGCTGCAAGAGAAAATTTGCGCAAATGCATGGAAAATTGCAAAAAAACTATTGACGGGAGCAAGGAACGGTGGTAGAATGCGAACCAATCAATATTGTATATAATCTTTGAGGAAAGGAGAACGGAGCCCGTGAGAAACAGCCACGCCATCGTTATCGTACGAATCAGCGTCCTGCTGCTGCGCAGGGGGCTGCCGTTCGTGCACGCGTAAGGCGCGCGTGAAGAAAGCAACGGCGGCCCCGTGAAGATCGGGACCGCCTTTTTATATGCCAAGAATGTGAAAAAACCCAAGGAGGAAAACACAATGAAACGCTTCGTATCCAAAGTCATCGCCGTCGCCATGGCGGTCGTCATGCTCATGAGCTTCGTAGCCGTCGCCGCGGCTGCTTCCGACACCATCAAGATCGGCGTGCTGGCGCCCCTGACCGGCGGCGTGGCCGAATACGGCAACGCGGTCAACAACGGCGTTACCATGTTCTTTGAGGAGCTGAATGCCAACGGCGGCATCAACGGCAAGCAGGTGGAGCTGGTCGTCTACGATGAAGAGGGCGACCCCGTGAAGGCCGTTACCGGCTATAACTACCTGCTGGATGAGGAAGTGGTCGCCATCATCGGCGACGTGACCACCGCGCCCACCATCGCCGTGGTGACCGAGAGCCAGGAGGAGGGCACCCCCATGATCACCGCCTCCGCCACCGCCGCAGCCGTCACCTGCCAGATGAACGACGACGGCACCGTGGCTGCGGTGTATGAGAACATGTTCCGCTCCTGCTTCATCGATCCCTTCCAGGGCAACAAGATGGCCGCCTTCGCCAAGGAGCAGCTGAACGCCTCCACCGCCGCGGTCCTGTACAACGTGGGCTCCGACTACTCCGCGGGCTGCGCCAAATCCTTCCAGGAGACCGCCCAGGCCCAGGGCCTTGAGGTGCTGGCTGTGGAGAGCTACGCAGACGGCGCCGTGGACTTCCAGTCCCAGCTCACCAACATTGCCGCCAAGAACCCCGACGTGCTGTTCATCCCCGACTACTACTCCGTGGTGGCCCTGGTGGCCCAGCAGGCCTATGCCGCCGGCGTGAAGTCCACCATGCTGGGCTCTGACGGCTGGGATTCCGTGCTGGACGTGGTCACCGACCCCGCCCTGCTGGAGGGCTCCTACTACTGCTCCGGCTACTCCATCGAGGACACCCGTGAGGCGGTCCAGACCTTCGTGGCCAACTATCAGGCCAAGTACGGCGCCACCCCCAACATGTTCGCCGCCCAGGGCTATGACGCCGCCATGATCATGGCCGCCGCCGTGGAGAAGGCCGAGGCTTCCGGCGCCAAGGCCGGCTCCGACGCCTACACCGAGGCCATCATCGCCGCCATGAAGGCCACCGACATGGACTGCGTCACCGGCCATGTGACCTATAACGAGTACAACAACCCCGAGAAGAGCGCCGCCATCATCACCTTCGAGAACGGTGCCGCCAAGTTCTGGGGCAACTACTGATTCACATCCGCAGAAACCTGCGGTTTCTACAGACTGAGGCTTCGCTTCCAGGTCCCGCCTATAAACCCCCGGTTTACCGGGCGGCGGGACCTGCAAGGTGTCGCAAGAACGCTTCGCGGTCTTGTATCCGCGCGCGCATGTCGCCGGATCGGACGCGTTTAGATGATCAAGAAATATTTATGTAAGGAAGGCAAATCGCCCATGGCGATTTGAGGGGACAGAGAAATGCTCTTTCTATCCCAATGCATCAACGGTCTGCAGCTGGGCAGCATCTATGCCCTGGTGGCCCTGGGGTACAGCATGGTGTATGGCATCATCCGCCTGCTGAACTTTGCCCACGGGGACGTGATCATGATCGGTGCCTATATCGCTTTGCTCACCATCGGCGCGGGGGTCCACCCCGCGCTGGCGGTGGTTGTGACCATTTTGGGCTGCGTGATGATCAGCGTGCTCATCGAAAAGGTGGCCTACCGGCCCCTTCGGTCCGCGCCCAGGATTTCCCTGCTCATCACGGCCATCGGCGTGTCGTTGCTTTTGCAGAACCTGGTGCAGCTTTTCTTCACGGCCAACACCCGGTCCTATCCCAGCACCGCCATCATCCCCGCCAAGGCCATCAGCCTGGGGGGGTTGAACATCAGCCTGTCCACCATGGTGACCATATTGGTCTCCGTAGGGTCTATGGTGGGGCTCCATCTTTTGATCCAGAAGACCCGTATGGGCAAGGCCATGCGGGCCGTTTCCGAGGATACCGGGGCCGCCCAGCTCATGGGCATCGACATCAACACGGTGATCTCCATCACCTTCGCCATCGGCTCGGCCCTGGCGGGCGTGGGCTCCGTGCTCTACTGCTGCCGTTACTCCGTGGCCAACCCCACCATGGGGTCCCTGCTGGGCCTCAAGGCCTTCGTGGCCGCGGTGCTGGGGGGCATCGGCTCCATTCCCGGCGCGGTGGTGGGCGGCTTTGCCATCGGCTTTGCGGAGGTGCTGGTGACCGCGCTGGGCTTCTCCGCCTGGACGGACGCGGTGGTGTTCGCCATCCTCATTCTGGTGCTGCTGGTCAAGCCCTCGGGCCTTTTGGGCAAGGGCGTGTCGGAGAAGGTGTGAGGTGGCTATGGACAAGACCATGCGCGGCTATCGACAGATCCCTGTCTACCTTAAGTATCTGATCAACACCCTTTTGCTGGTGGCGCTGCTGGTGGTGGGGAACCATCTCATCAGCTCCGGCGCGGTGAACCGGGCCCAGAAAGCCGTCATATTGCAGATCGGCATCTACGCCCTGCTGGCCGTGTCGCTGAACGTGGCCACCGGGTATCTGGGCCAGCTGCCCCTGGGGCACGCCGGGTTCATGGCCGTGGGCGGCTATGCGGCGGCCATCCTCTGGAAGGCCATGCCCAAGAACACGGGCGCCATGCTCCTGGGCCTGCTGCTGGGCGGACTGGCGGCGGCCGTCTTCGGCATCGCCATCGGCATCCCTGCCCTGCGGCTGCGGGGCGACTATCTGGCCATCATCACCCTGGGCTTCGGGGAGATCATCCGGGTGCTCATCATCAACCTGCCGTCCATCACCGGCGGCACCCCGGGCCTCATGAGCATCCCCAAGCATTCCACCTTCCTGGTGGTGTATGCGACGGTCATCGTTTCCTGCGTTTTGATCCACACCCTGATGAAATCCCGCCACGGCCGGGCCATCCTGGCCATCCGGGAGAACGAGATCGCCGCGGAAGCCAGCGGCGTCAACACCACCTTCTACAAGGTCCTGGCCTTTACGGTCTCCGCCTTCTTCGCGGGGGTGGCCGGTGCCCTGTACGCCGGGTACACGGGCATCCTGACCCCGGGCAACTTCACCTTTATGACCAGCGTGAATATCCTGGTCATGGTGGTGTTGGGGGGTCTCGGCTCCATGGCCGGGTCCATCATCGCGGCCGCCATTTTGACGGCGCTGCCCCTGGCGCTGCAGAGCTTCAGCAAATACCGCATGGTGATCTACGCGCTGCTGCTCATCGTGGTGATGATATTCAAGCCCTCGGGGCTCCTGGGCCGGTACGACTTCTCCCTGTCCAGAATATTGGAAAAACTGATCAACGGGCGGCTCTTCGTGAAGAAGCCCCAAAAGGCAGGTGAGGATCGTGGCTAAGAAACCGGTAAACAGCAACATGGTCCCCCTGGACGGTCTGGGCATCATCCCGGAGCGGGACGCGGGCAGCCCCCCCATATTGGACATCCGGCACCTGTGCGTGGATTTCGGCGGCCTTCGGGCGGTGGACGATTTCACCCTGCTCATCGGCAAGACGGAGATCGCGGGGCTCATCGGCCCCAACGGCGCAGGCAAGACCACGGTGTTCAATTTGCTGACCAACGTGTATAAGCCCACCCAGGGCAAGATCCTGCTGAACGGCCAGGACACCCGGGGCAAATCCATGCACGAGCTCAACCGCCTAGGCATCGCCCGGACCTTCCAGAACATCCGCCTCTTCTCCGGCATGACCGTGGAGGACAACGTGAAGGTGGGCATGAGCCACGGGTACACCGACGGGGTGTTCACCGATATGTTCCGGCTCCCCGGCTGGTGGCGGACCGAGCGGCGGCAGCACGTGCGGGCGCTGGAGCTTTTGGATCTGTTCAACCTGACCGACAAGGCGGACGCCCTGGCGGGGAATCTGCCCTACGGGGACCAGCGCCGGCTGGAGATCGTCCGGGCGTTGGCGTCGGAGCCGAAGCTGCTGCTCCTCGACGAGCCGGCGGCGGGCATGAATCCCTCCGAGACCCACGAGCTCATGGACAACATCCGCATGCTCCGGGACCGGTTCAACATCGCCATCAACATCGCCATCATGCTCATCGAGCACGATATGAACCTGGTCATGGGCATCTGCGAGGGCATCGCCGTGCTGAACTACGGGAAGATCATCGCCAAGGGCACGCCCAAGGAGATCCAGAGCAATCCGGTGGTCATCGAGGCGTACCTGGGGGAGGAGGCAAGCCATGCTTGAAGTTTCGGGCCTGAACGTATACTACGACAACATCCGTGCCCTGAAGGACGTGTCCTTCTCCGTGGAGGAGGGGGAGATCATGACCCTCATCGGCGCCAACGGCGCGGGCAAGACCACCACGCTGCTGACCTTGTCCGGCCTCAAAAAGGCCCAGAGCGGCACCGTGAAATTCCTGGACAAGGATATCACCAGGACCTCGCCCCAAAGCCGGGTGGCCATGGGCATCTCCCAGTCCCCCGAGGGGCGGCGGGTGTTCCCGGGGCTGACGGTGCTGGAGAATCTGGAGATGGGGGCCTACCTTCGCAAGGACGACTTTTCCGGGGACATGGAGAAGGTGTTCTCCTATTTTCCCCGGCTGAAGGAGCGCAAAAAGCAGACCGCCGGCACCCTGTCCGGGGGCGAGCAGCAGATGCTGGCCATGGGCCGGGCGCTCATGAGCCGACCGAAGCTGATGCTGCTGGACGAGCCGTCCATGGGCCTGTCGCCCCTGCTGGTGTCGGAGATCTTCGAGATCATCCGCCGCCTCAACGAAAACGGGACCACCATCCTGCTGGTGGAGCAAAATGCGGCCCTGGCCCTGAAGATCTGCAACCGGGCCGCGGTCATGGAGACCGGGCGCATCGTGCTCTATGGCACCGGCGAGGAGCTGAGCCGGAGCCCGGAGGTGCAGAAGGCCTATTTGGGCGGATAAGTCCCGCATAACAAAACAGACCATACGAACGAGGGTGTGAAGGAGTCTCTTTACACCCTTCTTCCAACTTGCTTTCCAGGCGATCCTCTGATACAATACGGGCACATCGATCAAAGGAGGCAGCCATGCGCACCGAAATCAAAGGCCAGCGATTCGACCAGGAGCGGGCGCTCTACAATGCCCAACATACGGACATCCATGGCTGTGTGTTCGCCGGTCCGGCGGACGGGGAGTCCGTTTTGAAGGAGGCCCGGGACATTCGGCTCACCGATTGTTCCTTCTCCCTTAGATATCCCCTGTGGCATGTCCAGGGGTTCACCATGCAGAACAGCACCATGGACGAGCTCACCCGGGCCGCCATCTGGTACGCCAGGGACGGCCGGATCGACGAGTGCACGTTGACCGGCGTCAAGGCCGTGCGGGAGTGCGAGAATATCGCCCTGAACCGGTGCACCGTGGTTTCCCAGGAGTTCGGCTGGAAGAGCCGGGGCGTCTCCCTCCGGGACACGGACATCACCGCCGAATACATCTTTTTGGACAGCCGGGACGTGACGCTGAAGAACGTGCGGATGAAGGGGAAATATTCCTTCCAGTACGTGGAGAACCTGACCATCGAGGACAGCGTGCTGGACACCAAGGACGCCTTCTGGCACAGCAAAAACGTGACCGTGAGGAACAGTGTGGTGAAGGGGGAGTATCTGGCCTGGTTCTCCGACGGACTGACGCTGGACCATTGCAGGATCATCGGCACCCAGCCCCTGTGCTACTGCACGAATCTGAAGCTGATCGACTGTGAGATGGAGGAAACGGATCTGTCCTTCGAGTATTCCGACGTGGAGGCGGAGGTGAAGGGCCACATCCTCTCCGTGAAAAACCCCCGCTCCGGCCGCATCGTGGCCGACAGCGTAGGCCAGATCATCCACGATCACACCGTCATGCCCTGCAGCGGCGAAATCGTCATTCGATAAAGGTCCCAGGCAGGGCATCCGCCGGCATGCCCGCATCGCCGGTGGCCGTCACCTTAAAACGAAAGCGGACTTGGGAGGCGAGCATGAAAAAGGCAGTATCTTTCTTTCTGGCGGCGGTGATGCTGATCGCTCTGTCGGCCTATGGCAGGGGCGCGGTCGCCGAGGAGGGGACCGTGATGGACGACGGCCGGGCCAGGCCCTCCGTCTGCGGGCGGCTGCAGGTGGTAAACGGAAAGCTTTCCGACCGGGAGGGTGAACCCGTCATGCTCCGGGGCGTCAGCTTCAATGGCCTTATCACCTCGGAATCCTTTTTGAACGAACAGACGTTTCGGGAGCTGGCCCGGGACGACGGGGTGAATTTGGTGCGCCTGGCCATGTACACCTATGGCATGGGCATCGTGGGCTACTGCACAGGCGGCGACAAGGACCGCCACAAGCAGGACATCGATCGGGGCGTGGAGCTGGCCCGGGCCAACGATATGTATGCGATCATCGACTGGCACATTTTGAGCGACGGGGACCCCAACGTCCATGGGGAGGAAGCGAAGTCCTTCTTTGCCGAGATGGCGGAGAAGTACAGCGGCTACGACAACGTGCTCTATGAGATTTGCAACGAGCCCAACGGCGTGGACTGGGCCGCGGTGAAGCGCTATGCCCAGGCTGTGATCCCCGTGATCCGGGAGAAGGACCCTCAGGCCGTCATCATCGTGGGCAACCCCGATTGGTCCAAGGACCTGTATGCGGTGGCGGCGGACCCCCTTCCCTATGACAATATCCTGTACACCCTGCACTTCTATGCCGCCACCCACGGCCAGGAATATCGGGACATGACGGCGGAATTGAGCCAGCAGGGACTGCCCGTCTTCGTCAGCGAATTCGGCGTCACGGCGGCCAGCGGCGGATTTCCCCGGGATTTGGACAGCGCGGACCTGTGGATCGAGCTGCTGGAACGGGAGAACATCTCCTACTGTATGTGGGCCTTTGCCAAGTTTTCCGAGCCATGCTCCGCCATACGGTCCACCGTGCCCAGGTACAGCGGCTTTGTGAAGGAGGACTACACCCAGACCGGTCTGTGGCTGCTGGAGACCCTGGCTAAATACACGTCGAAGTAAATCTGAGCGCAAAGACAAACCCGGTCGGGATGCCGACCGGGTTTTGCCGTGCTATTGTTCTGCGTCAGATGGTCAGCTCCACCGCGCAGCTCTTTGCGTCGGTCAGAGGGACTTGATTGCCGGGAAGGGGCGTGCCGTCCACCACCAGGCCCTTATGCTCGCCCCGGCGGACGGTGATCTCGTACCGGGTGCCCCGGAACAGGCGCTCGATCCGACAGCATTCCATGTGATCGGGCAGACACGGCTGGATGCGGAGCCCGTCATAGTCGGGCCGCACACCCAAGATGCCCTGGCTGACGGCCACGAAGGACCAGGCGGCGGTGCCGGTGAGCCAGGAGTTCTTCGCTTCGCCGTAGTTTTTTGCGTCCCGCCCGGCGATGGTCTGGCTGTAGCAATAGGGCTCGGTCCGATGGATCTCGCTCTTGTCCTCGATATAGGCGGGGGCGTTGCGGGTGTACAAGTCGAAGGCCCCGTTGCCGTCGCCCAAGGCGCAGTAGGCCAGGGTAACCCAGGGGTTGTTGTGGCAGAACACGGAGCCGTTCTCCTTGTAGCCTGGGGGATAGGAGGAGACCTCCCCCAGATAGTCCCGATAGCTGGTGTAGCAGGGGTGCAGGATCTCCAGACCGAAATCGTTGCCCAGATATTTCTCGGCGGAGGCCAGGGCCTTTTTGCCGTATTCCGGCCCGCCGATGCCCGCCAGGACGCAGAAGCCCTGGGGCTCGATGAAGATTTGACCCTCGTCGTTCAGGCGGCTGCCCACGGGCCGCTCGAACGCGTCGTAGGCCCGGCGGAACCATTCCCCGTCCCAACCGGCGGTCCGGGCAGCCTTCTCCATCTCGTCCACGGCTTCCAGGACGGTCTTCGCCTCGTCGGAAAGGCCCAGGCGGCCCACCAGCTCTGCGTACTCCCGGCCATACTTCACGAACATGCCCGCGATGAACACGCTCTCGGCCTTGCCGCTCTCAAAGTTGGAGCAGGTCTGGAAGCTCTCGCCGGGGGTGCGGCTGAAGCAGTTCAGATTCAGACAGTCGTTCCAATCGGCCCGGCCGATGAGGGGCAGGCCGTGGGGACCCCGATGGGTCATGGTATAGGTGACGCTGCGGCGCAGATGCTCCAGCAGCGGCGCTTCGCTGCCCTTCTGGTTGTTGAAGGGGGTGGGCTCCTCCAAAATGGAGAAGTCCCCAGTCTCCCGGATATAGGCGCAGGTGCAGGCAATGAGCCACAAAGGATCGTCGTTGAAGCCGGAGCCCACGTCCGCGTTGCCCCGCTTGTCCAGGGGCTGATACTGGTGGTAGGTGCTGCCGTCGGGGAACTGGATGGAGGCGATGTCGATGATTCGCTCCCGGGCCCGCTGGGGGATCAGGTGGACGATTTCATAATAGGAAGCGCTGCGGCTCATGTTGAAGGTGACCATGCACTGGTACTGGTTCCAGATGTTCACCATCCGATCCAGCTTCTCCTCGCTGCTCTGCACGCTGAACCGGCCCAGGAGACCGGCCCAGTAGGCCTTCAGCGCCTCAAAGGCCCGGTCGAACTGGTCCGCTGTCTCATAGGCGGACAGGAGGGCATGAGCCCGGGTCTTGTTGATGACGCCGGGGGCGGAGAACTTTTCCTCCTCCGGGTTCTCCACATAGCCCAGGCGGAAGAGGAAGCACCTCTGCTCCCCGGGGGAGAGGGTCACCTCCAGCCGCAGGGCCGCTATGGGCGCCCAGCCGGAGGCGATGCTGTTATAGGAGGTCCGCTGCGCCACGGTCTGTGGCTCGCTCCAGCCCCTGAACCGGCCCAGGAAGGTGTCCCGGTCCGTGTCGAAGCCGGCCACGGGGGCGTTGACGGAGTAGAAGGCGTAATGGTTGCGGCGCTCCCGATACTCGGTTTTGTGGTAGACGGTGCTGCCTTCGATCTCCACCTCGCCGATGTTCCAGTTCCGCTGAAAGTTGGTGGAATCGTCCACCGCGTTCCACAAACACCACTCCACGGCGCCGTAGACCGTCAGGTGCTTTTCTTCCGTGCCGGTATTGGTGAGGACCAGCTTCTGCAGCTCGCAGGCCGCGCCCATGGGGACCATGACGGTGAGCTGGGCGTCCACGCCGTTTTTCGTCCCTTCAAAGACGGAGTAGCCCAAGCCGTGCCGGCAGCGATAGCTGTCAAGAGGGGTCTTGGCCGGCAGGAAAGCGGGGCTCCACACGGCGTCCCCGTCGCAGATGTAGAAGAGGCGGCCGCCCTCGTCGTGGGGCACGTTGTTGTAGCGGAAGCGGGTGATGCGCCGAAGCTTGGCGTCCCGGTAGAAGGCATAGCCGCCGCAGGTGTTGGAGATCAGGGAGAAAAACCCCTCGTTGCCCAGATAGTTGATCCAGGGCAGGGGAGTGTCGGGCCGGGTGATGACGTATTCCCGGGCAGCATCGTCGAAATGACCGTAACGCATGGCAAACCTCTTTTCATCAAAAACACGTAATTTTCGAAATCGATTAAGTTACCACGTATACTATAAACGAAGCGGCCGGCTCTTGTAAAGGGTAAAATCAAAAAATCTCAAAATTTTTTCGGAAAAATATTTTAATTTGGGGGTTGACGGGAACAAGGGAAGGCTTTTATAATGCAGATAACGAAATCGATTAAGGTTTCAGATACCGGGATTTATCGGCAAACGGTGGACGGCACGGATTGAATCGATTTCGAATCCGCTTTGACGAGAGGATGGGGCAGCATGGTCACGATCACGGATATCGCCGTTCGATGCAATGTGTCCCGTGCCACCGTCAGCAAGGCGCTCAACGGTCACAGCGACATCAGCGCGGAGACCGCGGCCAACATCCGCCAGGCGGCCAGGGAGATGGGGTATCTGCCTAACGCCACCGCCCGGACCCTGAAGCTGGGCCGGTCCCACAACATCGGGGTCCTGTTCGTGGACAAGACCAGCAGCGGCCTCGGCCACGAGTACTTCTCCCAGATATTGGAGAGCGTGAAGCAGGAGGCGGAGAAGAGCGGCTACGACATCACCTTCATCTCCCGGGATATCGGCGGCCTCTCCATGGATTATTACGAGCACGCCAAGTACCGCAACTGCGACGGCGTGATCGTCGCCTCGGTGGATTTCACGGACCCGGCGGTCATCAAGCTGGTGAACAGCGACATCCCCACGGTCACGTTGGACTATGTGTTCGACAGCCACAGCGCGGTGCTGTCCGACAACGTGGGGGGCATGGCGGAACTGGTCCGATATGTGTACGGCAAAGGCCATCGGCGGATCGCCTTCATCCACGGGGAGTTCACCTCCGTCACCCAGAAGCGGCTCGGAAGCTTCCACAGGACCTGTTCCGAGCTGGGGCTGACGATCCCGGACGAATACATCCAGCCGGCCACCTTCCACGATCCCAAGAGCAGCGGCCTGGCCACCCGGCGGCTGCTGGAGCTGAAGGAGCGGCCCACCTGCATCCTCTATCCCGATGATTTTTCCTTCATCGGCGGGATGAACGAGCTGGAGAAGCAGGGCGTCTCCATTCCGGAGGACATCAGCGTGGCGGGGTACGACGGCATCCTTCTTTCCCAGGTGCTGCGCCCCAGGCTCACCACCTATCGGCAGGACGCCGAGGCTATGGGGCGGGAGGCCGCCCGGGCGCTGGTGGAGATCATCGAGCGGCCCAAGGAGTGGATCCCCCGGCAGACCATGATCCCGGGACGGCTGCTGGAGGGGGACACCGTCCGGACCATCGAATAAGGTTTTACGATGCGTAAGCGTCTAAAATACCGAGTCGAAAGGCTCAAAAATAAAAAAAGGAGAATACCACAATGAAAAAGCTCGTATCTGTTGTCCTGTGTTTGCTCATGGTCGCCGCCATCGTGACCATCGGCAAGCCCGCTGCCGCAGAGGATGCCCAGGGCAAGGTGTTCAACATCTATGCTTGGAACGAGGAGTTCAAGGGCTTCTTTGAAAAGTACTACACCGTGCCCGAGGGCGTGACCGTCAACTGGATCATCAATCCCAGCGACGGCGGCGTCTACCAGCAGAAGCTGGACGAGGCCCTGCTGAACCAGGCCACCGCTGCCGACGATGAGAAGGTGGACATGTTCCTGGCCGAGGCCGACTACATCGGCAAGTACGTGGATTCCGACTACACCATGGGCATCGACAAGATTGGCTTTGCCAATGCCGACACCATGTATGCCTACACCATCCAGGCTGCCACCGATTCTAACGGCGTCTGCAAGGGCGTTTCCTTCCAGTGCTGCCCCTCCGCGTTGATCTATCGCCGCAGCATCGCCAAGGACGTGCTGGGCACCGATGAGCCCGACGAAGTCCAGGCCAAGCTGGATTCCTGGGAGAAGTTCGAAGCCGTGGCCGCCGACGCCAAGGCCAAGGGCTACTACATGACCGCTTCCTTTGCCGAGACCTATCGCGCTTTCTCCAACAACTGCACCATGCCCTGGGTCGATGCGGAGAAGAACCTCCAGTTCGATCCCCAGATCGAGGCCTGGATCGCTCAGACCGAGAAGTTCATGGAGAACGGCTACACCCTGACTGCCGGCATCTGGGACGATGAGAAGAACCAGCAGATGTTTGCCGACGGCAAGACCATGTGCTTCTTCGGCCCCGCCTGGTACTTCAACTTCTGCATGGGCAACGCCCAGGATCCCGAGAAGGGCTGCTTCGGCGATTGGGCCATCTGCGAAGGCCCCATGGCTCACTTCTGGGGCGGCACCTGGCTGCTGGCCGCTGAGGGCTCCGACAACACCGAGATGCTCAAGGACATCTTTGAGACCTTCACCGTGAACGAGGACGTCTGCACCAAGCTGGTCGCCAACGAGGCCCAGTATCCCAACAACACCGTGGTCGTGGACAAGTTCGCCAACGACGCCTCCTATGGCAATGCCTTCCTGGGCGGCCAGAACGACATCCTGGCCTTCTCCAAGCTGGCCGGCAACATCAAGTGGGAGAACCACACCAACTACGATCAGCTCCTCAACGAGAACCTGCAGAGCAATATGCAGGAGTACTTCAAGGGCTCCGTCGACAAGGACACCGCCCTGGCCAACTTCTATCAGTACGTCAACGAGACCTATCCCGAGATCGTCACCCCGTAACGAAATCTGATCCTATCAAGTGATCGTAAGCCGCTGCGGCGGGGAAACCCCCGCCGCAGCGTTCCTTTTAGAACCGAATGGGAGGCATCCATGTCCTTAGATAACCGCGGCAGGCGCAAATCGTCCATCAGCTATGCCAAGTGGGGCTATTTCTTCATCCTGCCCTTCTTCATCGTCTATATCCTTTTCACCCTTGTCCCCCAGGTGCTGACCATCTATAACAGCTTCTTCACGAACTATATGGACGGTCTCAAGCATGTGGGCCCCGAATTCGTGGGCCTGAAGAACTATGTGAGCTTGTTCACCCCCAACAAGCAGGGCTCCATCCTGATTTTGAAGTACGCCGGGAACACCATGCTCCTGTGGCTCCTGGGCGCCATTCCGCAGTTTGTGATCGCTCTGCTGCTGGCCGTGTTCTTCACCAGCTATCGGCTGAACATCAAGGGCCAGGGCTTCTTCAAAACGGTTATCTATATGCCCAATCTGATCATGGCCTCCGCCTTCTCCATGCTCTTTTTCACCCTGTTCTCCAAGGTGGGTCCGGTGAATCAGGTGCTGCAGCAAACGGGGCTGGCGGACAAGGCCATCGACTTCTTCGCCTATAAGGGCACGGTGCGGGGCCTCATCGCCCTGATGAACTTCCTCATGTGGTTCGGCAACACCACCATCGTGCTCATGGCCGGCATCATGGGCATCGATCAGTCCCTCTTCGAGGCCGCCACCATCGACGGCGCCAACGCCGTGAAGGTGTTCTTCAAGGTGACGCTGCCCCTGTTGATGCCCATCTTCGTCTACTGCCTCATCACGGCCATGATCGGCGGCATCCAGATGTTCGACGTGCCCCAGGTGCTGACCAACCGGCTGGGCATGCCGAATCGGACCTCCTTCACGTTGGTCATGTACCTCAACAACTATCTGTCCACCAGCAAGAACTACGGCATGTCCGGGGCCGTCTCCGTGATCATCTTCATCATCACGGGTATCCTGGGCGGCATCGTCTATCGGTTCCTGTCGGCCCAGTATAAGGACCCCGTGGACAAGCCCCGCCGGGCGCGCAGGGCGAAGAAAGGAGAGGACAAATGAGCGAGAACACCAAAGGCAAGCTGATGTTGACCCTGCTCAGGGTCCTGGTCTACGCCATATTGATCTTTTTGACGGTCCTGTGCCTGTTCTCTTTCTACATCATGATCGTCAACGCCACCCGGTCCAACGGCCAGCTGCAGGCGGGCTTCCGCCTCCTGCCCCAGGAGCACTTCTGGGACAACCTGAAAAACGCCTGGACCGACGCCTCCATCAACATCCCCCGGGGCATGCTGAACAGCCTGTTCATCGCGGCCACCACTGCCGTCCTCACCACCTACTTCTCCGCCCTGACGGCCTATGGCGTCCATGTCTATGACTTCAAGGGCAAGAATCTGGTGTTCACCTTCATCATGGCCATCATGATGATCCCCGCCCAGGTGTCCGCGGTGGCCTTCGTGCAGATGATCAACAAGCTCCATCTGACCAACAACTACATCCCCCTGATCGTACCCAGTATCGCCGCCCCCGTGGTGTTCTTCTACATGAAGCAATATATGGAGAGCGTGCTGCCGCTGGAGATCGTGGAGGCGGCCCGGTGCGACGGCTCCAACGAGTTTCGGACCTTCAACACCATCATCCTGCCCATCATGAAGCCGGCCATCGCCGTCCAGGCCATCTTCTCCTTCGTGAGCTCATGGAACAACTACTTCATCCCGGCCCTGCTGCTTGACAAGGCGGAGATGAAGACCGTGCCCATCATGATCGCCCAGCTAAGGAGCGCCGACTATTCCAAGTTCGACATGGGCAAGGTGTATATGTTCATCCTGCTGGCCATCCTGCCGGTCATGCTGGTGTACATCATTTTGAGCAAGTCCATCATCAAGGGCGTTACCTCCGGCAGCGTGAAGGTCTAAGGGAAAGCTATTCATGTCCTCCTCCCTCGCCGCCCTGCCCCCGCGGGCAGGGC
>CADBYI010000003.1 GCA_902798825.1 uncultured Eubacteriales bacterium | reverse complement strand
AGCAAAATACGATCAATACGGCCACGCGGCCTTCGTCCCCACCATGGGCGGGGCCAACCCCTTCGAGGGCGGCTTCGGCGGGTTCGACGACATCATCAACAGCTTCTTCGGGGGCGGCTTCGGCGGTGGCTTCGGCAGCCGCAGCACCGGCCGGGATGCCCCTATGGCGGGGGACGATCTTCGGTACAACCTGTCGCTGACCTTTGAGGAGGCGGCCTTCGGCGTCACCAAGGAGCTGCTGATCCCCCGTGAGGAGAGCTGTGAAGCCCCCCACCTGCAACGGCACGGGCCAGGTCCGGACCCAGCAGAACACCATGTTCGGCGCCTTCACCACCAGCCGGCCCTGCTCGGCCTGCAACGGCACGGGAAAGTATATCAAGGACCCCTGCCCGGACTGTCGCGGCAAGGGCCGGGTGCGCAAGAACACCCGCATCCAGTTGAAGGTTCCCGCCGGCATCAACGACGGCCAGACCATCAACATGCGGGGTGAGGGAGAAGCGGGCTACAAGGGCGGTCCCCGGGGCAACCTCTATGTGACCGTCTCCGTGAAGCCCCATAAGCTGTTCACCCGGGACGGCTGCAATTTGCTGCTGAATCTGAAGGTGCCCTTCACCACCATGGCTCTGGGCGGCGAGATCACCGTGCCTACCCTGAAGGAGAAGCTGCGGTACACCATCCCCTCCGGCACCCAGAACGGAACCATCTTCCGCCTGAAGGAGCAGGGTGTGCCCATTCCCAGCGCCAGCAATCAAGGCAAGGGCGACCTGCTGGTGACGGTGGAGTCGGATATCCCCCGGCGGCTGTCCGACGAGCAGAAGGCCCTGCTGCAGCAGTATGCGGCCTTGAGCGGCGAAGCCACCACGCCCTCCAAAAAGAAGGGCGGCATCCGCAACATCTTCAAGCAGTAAAGAAGGAGCTATGTCATGCCGGTCTATCCCTATGAAGGCATATCGCCCCAAATCGAAAAGGACGTGCTGATCGCCCCCGGCGCCATGGTAGTGGGCCGGGTGAAGATCGGCGAAGGGTCCGCCGTTTGGTACAACGCGGTCTTGCGGGGAGACGTCCACGACATCGTGATCGGCCGCTATTCTAACATCCAGGACGGGGCCATCGTCCATGAGGACTCCGGTCGGGGCAGCGGCTTGGAAACCGGCCTGCCCACGGTGGTGGGGGACTATGTGACCGTGGGCCATGGGGCCATCCTCCACGCCTGCCGGGTGGAGGAGTATGCTCTCGTCGGCATGGGTGCCATCATTTTGGACGGCGCCGTGGTCGGAAAGGGTTCTGTGGTGGGCGCAGGCGCCCTGGTGACCAAGAATACCCTGATCCCGCCCTTCTCCCTGGTGCTGGGAAGCCCGGCCAAGGTGGTTCGGACCCTGCCGGAGGAATCCCTGGCGCAGCGGAAGGAGCAGGCTCTGCACTATTACGGCCTGGCAAAGGATCATCGACGCATGCTGGAAGGCCGGGAAAACTGAACCATAGGCATGGAAACTGTCGCCTTGCGCGGCAGTGTTTTGTGTTGCTTTTGTTCGCCAGGGTGCTATGATATCGCTATCATGAGCAAAAGAGGGAGCGGGAAATGTCGTTTGGCGTGCTGATGGGGATCGTTCTGGTGGTGGGGCTCATCCTGGGGGTGGGCCTGCTCTCCGGGCGTCGGGTGAAGGATTCCTCTGACTTCCTGTCCGGCGGCGGGAAAGCGGGCACCTTTCTGGTGGCGGGGGCCATCATGGGGAGCCTGGTGGGGAGCCAGGCCACCATGGGCACCGCTCAGCTGTCCTTTCAGTTTGGCTTCTCCGGCTGGTGGTTTACCCTGGGCTGCTGCTTCGGCTGTCTGGCCCTGGGTCTTGCTTACAGCCATAAGCTCCGGCAAAGCGGCTGCATCACCGAGCTTGCCATCGTGACCCGGGAGTACGGCGCTGCCTCCGGAGGTTTAAGCTCCGTCCTCTGCTCCATCGGCATCTTTATCAGCGTTTTCTCCCAGGTCATCGCCTGCGCGGGCCTTTTGTCCGCCCTGTTCCCCGGGACGCCCCTGTGGGCGGGTGCCCTGCTGTCCGCCCTGCTCATGGGCCTGTACGTGATCTACGGCGGGGCTTGGGGCGCGGGCATGGGCGGCATCGTCAAGCTTCTGCTGCTGTGCGCCGTGTCCCTCATGAGCCTTTGCCTGATCCTCTATTGGAGCCATGGCCCCAACGGCCTATGGCATGATCTGGACCGGCTCTTGACAGGGAGCCCGCTGGGCATGATCCGGCAGCAGGCCACGGGCGCGCCGAACATTTCCGATACAGGCGCATTGAAAGCCCAGTTCATGAGTCTGACCGCCCGAGGCGTAGCGAAGGATCTTAGCTCCGGCTTCTCCCTGCTGCTGGGGGTGCTGTGCACCCAGTCCTATGCTCAGGCCATTTGGTCGGGGAAATCGGACCGAGCCGCCCGCAACGGCGCCTTGATTAGCAGCGTCGCCGCCCCGTTCATAGGCCTGGGCGGCGTGGCCATCGGCCTGTTCATGCGGAGCCAGTATATGCTCCGGGCGGAGGCGGAAGCGCTGCTGGCGGCAGGGGAGGCCCTGCCCGATCTGCCCATTCTGGAGAGCACTATCCGCACCATGCCCACCTTCGCCCTCGATCGTTTTCCGCCCCTGGTGGCGGGGATCATCCTGGGCACCCTGCTCATCACCGCGGTCAGCGGAGGCGCGGGCCTGTCCTTCGGCATGGCTACCATCCTGACCCGGGATATCCTCAAGCGCCTGTCCCATCGCTGGGACGATCCCAAACAGGAGCTGCTGGCCGTGCGGACGTGCATCGGGGGCATTCTGCTGGCGGCGGTGGCGGTGACCGTGTCTCTGCCCGATTCCCTCATCAACGATTTCGGCTTTCTTTCCATGGGCTTTCGGGCCTGCGTCCTGTTTTTGCCCATGACCGCCGCCCTGTGGCTGCCGGGACGGGTGGATGGCCGATGCATCCTCGCCTCCATGATCCTGGCCCCCTGTACGGACATTCTGGCCAAGGTGTTCTCCCTGCCCGGCGATCCTCTGCTGTGGGGCATGGGGGTATCGCTGCTGTGCTGCCTGGTCGGACTGCTCCTCGGATGCAAAAAAAGAGCCGTGTAACGGCTCTTTTTTGTATATGCATCAATCCACTGTGAAGAAGGCCTGGTCGCCAAAGGTGTTCACCACCTGGATTACCGGCCGCTCCCTTCCCTCGGGCAGGGGAAGCTTCAGGGGGAGCTTCGCCTTGGTGACCGTGCGGGTGGGGTGGAATACCCCCTCCCTTGCCTGCCCGATGGCCGCATAGGCCAGGGGGGCGGAGCGACGATTCAACTGGACCTCGGTAACGGTGACCGCGTTCCCCTGAAGGGAAAAGGATACGTCGCACTTGTTGCGGCTGGCGGGATACTGAAGCGTCATGACCTTTTGCGCCTGGTCCGGCTCGTCCAAAAGGGTGGGGCTCGACGCGTTGGCAAGCAGCCGCTTGCGCAAGGTGATGAGGGCCAGGGGGGAGGCATCCGCCGCCAGGAACGGTCGGCCGGTCTTCGCGGCCACGGCGGCGGTGGTACCGCTGCCGGAAAACAGATCGCACACCAGGTCCCCCGGTCGGGAGGAAGCCAAAATGATCCGTTCCAGCAAGGCTTCCGGCTTTTGGGTGGCATAGCCCGTCCGCTCCTTATCCTTCTGCTGCAGATGCTCGATGTCCGTCCACACGTCCGTGGGGTAGATGAGATCGTCCTCATAATAGGTGTACAGCTTCCCCCGGGTGCGGATGGAGAATCCCACCCGCCCGTCCTGATCCACGAACTGTTTCATATGGTTTCGGGGCTCCGGTCCCCGGGGCGTGCCCACGGCGGCGATGTTGAAGTACACCCGGCGGCTCTTGCGGTAGAAGAGGATGGTGTCGTGCTTGCGGGGGAAGAAGCGGGTGGCCCGGCCGCCGGTCTTGTAGCCCCAGATGATCTCGTCCATGAAATTGTCCTGTCCGAAGATCTCGTCCAGCATCAGCCTCAGCTTGGCGCTCATGCGCCAGTCGATGTGCAGATACAGACTGCCGCTGGGGGAGAGCAGGTTCCGGCAGCCGGTGAGGATGGTGCGCATCCACTTGAGATACTCCGCCTCCGGCATATCGTCCCGGAACAGGGGTACGCCGCCGGGGGCTTCCTTCTCGTCCTTTTGCTGAAAGGTGTCCCCGGTCCCGAAGGGCGGGTCCAGATAGATGAGCTGAACCTTGCCGGCGTATTCTTCGATCAGCCTCGGCAGCAGCTTTTGGGAACGGGCCAGGAAGAAGGTCCCGGGACCGCCTATCTCGTGTTGCTCCGCTTTGCAATAGATCCGCATGAACCTTTCCTCCACCTCGTTTTTCTTACATATAATAATACAAGATATTGCGACCCGTGGCAAGGGAAAATACCATATTTCGCGCCTTCCGTCGCATGATTTTGCAGGGTTCTAAAAATTTATTGCAAAGAATACTGTATGGTGGTATTATATATCAGATTCTCTCAGGAGGTTTTTTATGAAAGTCATCGTTGATTCTGCCGAAAACATCGCGGCCATGGCTGCCCAACAATATGTGGACCTGTTGAAGCGCAAGCCCAACGCTATTCTGGGCGGCGCAACCGGCTCCACCCCCCTGGGCCTTTATGCGGAGCTGATCCGCCTCAACAAGGCGGGGGAGATCTCCTTCAAGGACGCCTCCAGCTTCAATCTGGACGAGTACGTGGGCCTGGACGGCACCCACGATCAGAGCTATCGCTATTTCATGGACCACAACCTGTTCGATCACATCGACATCGACAAGGCCCGCACTCGGGTCCCCTCCGGCATCGACACCAGCGACCCTGCGGCCTATGATAAGGAGATCGCGGCGGCCGGCGGCGTGGATTTGCAGCTCCTCGGCATCGGCAACAACGGCCACATCGGTTTCAACGAGCCCGGCACCCCCTTCGGGTCCCTGACCCACATCGTGGAGCTGACCGAGTCCACCCGGGAGGCCAACAAGCGCTTCTTCGCCTCTCTGGACGAGGTGCCCACCCATGCCGTCACCATGGGCGTGAAGACGGTCATGCAGGCCCGGTCCATCATCCTCATGGCCATCGGGCCCGCCAAAGCCCCCATCATGAAGGAGATGCTCCAGGGGCCCGTCACCGAGAAGGTTCCGGCCTCCGTGCTGCAGCTTCATCCGGACGTGACCGTTTACATGGACTTTGAAGCGGCCAAGCTGCTGTAAGGAGACGAGCATGGGCAAATATTTCGGAACAGACGGCTTTCGCGGGGAGGTCAACAAGGTCCTGACCGTGGAGCATGCCTATAAGATCGGCCGGTTCATCGGCTGGTACTACGGCCGGGATCACAAGGCCAGCATCGCCATCGGCAAGGACACCCGCCGCTCGGGCTATATGCTGGAGCATGCCCTCATCGCCGGCATCACGGCCTCCGGCGCGGACGCCTATATGCTGCACGTGACCACCACCCCCAGCGTGTCCTACATCACCCGTATCGACGACTTCGACTGCGGCATCATGATCTCCGCCAGCCACAACCCCTTCTACGACAACGGCATAAAGCTCATCAACGGCCATGGGGAGAAGATGGAGGACGAGGTCCAGGACCTGTGCGAGAAATATCTGGACGGGGAGATGGAGGAATTGCCGCTGGCGGAGCGGGAGAACATCGGCAAGGCCATCGACTACGCCGCCGGCCGCAACCGCTACATCGGCTACCTTATCAGCCTGGCCACCCATTCCTATAAGCATATGCGGGTGGGTTTGGACTCCGCCAACGGCTCCACCTGGCAGATGGCCAAGAGCGTCTTCGACGCCCTGGGGGCCGACACCTACGTGGTGGGCAACACCCCCGACGGCACCAACATCAACGACAGCTGCGGCTCCACCCACATCGAGAACCTGCAGAAGCTGGTGAAGGAGAACCATCTGGACGTTGGCTTCGCCTTCGACGGCGACGCCGATCGGTGTTTGGCGGTGGATGAGAAGGGGAACGTGGTCAACGGCGACCATATCCTCTACATCTATGCCGGCTATATGCAGGAGCGGGGGAAGCTGGGCAACACCAAGGTGGTCACCACCGTCATGAGCAACTTCGGCCTCTACAAGGCCCTGGACGCCCGGGGCATCGGGTACGAGAAGACCGCCGTGGGCGACCGGTACGTCTATGAGAATATGCGCGCCAACGGCCACCGCATCGGTGGCGAGCAGTCCGGCCACATCATCTTCTCCAAGTACGCCACCACCGGCGACGGCCTCTTGACCGCCATCAAGATCATGCAGGTGATCCTGGATCGGAAGACCACCCTGTCCCGGCTGGCCGAGCCCTGCCAGATGTATCCCCAGGTCCTGAAGAACGTGGTGGTGAAGGACAAGGACGAGACCATGAACGATCCTCTGGTTCAGGCCGAGGTGAAGGCCGCCGAGGAGCGGCTGGGCAACTCCGGCCGGGTGCTCCTCAGAAAGAGCGGCACGGAGCCCGTGCTGCGGGTCATGGCGGAGGCCACCACCCCCGAGGCCTGTGAAAAGGAAGTGGACGCCATCATTCGCGCCATGGACGAGGCGGGACAGCTCATTCGCATCAAATAAGAAAGGCACACCATGTATACCATCGCTGATCTGTTGGATCTTTCCCACACCAAGGCCGCCCCTCTTTTCGAGGGCAAGACCTATCCCTACGAGGTGCTGGACGGCATCAAGGGCTTCATTCTGGAGCTGGGCGCCACCTTGAGCGCAGAGGAATACGACCATCCCAAGGAGGACGTGTGGATCGCCAAGGACGCCGTCATCTACCCCAACAACTACATCGCCGGGCCCTGCATCATCGGGCACAAGACCGAGGTCCGTCCCGGCGCCTTCGTTCGCGGCAGCGCCCTGGTGGGCGACAACTGCGTGGTGGGCAACTCCACGGAGCTAAAGAACGTGATCCTCTTCGACAACGTCCAGGTCCCCCACTACAACTACGTGGGCGACTCCATCCTGGGCTACAAGTCCCATATGGGCGCCGGCTCTATCACCAGCAACGTGAAGTCCGACAAGACGCTGGTGGTGCTCAAGGACGGCGAATCCGAACTTCCCACCAACCGCAAGAAGGTGGGGGCCGTGCTGGGCGATTACGTGGAGGTGGGCTGCAACAGCGTCCTGAATCCCGGCACCGTCATCGGCCGTCACAGCAACGTCTACCCGACCAGCTGCGTCCGCGGCGAGATCCCGGAGAACTCCATCTTCAAGACCGGGGCCCGAATCGTGAAAAAAGCCTGATATATTCACAAAAAGGGGTTGACTTCCTCGGCAAGTAAGGCTATAATATCAGCCGAACGTCGCCAGAGACAGCCGGTAGCGGTTATGAGCCGTGTAAATCCTGCCGAGGTGGTGGAACACGAATCCTGTATGAGTGTCCTTCCGTCTGTAGCGACGGGAGGATTTTTTATACAAGGAGGTGAAACAATGGCAAACGCGAAGTTTATCGAGCAAAAAGCAGCCAAGGTCGCTGAGATCCAGGCGAAGATCGAGAAGGCGAAGTCCATCGCATTCTTCGATTATCGTGGCATCACCGTGGCCGAGGATACCGAGTTGCGTCGGAGCATGCGCAAGGAGAACGTGGAATACGTGGTGTTGAAGAACAACATGGTGTCCCGCGCCGCCGAGAACGCTTCCATCGATTCCAAGATCGAGGACATGCTCAAGGGACCCGTGGCATACGCTTTCGGGTATGAGGACGAAGTGGCCCCCGCCCGCATTCTGAAGGCTTTCGTCAAGAAAGCGAAGAAGTGCGAGATTAAGGGCGGTATCGTGGACGGCAAGCTGACCAGCGCCGCCGACATGGATGCGATTGCGGATCTGCCCAGCAAGGAAGTGCTCATCAGCCGTCTGTTGGGCAGCATGAAGAGCCCCATTTCCAAGCTCGCTATCGTGCTGGATCAGATCGCCAAGCAGAAGGGCGAAGCCCCCGAAGCGTAAGGAACCGGGCATTGGCCCACAGAACAACAAATACAAAAATTTTTAAGGAGATTTATCATGAATAAGGAACAACTGATTGCTGATCTGAAGGCAATGTCCGTTCTGGAGCTGGCCGAGCTGGTCAAGGCTCTGGAGGAAGAGTTTGGCGTGTCCGCTGCCGCCGGTGCCGTCGTGGCCGCCGGCCCCGCCGCTGCCGCCGCTGAGCCCGTGGAAGAGAAGACCGAGTTCGACGTCATCCTCAAGGACGTCGGCCCCGAGAAGATCAAGGTCATCAAGGTCGTCCGCGAGCAGACCGGTCTGGGCCTGAAGGAAGCCAAGGCTGTGGTCGATGGCGCTCCCGCCCCCGTCAAGGAAGGCATCTCCAAGGAAGACGCCGAGAAGCTGGTTGCCGCGTTCAAGGAAGTCGGCGCCACCTGCGAGATCAAATAAGATCCCAAAACAGAAGAACGAAAGGACGGTTCAACACCGTCCTTTTTCTGTACTCTTTTTCTGCATTCATCCCCGCTGGATGACGCTGTCGGTTCAATGCCGCGGCGTCGGAGATGGCCACGTGGTCCTCCACCAAGAGGGTGCGATTCGGCATAGAAAAACTCCTCCCTTTTCCTGCATCCATGATACCATGAACGGAAAGGGGAGGAGGCAAAATAGATGTAATATCTTTGCAATTCATGTGGGTCTATGGCTGGGCCACCCGTATGGTGAAGCGGCCCCCGTCGGGGGAGATGGTCTTCACCAACGCGAAGCCTCCGGATAGGGGCACCGTCACCTTCTGCCCGTCGCCGTCCGGCTCTATGGCCAAGGCGGACAGATCGCAGCTAAGGCCCAGCCGCAGCGCCATGTCATTGAGCCCCAGCCGCGGGGCGTCCTGGGGGTAGAGAACGGCGGACTCCATCAGGGGCTGGCCCGTTCGGCTGTCCAGATACAGGGTCAGGGAGAAGGCATCCCCCGTGGTCAAATCCAGCCAGGCCTGGCCGCACCAGAGGGAATAGCGGCTGCCGTCGTCGGTGAGATAGTCCCGCAAGGAGGCGGAGGTCCGCACCCCGCTGCCGTCGCCGATGGCGGCGGTCAGCTCCGGGTCCGATCCGGCCTGGGTCATCATGTCCGTAAAAAGCTGGTTCCAGGCGGAGAGCACGGCGGCGTTGGCCTCGCTTTCCGTCAGCTCGTCGGGCAGGGGGTTCCGCTGACGACCCTCGGTGCCCACGGCGTTGAAAAGCTCAATCCGGGTGGACAGGGACAGCGGCGCGCCCACGGCGGTGCCGGTCTCCAAGGTGAAGGGCTCGTAGGCGGGGCGGTCATAGAGGCGGCGCTCCTCGGCCTTGAGGAGCAGGCTGCTGACCAGCACGCACAAAAAGGCAGCCGCCGCCGTGCCCACGCAGATGAGCACATAGAGAAGGGTGGTCTTATCCTTGCGGGTCAACTTCCTCATGGCTGGCCTCCTTTCCGCGCTTGTCCTTGGGCAGGGGCAGATCAAACCAAACGCTGGTGCCCACCCCCACCTGGCTTTCAAAATGGAGCTCGCTGCCGTGGAGCTGGGCGATCTTGTTCCCGATGGCGAGGCCCAGGCCCGCCCCGTGTTGGGCCCTGGCCCGGGATTTGTCCACCATAAAGAAGGCCTCGGTGATCCGCTTCAGCTCCTCTTGGGGGATGCCGATGCCGTGGTCCCTCACGGTGATCCGATATCGGCCGTCCTGCTTGCGCCCCTCCAGTTCGATGGTCTTTCCCGGCTCCGAAGCCTTGCGGGCGTTGTCGATGAGGTTGGTGATAAGGGTCAGCAGCAGGTCCTTCTCATACAGGATCTGATACTGCTCGATGCTGGTTTGGAGCGTGAGCCCGTGCTGCTCCAGCATGGGCGTCACCACCGCCATCACATGGCCCAATACCCGGCGGGCGTAGCCCCGTATGAGCTCGAATTCGTTCTTGTCCAGGACCACCAGATCCATGAGCTTCAGGCTCAACGCCTCCAGCCGCTTCCCCTCGGAGAAGATGAAGTTGGAGGCCATGAAGGCGTCCTCCTCGTCCAGCTCCGCCGAGCGCAGCATGTCCGCATAACCGATGATGGAGGTCATGGGGGTCTTGAGCTCATGGGAGAAGTTGGCCACGAAATCCTTCTGCTGCTTGGCATAGCCCTCCAGGGTACTCACCTTCTGCTCGATGGATTCGGCCATGGCGTTGAAGCTGATGGCCAAGTCCCCGATCTCGTCATAGGAGCGCACGTCGGCCCGCACGTCGTATTTGCCCTCCTCAATGAGCTTGGTGGCCCGCGTCAGCGTCCGGACGGGCCGGGACACGAAGTAGGAGATGAGGAGCATGGCCCCGATGCACACGGCCACGGTCACCAGGTGCAGCAGTACGAAGGCGGTCACCTGGGCCCGACGGGCGGCAAACAGATCGTCGGCGGGGAAGCGGACCGAAAAAAAGTACCGGTCCATGCCGATGGGCACGCAGCCCACCGTGTCAAGCAAAGAGCTGTCGTTCTCCCGAATGAGGGCATAGACGAACCGCCGCTCCGTCAGGGCCGAATAGGTGAGCAGCTCCGGAAAGCTCTCCGCCGTGGCCACCAGCAGGCGCCGGTTTTCGTCGTAGAGGGCGCAGGCGGCGCCGCCCAGATTGGCGGCCCGGGTGGACCGATCCAGCACCTCCCGCAGCATCCGGGGACTGGTGCTCTGATAGTAGACGTTCAGCACGTTGATCTCGGCCTCCAGCGAGGAGGCCAGCCCGGAATAGGTCGCCTCCGCCTCCCGGACCCGGAAGGACAGGGCGGAGGAGAAGCTTCGGGCGATGAGGGCATGGCCGAAGGCAGCGAACAGCACCGCCACGATGAGGACGGTGCAGACGCTGATTTTCAAAGCGAATCTCATTTGGCTTTCCTCCTGGCCCGTCCGGCGGCCCTATTTGGCGGGGTGCAGCTCCTCCTCGGGTATCTCCAGCCGATAGCCGATCTTGTGGACGGTCTTGATCCTGTCCCCCCAATTCAGCTTCCGGCGGAGCCGCTGCACGTGGGAATCCAGCGTCCGGCTCTCGCCGATGTAGTCCGTCTCCCAGATGCGCTCGAAAAGGGTCTCACGAAACAGGGCTGTGTTGGGGTTTTGACAGAAGATGACCAGCAGGTCGAATTCCTTCCGGGTCAAATCCACCCGCTGACCGTTCTGATACACCTCCCGGGCCTCCGGATCGATGGTGATGTCCAGGATCTGCAGGATGCCCTGGCTCTTGTTGTAGCGCCGCAGGACCACCTCGATCCTGGCCAGCAGCTCCACGATCTCAAAGGGCTTCACGATGTAATCCTCGGCCCCCAGCTTGAGCCCCTTCACCCGGTCCATCACGTCCGCCTTGGCCGTGAGGAAGATCACGGGGATGCCCAAGGGGCGGATGAAGGACAAAAGGTCATATCCGTCGAACTTGGGCAGCATGATATCCAGCAGCACCAAATCGAAGGTGTTGCCCTCCAGCAGATCGGCGGCCTCCTGGCCGTCATAGGCGCAGGTCACGTTGTAGCCCTGACGGGCCAGATTCATGCGGATCAGGTTGGTGATGGCGGGCTCATCGTCCACCACAAGGATTTTGATCATGGTCTCACCTCATAATAGCAGGGCGTGTCCCCTGTCGGTATGGAGGGAGTATATCATCCAAATTCGGACAAATTGTAACATCTTGTTGACCAGATGATAATTTTTACAACTTTTTTTGCTTTTTTTTCAGGAAGGAGCCCCGCTTTTTCCGCTCCGCCTCCGGGGGCTTGGGAATATCCCGTTGAGGGAGCAGGCTGATGACCCCGTCCCGCTCCAGGCCCACCAGCACCGCGCAAAGGAAGGGCAGCCCCAGCATGCCCACGCCGCCGAAGACCCGGAACCCCACAAACATGCACATCAAGGTGATCAGGGGGTGGAGCCCCACATAGTCCCCCACGATCCGAGGCTCGATGCTCTCCCGGACCACCGTGATGATCACGTAGAGCACCAATAGACCGATGCCCCGCTTATAGTCCCCCGTGGCCAGGGCCGTCACGGCCCAGGGCAGCATGATGGTGCCGCTGCCCACCACGGGCAGGATGTCGAACACGGCGATGGCCATGGCGATGAGGACGGAGTATTCCACCCCCAGGATGGTGAGGCCGATGGACTGCTCCACAAAGGTGATGCACATGATCAGGGCGTAGGAGCGCAGCAGCCGCCCCACGGTGGCCTTGCAATAGTCCAGCCCCGCCATGATCTTTTGGTAGCTTTCCTCCGGTATCCGCCGCTCCACGGCCCAGCGGAGGAACCCGAAGTCCAGCGAGATAAAGTAGGTGGCGATGATCATGAACAGCACGTTCAGCAAACTGGAGGGCAGGCCGGACATGATTCCTGTGACCACCCGGGTGGAGATCTCCGCAATCTTGGACCGCAGGGACAGCAAAACACTGTTGGTGAACCCCTCCAGCACCGTGACCACGTTGGGGTCCATGCGCTTGATCCAGCCGGAGATCAAATCCGTCACCTGCTCCACCGCGGGCATGACGACGGTGTTGAACCGGGACACGGCGGTCCGGGCGAAGTTGAACAGCTCCGATCCCACCAGAAGGGCCAGCACGGCCAGCAGCAAAAAGAACACCGTCACCAATATGGCGCTCACCAGCCGCCGGTTCATCCGCAGCTTTTTGGAGAGGAATTGACCGGGCTTCCGCAGCAGCAGGGAGAAGAGGAACCCCAGCAGAAAGGGCATCAGCAGCGGCAGCACATACCGAAAGCCCAAAAAGATCAGCCCCAGCATCACCGCCACATAGGCGAACCGTATGAGAAATTGTGTCATTCGTTCCTTCGTCATGTCATCAGTATACCAGCATTCTCTCCACTCGTCAAAGAAAACAACGGGGCCGTTTTTTACTTGTGAAAAACGTGCAACATTTGGCAACTTGCGACTTGAATAAAGGGCATGGATGTGTATAATGAAATCATGTACTTTCAGCACGATTCGTTGGACATAACCTACCGTCGGCCCCAGGGCGCCGTGAAGGCGAACGAGGAGGTGACGCTGTCCGTCCGTACCGCCGATATCTACGGCGAGGTGTTTCTGCTGCTGCAGGATCGGATGGGGGAGCGTCTTTTGCCCATGTGGCCGGTGGGGGACCGGTTCACGGTGCGATTTTCGGCCCTGGAGGAGCCGGGGCTCATGTTCTATGGCTTCCTGCTGCGTCAGGACGGCCGGGAGTACTACTATTGCGGCAGTTCCGGCCGTGGCGAGCTGCGGGAGGATCGGGGCGAGCTGTGGCAGATTACCGTGTACGATCCGGATTTTGCGACCCCCGCCTGGTTCCGTCAGGCTGTGGCCTATCAGATTTTCCCGGACCGTTTCTGCCGCAGCGAGCGCGCACCTATGGCCGCCGGCGCCGCCTACCATCAGCGCATGGAGCGCAAGGTGTTTTTGCACCGGGACTGGGCGGAGGAGCCCCTCTACAGCCCCCATGGCGGCAGCCGGACCTACGCCCCGGATGACTACTTTGGCGGCGATCTGAACGGCATTCGGGAAAAGCTCCCCTATCTGGAGGAGCTGGGGATCACCTGTATCTATCTGAACCCCATCTTCGAAGCCGACAGCAACCACCGCTACAACACTGCGGATTATACCCGCATCGACCCGCTGTTGGGGACGGAGGAGGATTTTAGAACCCTTTGCGCGGAGGCGAAGGAGCGGGGCATCCGCATCATTTTGGACGGGGTCTTCTCCCATACCGGCGCCGACAGCCGCTACTTCGACAAGCGCAACCGCTACGGCAACGGAGCCTATCATCATACCGATTCCCCCTACTTCTCCTGGTATCGTTTCTCCCGCTGGCCGGAACGGTACGAATGCTGGTGGGGCTTTGACACTCTGCCTAACGTGGAGGAGAAGGAGCCCAGCTACGGCGCCTTCATCCATGGGCCCGAGGGGGTCCTCCACAAGTGGCTGGAGGCCGGGGCCTCCGGCTGGCGGCTGGACGTGGCGGACGAACTGCCCGACTGCTTCATTCGCGATGTGCGCAGCCGGGTGAAGGCGGAGGGGGAGGAGAACGTGCTCCTGGGTGAGGTTTGGGACGACTGCTCCAACAAGCAGGGTCCCGAAGGCCGCCGGGGGTATGTGGATGGCAACGAGCTGGACTCCGCCATGAACTATCCCCTGCGCACGGGCATCCTGCGCTACTTGCGGGGGGAGGAGAGCGCCTTCGATCTGGAGCGCCGCCTCTGGTCCCTGTTTGAGAACTACCCCAAGCCCTTCCGGGACGCCTGCTTGAACCTGCTCTCCTCCCACGACGAGACCAGGGCCATCACCTGTCTTGCGGGTGGACCGGATCGGTTCAGCGCCACCCGGGCGGAACAGGCGGCCTTCCATCCCGATGGCCCCACCCTGGTTCGAGCTAAGCGCCTCTTCCTGGCCGGCACCGCCTTGCAGCTGCTGCTGCCCGGCGTCCCCTGCATCTACTATGGGGACGAGGTGGGCCTTACCGGCGGCGGCGACCCCCTCAACCGGCGACCCTACCCCTGGGGCAGGGAGGACCTTGTCATGCGGGACACGGTGCGGACCCTCATCGGCCTTCGGCAGGGGAGCGAGGCCATTCGTTCCGGTCATCTTCGCATGGGCGCCATCTCCGGCAAGTGTTTCGCTTTGGTTCGATACACGGAGGAGGAGTGCGTGGTACTTATGGTGAACCAAAGCGCCGTGCCCGTGTCCGCGGCCATCTATCCGTCTCTTCTCTATAAGGGAGAGGATGGGGAAGTGCCCGTGCCCCTTTCCGGCCAATACACCGAGCTGTTTACCGGAGAAAGTCTGCGGGTGCGCAGCGTGTTGAGCGCCCTGGTGCCCGCGGAAGGATACTGCATCTATCGGAAGGAAACGAACCTATGAGACCCAAGCTTCGATTGGACGAACTGAACAAAGCCCTGCTCATCACCATCGGCGTCTGTTATCTGTTGAGCTTCGTGCTGAACCGCTACGCCGGGGCCAGCACCCTGTTTCGCCTGCTGTTCGCTGCGGCGGCTGTCTTTTTGGGCATTCGCCTCTTTGCCGGGCATCCCGAAAAGCGGAACAATGAAAACATGAAGTTCCTGGCGGGTGTGACGGCGGTGAAGGAGTTCTTCGCCAAACCCTTTGGCAACGCAGGCGGTGGGCGTCAGCAATCTTCCGCCCCCGGCTCCGGCGGCCTGATGGAGAAGTGGAAGCGACAGTGGCGGGAGTATCGGACCTATCGGTATCTCATCTGCCCCCAGTGCTCCCAGCGGCTGCGTGTCCCCCGGGGAAAGGGCAAAATCAGGGTCACCTGCACAAAATGCCGCAATCAGTTTATTGCCAAAAGCTGAAAAGGCGGATATACTATACTGAACAACGAAAAGGAGAACAGAACGATGAAGCAAGTTAGCAAGGATATGAACATCCGGGAAATGGTCATGATGGACGAGGGCATCGCCGAGCTCCTCATGGGTGCGGGTATGCATTGTTTAGGCTGCATGATGTCCCACTTTGAGAATCTCGAACAGGCCTGCGCCGTCCACGGCATCGACGCTGACGCGCTGGTGGACCAGATCAACGAATACCTGGAGGCCCAGGGAGAGTAAATATCCTCCCTTTCATGGTGTCGAAAAAAGGGAGCTTCAGGCCGCGGCCGGCTTTGAAGCTCCGTTTTTATGTGGAAAATAACACGTTTTTTCGTAGTTTTTCATTGACGCAGCCTGGAAAAGGGCATATACTTAAAAAAACAATAGTAATTATCTGTTTGGGGGTGAACGTATGCTGAGCGAATCACTGTCACGGGTCATGCTGCGGATGCGGCTGGGTTTTTTGCGAAAGATGTTCATCACGGTCAGGGAGGAGAGCCAGGATCTGACGCCCATGGAGATATTCTGCCTGGAAGGCATCGAAGCCATGGAACGGCCCACCATCTCTCAGTTCGCCCGGTTCACCGGCATCTCCCAGAGCAACGCCACCTATCGGGTCAATTGCCTCATTCGCAAGGGCTATGTGAAGCGGGTCCCCTCCCAGACAGATCGGAGAGAATTCCATCTGGAGCTGACGGAGAAGTTCAAGGGATGCGGCCCCGCCTTCGAGCAGAGCTGCCGGGTCCTTGCCAAGCGTATCGCCCACAACATGACCCGGGAGGAAACGGAAAAGCTCACCGCCATACTGGACGATTCCCTGGACAAGTGGAACGCCCTCATGGAGAAGGATGAACTATTGAAGGGGTAAAGCGCCGCCTCCTATACAGGGCGCCACAGCATAAGGAGAACCTATGATCAATCAAGCAGCCGTATCCGAGTTCACCAGCTTCCAGAGCATCGAGGTCTGGAACTTCATCATCATGTTGGCCATCCTTTCCGGGGCCCTGCTTCTGGCCGGCGCTCTGCGGCGGATGATCCCACTGCTTCGAAAGTCCCTGTTGCCCGGCGCGGTGCTGGCGGGCTTTCTGTTGCTCATCGGAGACGGTGTCTATCGGGCTATCACCGGCGTCAGCTTCTTTAGAAGCGGCAACAACCTCATCACCCTGGAGGCCATGACCTATCACGGGCTGGGCCTGGGCATCGTGGCTATGAGCCTGAAACAGAGCAAGCGGGCCAAGAGCAAGGGCCGGAACCGGGAAATCTTCCGCTCCGGCGCCATCACCGTTTGCGGGTATCTGATCCAGGGCGTGGTGGGCCTGCTTATTACGCTGGGCTTCTTCTACCTTTTCAAGGGCAGGACCTTTGCGTCCAGCGGCATCCTGCTGCCCCTGGGATACGGCCAGGGCCCCGGGCAGGCCTTCAACTGGGGCCTCACCTTTGAAAACAGCTACGGCTTCGTCAACGGCTCCAGCTTCGGCCTCACCGTGGCGGCCATGGGCTTTGTATCCGCCAGCGTGGGCGGCGTTCTGTATATGAACGTGATGCAGAAGAAGGGCAAGCTCAAGATGCACGAGAACGCTGATGAGGCGGAGGACCTGACGGCGGAGACCATCACCGGCAAGGGGGAGATCGCCCTTAGCGAGAGCATGGACAAGTTCACCGTCCAGGCGGCCCTGATCCTGGTCACCTATATCCTGGCCTACGGCATCATGAAGGGCATCGACGCCGCCTTCGGCTCCATTCCCTTCTATGTGAAGACCCTGCAGTCCACCATCTGGGGCTTCAACTTCCTGTTTGGTCTGCTGGCCTGCGTCATCGTCAAAGCGCTCCTGAAGGGCTTTTCCAAGGCCGGTTGGATGCAGCGGGAATACCGGAACACCTTCCTTTTGAACCGGATCTCCGGCTGGATGTTCGACATCATGGTGGTGGCCTCCATCGCCTCCATCGATCTCACCGCCTTCGGCCATCCGGAGTTCATCGTGCCCCTGCTGCTCATCTGCGTGGCGGGCGCCGTGGCCACCTTCCTCTTTGTCCGTTACGCCAGCCAGAAGCTGTTCCCGGACTATGCCCATGAGCAGTTCCTCTGCTTCTATGGCATGCTGACGGGCACGGTGAGCACGGGCCTTATCCTCTGCCGGGAGATCGATCCTCTCTTTGAGACCCCGGCTGCGGAGAATCTGATCTTCCAGAACCTGTACGCCGTGCTCCTTGGCGCCCCGTTCCTTCTGGTCCTGGGCCTTATCGCCCAAAACCAGCCCGCCACCACCTGGCTGGTCTTCGGCATCCTGGCGGCCTATTTCCTCATCCTCTGCGGCGTCCTCTTCGGACGGCTGCTCTTTGGGAAAAAGAAAGCGAACTGACCCTCAGAATACAAACATAATAAAATCGAACAGGACAGGCGTTGACCTGTCCTGTTTGTTTCAAACAAAAGGAAAAGAGCCAGGTTGTAATCCTGTCTCTTTTCTTTGGTCTGGGTGAGAAGATTTGAACTTCCGGCCCCGGGGCGGACTTGCCGCTGTTGCGCAGCGGACTGCCGCCCGTTGTCCGCCTTTTCGACCATTCACAGGATGGCCGAAATCGCCTGACGGCGACCGGCAGACAACCCCTCTTAGGGTTCAAGAGGCCGGAAGTCCCTTGAACAAAAACAAAAAAAGAGCCAGGTTATACCCTGTCTCTTTTCTTTGGTCTGGGTGAGAAGATTTGAACTTCCGGCCTCTTGAACCCCATTCAAGCACGCTACCAAACTGCGCTACACCCAGATATATGCGGTTGTTTCCTTGACCTTGCATATATTAGCATCGGGGCAGGAAAAAGTCAAGCCCTTTTTTGATATACTGGAAAGGTGCCCCCTGCATCGTTTTATGCGAAAAAAATGCGGCGGGAAGGGGGGAGAGGGACAGATCAACGAAAAGAAATGACGCAAGCGGCGGAAAGGCAAAAATTATTTTCGATATCAACACTATTGATTGAAATATTATCATAAACAAGATATACTAAAGAAAAAAATACGGAGCGTGACGATCGTGGACAGAACGGATATCCAAATTCTCGCCTGCCTGCAGGAGAATGCCAGGATGAATGCTTCCGCCATTGCCGAGCGGGTGAACCTTTCCACCTCGGCGGTGATCGAACGTATGCGCAAAATGGAGAACAGCGGCTGTATCGAACGGTACACCGCTGTTTTTGGTGCAGCCGTCATGGGGCGGGATGTGTCCGCCTTTATCTCGGTGGGCATGGAGCATCCCAAATACGTGGAGGGCTTTGTGCGCACCGTCAACGGCCACAAGGATATCATCCAATGCTACTATATGGCCGGGGACTTCGACTTTTTGCTCCATGTGGTGACCGCCTCCACCCGCACCCTGACCGACGTGCTGGAGGACATCAAGCGCATCCCCGGCGTCAGCATGACGCGGACGCATCTGGTGCTTCGGACGGATAAAAACATCCTATCCCCGCTGCCGGAAGCGACGAAATAATCAAAAAACTAGGGAGGAAAAACAAATGATCATCGGTGTCCCAAAGGAAATCATGCACGGCGAGCGCCGTGTGGCCGCTACCCCTGAAACCGTGGCGAAGTTCGTCAAGGACGGCGCCCATGTGCTGGTGGAGAATGGCGCCGGTGTCGGCGCGTTCTTCGCGGACGACGCCTATGCTGCAGCCGGTGCCGAGATGGTGACGGATGTGGCCGACCTCTACAAGCGGGCGGACGTGATCCTGAAGGTAAAGGAGCCCCTGTTCAACGAGGAAAAGGGCTGCTCTGAGATCGACATGATGCATGCCGGCCAGTACATCATCACCTTCATCCATCCCGCTTCCCCCGTGAACCATCAGATGGTGAAGGACATGGCGGCAAAGGGCGTTATCGGCTTGACGCTGGACGGCGTGCCCCGTATTTCCCGGGCCCAGAACATGGATGCTCTCACGTCCATGAGCACCGTGGCCGGCTATAAGGGCATGCTCATGGCCGCCTCCGACCTGGAGAAGTTCATGCCCCAGATCTTCTGCGCCGTGGGCATGATCAAACCCTGCAACGTGCTGGTCATCGGCACGGGCGTGGCCGGTCTGCAGGCCATCGCCACCGCCAAGCGCCTAGGCGCCGTCACCTATGCCGCCGACATCCGTCCCGCCGCCGCCGAGCAGGCCAAGTCCCTGGGCGCCAAGCCCATCGAGCTGGGTGTCCCCGCCGAGGAAGCCATCGCCCCGGGCGGCTATGCCCTGAAGCTTCCCGACGCCACGCTGGAGAAGGAGCGCAAGGCCATTGCCGAGGTGCTCCCCAACATGGACGTGGTGTTCTGCTCCGCCCTGATCCCCGGAAAGCTGGCCCCCGTGGTCATCACCGAGGACATGGTCAAGACCATGAAGGAAGGCTCCGTCATCGTGGATATCGCCATCGACCAGGGCGGCAACTGCGCCATCACCCCGCCGGGCAGCCGGGAAGTGAAGCACGGCGTGGTCCTGGAGGGCATCAAGAACATCCCCGGCATGCTGGCCTCCAGCTCCACCTGGATGTTCGCCCAGAACATCTATAACCTGACCCGTTTCCTCACCCACGACGGCGAGATCCGGCTGGATATGAACGACGAGATCGTCAAGTCCATCCTGGTCACTCGAGACGGCAAGATCGTCCATGAGGGGGCCCTGGAGGCCATGGGCCTGAAATAAAGGAGGTTTCCCTTGCATCCGCTGATCCTTGTGGGTATCTTCATCGTGTCCAGCGTCCTGGGGTACGTGCTCATCAAAAACGTGCCCAGCCTGCTGCACACGCCCCTCATGTCCGGCATGAACGCCCTCTCCGGCGTCACCGTGCTGGGAGCCATGATCGCCGTGGCCACCGCCGCCTTCACGGGCAGCAGGGTCCTGGCCGTGATCGCCATCGCCCTCGCCATGCTCAACGTGGCGGGCGGGTTCCTGGTGACCCATCGCATGCTGCTGATGTTCGGCCATAAGAAGGAGAAGGAGGAGAAGGAAGCATGATCGATTCCGTCTACTACGTTCTCTGCATCCTCCTGGCCGGTCTGGTGTTGTTGGGCATCTCCATGATGAGCAAGGTAAGGACCGCCCTCTGGGGGAACCTGCTCTCCTGCGCCTGCATGGCCGCCGCCATCGTGCTGACCCTCCTTCGATACGACTTTGCCGGCAAATGGCTCTGGCTCCTGGTGGGCCTCGTTCCTGCGGCTGTGACGGGGGCGATCCTGGCCAAAAAGGTGAAGATGATCGAAATGCCCCAGACTGTGGCCATGCTCAACGGCTTCGGCGGCGCGGCCTCCGCCCTGGTGGCGGCGGTCACCCTGACCGACGGCAAGGCCGTGGGCGCCTTTGAGGCCGCCACGGCCGGCATTGCCCTCATCATCGGCATGGTCACGCTCCTGGGCAGCATCCTGGCCGCCGGGAAGCTGGCCAAGTGGTTCAACCAGCGCCCCGTGATCCTCAAGGGGCACAAGGCCCTGGTGCTGCTGGCCGGTGTCCTGGCCGTGCTGTGCGTTCTCCCCCTGATCCTGTGTCAGGGGAACAACGGCCGGCTCATCCTGTTCACCCTCCTGTGCGCGGCCCTGGCCGGCGCCTTCGGTTGGCTGTTCGTGCTGCGGGTGGGCGGCGCCGATATGCCCATCACCATCAGCCTGTTGAACTCCCTGTCTGGCGTAGCCGGCGGCATCGCGGGTATGGCCATCGGCGAGCCCCTGTTGGTGGCCGTTGGCGGCATCGTGGGGGCCTCCGGCCTGATCCTCACAGAGGTCATGTGCCGGGCCATGAACCGGAAGCTGTCCGCTATTCTGACCGGTGCAACCACCGTTGCAGCGTCGCCTAAAACGGAGGAGCCCGTTCCCGTGGAGGAGAAGGGAGAGCCTGCCCAAGAGGAAACGCCTGTGGCTGAGGCGCCCGTCGTGGACAAGGCAGCCGAGGAGGAGAAGGTGTTCGAAGCCTTCAAAGCCGCCAAGAACGTGATCATCGTTCCCGGCTACGGCATGGCCCTGTCCCAGGCCCAGTACGCGGTACGGGAGCTGAAGGACGCCCTGGAGGCCCACGGCGCCCATGTGCGCTTTGCGATCCACCCCGTGGCCGGCCGGATGCCCGGTCACATGAACGTGCTCCTCTGCGAGGTGGATATCCCCTATGAGGATCTGTTCCAGATGGAGGATATCAACGACGACTTCAAGAGCGCTGACGTGACGCTGGTCATCGGCGCCAACGACGTGATGAACCCGGCCGCCAACACCGCCGAGGGGACCCCAATCTACGGTATGCCGGTGCTGAACGTGGGCGACTGCGGCCAGGTGATCATCTGCAACTTCGATCTGAACCCGGGCTATGCCGGCGTGCCCAACCCGCTGTATGAGCGGAGCGAGGGCGTGGCGCTGCTCATCGGCGACGCCAAGGAAAGCCTGGCCAGGCTGAAGGAAATGCTCTAACTGGGGAACATGAAGGGGATCGTCCGATGGGACGATCCTCTTTTTGGCTTCCGTTTGCCGGGTGAATGTGCTATACTAAAACAAAAAAGACGGGAGAGAAGCATATGCGCAAACTGTGGATCGATACGGATACGGCGTCTGACGACGCTGTGGCGCTCTTGATGGCGCTTAGGGAGCCCACCGTGCAGGTGCTGGGCATCGGCGTGGTCATGGGGAACGTGAGCTTGGAGCGGGCAATCCGCAACGCCCTCATCAGCGTGGAGCGCGCCGGGACCTATGCGCCGCCGGTATATGCCGGTGCGAGGAAGCCCCTGTACCGGGACACGGATTTTGCCGTGGTCTGCCATGGGGTGGACGGCCTTTCCGACCGCGGGTATGCGGATCCGGCCTTTTCTGCCGCCCAAGGGAACGCCGTGGACGCCATGCTTCAATGCGCCAGGGAGAACCCGGGGGAGGTGGAGCTGGTCACCCTGGGGCCCCTGACCAACGTGGCCGTCGCCGCCTTCAAGGACCCGGAGGGCTTTCGCTGCTTCAAATCCGTCACCATCATGGGTGGCGCCCTTCGGATGCCGGGGAACTGGAGCCCCGTGTCGGAGTTCAACATCATCGTGGACCCGGAAGCGGCCGAGGCGGTGCTCCACGCCGGCGTGCCGGTGATCCTGGCTCCCTTCGAGATCTGCACCGGGGAAAGCCTCTTCCTGGAGGCGGATCGGGACAGGTTGGCCGCGGCCTCCGAGACGGGTGCTTTTGCCGTGGATTGCAACAAGGTCCTGATCGAATACGGCAAGCGGCTGGGCCTCAACGGCCTGTGCCTGGCGGACCCGGCGGCCATGGCGGTGGTCCTGTGGCCCGATATCGTTCTTGAACAGCAGGAAACCTATATGTGCGTGGAAACGATGGGAAAATATACCACCGGCATGGTCGTCTACGACTATATAAACCATCTGCATCGACCCCATAACGGTTTTGTGATCCAGCGCATCGATGGGCCTGCTTTCAAGGAGAGGACCATTCGTTGCCTGTCATAAAATATATTTGACATTTTTTGTTGTATTTTAGGCAAAAAAGTATTGACAGGATCAGGTATTCTGATACAATAGCACCCGCATCACCGCAAAGCTGATTGCCATATCCATATCCTGCCGCTCGTCGGCAGGCGGATGGATGAAAACATCGGTGCGCTTGCCGTTCTTCGATCGCCTCCTCCAGTTGATCGCTCAATCATTGGACCGGGCCATGCCCGTTTCCGAAGCAGATCGAGGTCCCGGCCGCGCACCGATGTTTTTTGTTTGCACAATTTGGCCTTGACGTGAGAGCCGGGGAAAAAGTATACTATAATAAATAAGAGCCATTCACACAAGAGTTGTAAACCGTGTACACAGGAGGCAGTCATGAAGAAATCCATCATCACCATCAGCCGTGAATTCGGCAGCGGCGGCCGCACCATCGGCCATCAGGTGGCCGAAAAGCTGGGCTATCCCTACTACGACAAGGAGCTTATCAAGACCGTGGCGGAGAAGACCGGCTTTGATCCCAACTATGTGGAGGAGTATGGGGAGTACTCTCCCGGAAAATCTCTCCTTTCCCTGCTGTCCTCCTATACCGGCACCCACGGCACCATGGGGGGCATGAGCATCTACGACTTCCTCTATGTGGTCCAGCGCAAGGCCATCCTGGAGGTGGCGGAGGAGGGGCCCTGCGTCATCGTGGGCCGGTGCGCCGACTACATCCTGAAGGACAGGGAGGACGCCCTCCACGTGTTCATCCACGCGGACGAAGCCTTCAAGGCGGATCGGATCGTGCGCCTGTACGGCGAGAGCGAGAAGAAGCCGGAGGAGCGGCTCAAGGAGAAGGACACCAAGCGTTCCGTGAACTATAAGCACTTTACGGACAGGACCTGGGGCGATAGCCGGAACTATGACCTGTCCCTCAACAGCGGCAAGCTGGGCATCGAGCGGTGCGTGGAGCTGATCGTGCATCTGGCCAACGAAGAATAAACGCTTTGAACCGATCCGACACACGGGTCGGTTTTTCTGTTTATGCAAATGTGCGGATTTCAGTTGAAACCGGAAAGAATGTGTGATAAAATATCTTTGATTGTGGAAACACAAAATCAACAGGGAGGAAAGCTATGAACAAGAAAGTATTTGCCTGTCTGCTGGCCCTCGTGATGCTGCTGGGCCTGGTTGCAGTGCCCGCCGCCGCTAAGGCCGAGGGTGAGGAAGCGAAGGATATCGTGATCCTCTACACCAACGATGTGCATTGTGGTATCGCCGACAACATCGGATATGCCGGATTGGCCCGCGTGAAGGCCGCCTATGAGGCTGCCGGCAAGGAAGTCATCCTGGTGGACAACGGCGATTCCGTCCAGGGCGACGTCATCGGCACCCTGAGCAAGGGCGAAGCCCTTGTGGAGCTCATGAACGAAGTGGGCTACGATGTGGCCGTTCCCGGCAACCATGAGTTCGACTACGGTATGGACCAGTTCAACAAGAACGTGTCCCTCGCGAAGTTCCAGTATGTCTGCTGCAACTTCCTCAACGACAATGGTGAAGCGGTGCTCAAGCCCTACACCATCATCGAGAAGGGCGGCAAGAAGGTCGCTTTTGTCGGCATCGACACGCCTGAGTCCTTCACCAAATCCACCCCCACCTACTTCCAGGACGGGGAAGGCAACTTCATCTTCTCCTTCTGCGAAGGCAACAAGGGTCAGGATCTCTATGACAAGGTCCAGGAGACCGTGGACGCCGCCCGTGCCGAGGGTGCCGACTACGTCATCGCCCTGGCCCACCTGGGCATCGACTCCCAGAGCTCTCCCTGGATGTCCACGGAGGTCATCACCAACACCACCGGTATTGATGCCATGCTGGATGGTCACTCTCACAGCGTCATCTCCGGCGAAGCGGTGAAGAACAAGGACGGAAATGATGTCATCCTTACCTCCACCGGCACCAAGCTGGCCAACGTGGGTATCTTCACCATCACCGGCGAAGGCAAGATGTCCTCCATGCTTCTGGATGCGGATGCCATTCAGTTCATCAGCGCTGTCGGCGTTTTGACTGACGATAACGGCGCCGGTGAAGCCGTGACGGCTGCCATCGCCAAGAATGAGGAGCTGGTCAACACCGTGGTCGCCAAGACCGCTGTCACTTTGACCACGACCGATCCTGTGGCCGTGGACGAGAAGGGAAATGCCATTCGTATCGTCCGCAACCAGGAGACCAACCTGGGCGATCTGTGCGCTGACGCATACCGCGCCATGGGCAACACTGACATCGCCTTTGTGAACGGCGGCGGCATCCGCGCCAACATTGAGGAAGGCGACATCACCTATGGTCAGATCATCAAGGTCCATCCCTTCGGCAATGCCCTGTGCACCGTGGAAGCCACCGGCCAGGAGATTCTGGACGCCCTGGAGATGTCCGTTGCCAGCATGCCTGGCGAGTCCGGCGGATTCCTCCATGTGTCCGGCCTCAAGTTCACCGTGGATCTGAACGTGGAGTCCACCGTGGTCAAGGATGAAATGAAGATGTTCGTCGAGGTCGCCGGCGATCGCCGGGTCAAGGACGTGGAGGTCCTCCAGGAGGACGGCACCTATGCTCCCCTCGATCCCAACAAGACCTACACGCTGGCCTGCCACAACTACCTGCTGAAGGATATGGGCGACGGCTACACCATGTTCGCTGACAACAACTTCCTGTCGGAGGATGTCATGCTGGACAACCAGGTCCTCATCAACTACATCGTGGAAGTGCTGGGCGGCACCGTCGGCGGCGAATACGTCGATCCCTATGGCCAGGGCCGCATCACCATCATCCCCAAGGCATAAGCTCTGACACAGACCTATTAAAAGGCGGCGGGTTTTGCCCGCCGTCTTTTCTGTGCGCCATTGACAGAAGATGACGAAAATGGTAGTATAGCTTGCTAAAATACCGAAGGACAGGAGAGAAAGAGATGCCTGCGTGCTTTACATCTGAATCCGTGACCGGGGGGCACCCGGACAAGCTGTGTGATAAGACTGCCGACGCCATTTTGGATGCTATCCTAAGCCAGGACCCCGCTGCCCGCGTGGCCTGTGAAGTGACCGCCAACACGAACCATATGCATATCATGGGGGAGATCACCAGCTCCGCCCGGGTGGACTATGAAGCCGTTTCCCGACGGGTGATCCGGGAGACCGGCTACACGGAGCCGAATCGGGGCTTCGACTGCGACACCGCCATCATCGACGTGGATTTGAACCATCAGTCTCCCGACATCGCCATGGGTGTGGACAACGCCAATCCTCTGGAGATCGGCGCCGGGGATCAGGGCATGATGTTCGGCTACGCCTGCCGGGAGACGGAGCACTATATGCCCCTGCCCATCGAGCTCTCCCACCGCCTCACCAGGCGTCTTGAGACCCTGCGCAACGACGGTACGTTGCCTTTCCTTCTGCCGGACGGCAAGTCTCAGGTGACGGTAGAGTATCGGGACAACGTGCCCAGCCGCATCCTGGCAGTGGTCCTTTCCGCCCAGCATAAGGAGAGCATCGACATCGACACCCTGCGGCAGGTCCTCAAGGAACAGGTGATCCTGCCCGTTTTGCCCGCCAACATGATGGGGGACTGGACGGCGTTTTTCATCAATCCCACCGGTCGGTTCGTGGTGGGCGGTCCCGCGGGGGATACGGGCCTCACCGGCCGCAAGATCATCGTGGACACCTATGGCGGCTATGCCCGTCACGGCGGCGGCGCTTTCTCCGGAAAGGACCCCACCAAGGTTGACAGGACCGGCGCGTACATGGCCCGATACCTGGCCAAGAACATCGTGGCCGGGGGATATATGGATCGCTGCGAGGTCCAGCTCTCCTATGCCATCGGCGTAGCCCGGCCCACCAGCCTCCGCATTGAGGATTTCGGTACCGCCCACATCAACGATGTGGGCGCCCTGAAGGACCATATCATGGAGACAGTGGATTTGCGGCCCATGGCCATCATCAATCGGTTCGGCCTTCGGCGGCCCATCTATTCCAAGCTGGCCGCCTATGGGCACTTCGGCGAGAACGCCGAGGACATGCCCTGGGAGCGACTGGACCTGTCCATCTGACGCAAACGACTACAACAAAGCACCGCTTGCTGGCGGTGCTTCAGGCTGTCGAAAAAGGTGGCAGATCATTTGCGACAAATACATTTGAAGAATCACTGGTAGGAGGAAATGGCGTAAACCGCCATTTCTTTTGAATAGAGATGTCGCAAATTAACGGCGTTTTCGCCCTCTCGCGGTACCTTTGTACAGCTTCGGGGCGAAGAACGCCGTTTCTGCCATCCTCTGCTGACAGCCTGCTCAGCTTGTCAAAAGGTATTTGACAAGCTGAAGCACCGCTGCTGGCGGTGCTTTTTGAGTTACATGGTTATCGTTTCCGCCGTTTCATCAGGCAGAGGACGAAGACAGCGCTCACCAAAAGAAGGGGAAGGAGGACGTACCAGAGAAGTTGTATGGACGGCGGTGCTGCCGTCTCTGGCTCCGTCTGTATCTCCTGGACGGGGACCTCTGTTTCTCCGGGGGAGGGCAGGGGTCGCTTTTCCACCTGCAGGATGGGGGCGGGGGAGGGCGTGGGGTCCGGCTCAAGCCCGTACTGAAACACCAGGGGAAGGGTGAACAGCAACCGATCCTCATAGAAATAGGACACTTCGCCGGCCGGGGCTCCGGCTGCAATGGGCACGGTCACCTCCGGCTGGGAGATCTGGGCCCGAATCCGGTCTTTCTCCAGCAGCGCCTGGCGGGCCGGCAGGTACATGGACACGACGGCGTCCACATCCTCCACCATGGTGGGAACGGACAGGGTTTCCTCGCCCTTCTGAACGGCACCTTCGAATGCCACCGGCAATCCCTCGTCCTTCAGCGTGCGCACGTTCACCAGGGGGAAGAGATATGAATAGCCATATTCAAACAGGTTCTTCGCCTCCAGGAAGCGGTTGGCGATGATCTTGTCATATTTCGTGCCCTTGGTGCCGGAGGTAGGGACCTTGTCCCCCAACAGCACGCAGACCAGGGTGACGCCGCTGTAGCGGGCCATGGCCATATAGGTGCGGCCGGCGGCGTTGGTGCTGCCGGTCTTGCCCCCTACGCACCAGGGGTACAGGGCGGAGACCTTCTCATACTCCCCGGGTCTTGGCTCGTTCACCAATCGGTCGATGTTCCTGACGCTGACAGAACGGCCCTTCGTCTGCTCCTGAAGGGTGTAATTCGGCGTGGTCAGTATTTTGCAAAGGGCCTCATTCTGAGCCGCCGCCGCGCCGAGGATGGCCAGGTCCCGTGCGGTGGTATACATGCCGTCATCGTGAAGGCCGGATGCGTTGGTGAAATGGCTGTTGGTCATGCCCAGTGCCTGGGCCTTTTCATTCATGAGTGCAGCAAAGCCTTCCTCCGAACCACCCACCTGCTCGGCCACGGCCCGGGCGGCGTCGTTTCCGGAGGGCAGGAGCATGCCGTACATGAGGTCCCCCAGCTTATAGACCTCGCCTTCCTTCACGCCGATCTTGGTGTTGGCGCTGGCCAGATCCACGTCATGGGCGGAGATGGTCACCAAATCCTCCATGTTGCCCTGCTCGAGAGCCACCAAACCGGTGAGCACCTTTGTGATGCTGGCGGGGTAGGCCCGCTCGTCGGCGTTCTTTTCCAGGCCATTTACGCTGACGGTTGGCGCATCGCCGGTGGACAGGATCACGTTCCGTTCGGGAAAACTCGACAGGTCCGGCTTGTCGGTGGCGAATCCTGCCGGCGCTAAAACGACGAACGCCGTCACTGCGGCGAGAAAAGCCGCAAGACGGCGTAGATGGTTTCTTTCAAACTGTATCTTCATGACCGGCGACCCTGTTCCGCCGCCCGCTGACGGGCGATCCGCTCCTGCTGTATCCGCTTTCTGCGGCGGGCAGCGGCCCTGGCCTTGCGGCGGCGCTCACGACGAATGCGGACCACGATCATAAACGCCACGAAGGCGATCAAAACGATCACAAACAGAACCACCAGCACGATCAGCAATGTCCGCTTAAAGCTGCTCTGCTTGACCGGCTCGCCGGTGAGAGTGGAGGCGGTGCCCATGAGGGGCGCACCGACGGACACCTGGGGCTGTTCCTGGGCGTTGACGACGGGCTCGCTGGGCTCGCTGTTCAGAATGCCTTCCTTCACGTCCCTGTCGGCGTACAGGTTGGAGGTGAACAGGACGGAGTCGCCCACCTTGTATTCCACCGTACCCACCACGTCCCCGGCGTTGATGGGGGCCACCAGGGTGCCGATCTTCGTGTCGGCCAGGTTGGTGATGTTCTCCGTGATCTTTTCCATAAAGGGCTGCATCAGCTGCAGCTGCTGGCTGTAATCCAGCCGAGGGGATACAGTCAGCATCCCATTCTGCGGATCGTTTTTGGCGGCGTTCTGCACCTCACAGGGGAAGGATACGGGCATACCCATGTCGATCAGATCCTGGACGGTCAGGAACTGGGACATCTGCTTGTAGCCATAATCGAACAGGGCGATGGCGTCCTCGAACCGCTGGGCGTTGTAAGGGTCCTTGGTCTTGGCGTTCATATTGGCAGACTTGTCCAAATACTCCTGGTCGTCCAGCGTGCCGCCCAGCAGCACGGCAATCAGGGTGACGCCGCCCCGGGAGGCCGCCGCGATGAAGCACTTGCCAGCCGCGTTGGTGTCGCCGGTCTTCACGCCGATGGCATCGGGATAGAGGCAGCTGATGGGCGTGTAGGTTCCGTCGGAGGCCGCGTCGATCAGCAGCCTGTTGGTGTTTTGCAGGGTGATAGTGTTCTGGCCGCTGGTATCGGAGCAGGTGTAGGTGGTGGTGCTGACGATCTGCCGGAAGGTGTCGTTCTGCAGAGCCCAGGCAGTGAGCAGCGCCATATCCCGGGCGGTGGAGTAATGATCCTTATTGTCCTTGCCGTGGACGGTGACGAAGTGGGAGTGGGTCATGCCCAGCTCCTTGGCCTTCTCGTTCATCTGGTTGGCAAAGGCCTTGGTGGAACCGGCCAGCTGTTCCGCAATGGCGATGGCCGCATCGTTGCCGGAGGGGAGCATGAGCCCATACAGAAGGTCCCGGATGGTCCACTTCTGTCCGGCCTCCAGCCCCATGAGGGAGTTGTATTTCTTGTTGAAATTGACGGCGTTGTCGGATACGGTGGCTTCCTCGTCCAGCCGGCCTGACTCGATGGCCAGCATACAGGTGAGGATCTTGATGGTGCTGCCCGTAGCACACTGTTCGTCAGCATTTTTCTCGATGCCGTACAGGGCCGTGGTGGGGTCGCTGGCGTCCACCAAGATGGCATACCGCTCCCGTAAACTCCCCACGTCAAAATCGTCCGCCCGGGATAGGGGGGCGGGCAGCAGCAGAAAAACGAAGACAAAAGCTAATATACAGGAAACGACTCTATTGCGCATATATATACACCTCGAAGGGAAAAAGCATGGTATAAGTTTACCCCTCTCACCTTGTCCCTGTCAATGGCGCATATGCCAATCTTTTGTGCCGGAAAGATGAACAATTTATTACCGATCCCTGGGGACGTTGTCCGCGTTGATGAAGCGCACCCGAAGGTCCTTTCCATCCGCCAGGATCAGGGCGCAGCTTTCCACGGAACCGCCCCGGGGACGGGAGAGCGAGCCGGGGTTCAGCAGGAGCCGAGGCCCGTCGGCGGAAAGGTCCGGCACATGGGTGTGGCCGTAGAGGACCATGTCCGCATGGACCTCCTCGCCGCGATACAGCAGGGCGCTCATGTGATAGTATTGATGGCTGTGGAGGAGCAAAAACCGCTTCCCGGCCAGATCCACGATCCGCTCCAGGGGCTCCTCCGAGCGATAGTCGCAGTTTCCTCTCACGGCATAGACGGGACAGGAGAAAAGTCGGGAGAGCTTCGCCCCGTCGCTGGCATAGTCCCCCAGATGAAAGAGACAATCCAGCGGCGCCAGACTGTCATAAAACAGCTTGGCGTGGGAGATGTCCCCATGGGTGTCGGAGAAGACCCCGATCCTCATCGACCCTCGCTCTCCGCGTCCAAGGCGCGGCGCAGGGCGTCCAAAGCTGCCCGCCGGTGGCTGACGCTGTTCTTTTCCTGGGCGGTGAGCTCCGCAAAGGATTTATGCAGGGGGGGATAAAAGAAGTAAGGGTCGTATCCGAAGCCGTTCTCTCCGGCAGGGGCCCGCAGGAGCGTTCCCTCCGCTTTGCCCTCCGCCACCAGCACGTCTCGTCCCTTCCGGGCCAGCGCCACGCAGCAGGTGAAGCGGCAGGTTCTTTTCTCGTCGGGCACGTCCTTCATGTTCTCCATGAGCAGGGCGTTGTTGGCCGCTGTGTCATGGCCCTCCCCGGCGTAGCGGGCGGAGTAGACCCCCGGCGCGCCACCCAAAGCGTCCACGCACAGGCCTGTGTCATCCGCCAGTGTGGCGTCGAAGCCGCTTTTCTCCAAAATCTCCGTGGCCTTTTTCACGGCGTTCTCCCGAAAGGTGCTGCCGTCCTCCACCACGTCGATGTCGAGGCCCGCCTCCCTCATGGTCACCATCTCATCGAAGTAGCCCGAAAGGATATCTTCGATCTCCCGGACCTTATGGGCGTTGTTGGATGCGATCAAAAGCTTCATACCTTATACCTCTTGTATTCCCTTTTTCAGGGTGTCGATCAGATTCGGGTCAGGGGTGATCAAAAGGGTCCGTTGATTGGTGAAGATGACGAACCCAGGCTTGCTTCCCGAGGGCTTCTTCACGTAGCGCCGGGGAACATAATCCACGGGTACGCTGGCCCCGCCCCGCTGGCTGCTGAAATGGACCGCCAAGGTGGCCGCCTCCAGTAGCGTCTGCTTGTCGGGCATACCCTTGGAATCCACGATCACGTGGGACCCGGCGGCGTCCTTCACGTGGAGCCACAGGGCGTCGGCAGGCGCGTTGCGGGTGAGCCGGTCGTTCTGCTCGTTGTTCTTGCCCACGTAGATGGACAGCCCGGCCGAGGATAAAAAGTGCAGGGGCATGGATCTGATGGCCTTGGGTCTGGCACCGCCCTTTATGGGGGAGGGGCGAATGTATCGCTCCCGGATCAGCTCCTGCCGTATTTCGGCCACATCCTCCCCGCTTTCGCAGTTGTTGAGGGACAGCAGCTGGCCTTGCAGATACAGCTGTTCCTCCCGAAGCTTCCCCATCTCGCCCTCGGCGTAGGCCCGGGCGGCCTTCAGCTTTTGATACCGTTTGAAGTAGCGGGCCGCGTTCTCCGGCACGGATAGGGCCGGGTCCAGCTTCACCGTCACCTTAACGGGGGGGAACTCATAATAGTTGTCCACGATCACGGATTCGGAGCCCTTGGGCCGCTCCCCGTGGAACCCCAGCAGCAGCTCGCCGCAGAGCCGCAGGCGGCCTTCCTCCTCCTCGCTCAGCAGGTCGCTCGAAAAGGCGCTGATCTTGTTTTCACACCGTTTCAGGGCGTGCTCCAGGGTGGCCCGGAGGGACCCGGTCTCCCGGAGCATCCGGATGCGCACGTCCCTGGCCCGATACCAGGCGTCGTAGCATTCCGACAGGGTGGGGTAGGGGACGGCGTCATTCCGGTCAAGGGGACGGAAGGGGGCGGGCCCCACGCCCGGCACCAGGCAGGGGGAGAGGGCCCCGGCCTTCAAAGCCTGCAGCGTGTCGAAGAGCCATTGGCCCCGCTGGCCCTCCGAAAGGCTGTCCGGAAGCAGCAACGTGGCGACCTGCCGGGAGATGCCCATATAGCCGTTCATCAGCGTCCGGGGCGAATCCACCGCCTGCAGCTCCTCCCGGGAGGCAGACAGGGGGTCACGCTTGTCCTGAAGCGGAAGCGGCTCGTACTTCACGTTGGGCAGACACACCCGCAGGGCCTCGGCCCCCACGCCGATGTGGCGCAGGCAGTCCAAAATCGTGTCGGTATCGTCCAGCAAAAAGGCGTTGCCGTGCTTGCCCATGAGCTCCACCACCAGGGAGCAGGCCGTTTCGTCCATGAGCTCGTCCCGGCCGGAGAAGGAGAAGCGGACGGTCCGATCCAGGCCCGTTTGCTCCATCCCGGTGATCCGGCTGCCGATGAGCCGCTTTCGTAAAAGCATGCAAAAAGCGGGCGCCGCGGCGGGATTCTCCGCTGTGTCTCGCGTCAGGGCGATGCGCCCGTTCTCATTATGGATGTTGACGAGAAGCTTTACCCGTCCGCAGCTGCTGCCGTGGCAGGAAAGGAGCAGCGTATCCTTGTCCGGCTGCTGCACCTTGTCCACCCGGGCGCCCATGAGGTCCCGGATCTCCCACAGCATGGCGTGGAGGGAAAGACCGTCCATGGCCATAGATGTTACCTCACAATGCTATAAAAAACGGCCTCTTTCCGTTTCTCGTAAGAAGGAAAGGGGCCGAACACAATCTATACGTTTGGGGTTTAATTGGCGGACGCGCGCTTGCCGGCCAGCTGAGCCTTCTTGTGGTTGGCGGCATTCTTGTGGATGACGCCCTTGGCAGCTGCCTTATCGACGGTGCTCACGGCTTTGAGATAAGCGGCCTCGGCGGCTGCCGTATCCTCACCCTGGAGAGCTTCGTCAAAGCGACGCAGAGCGGTCTTCAAAGCGGACTTATCCTCGCGGTTGCGAAGATTCTCCTTCTTATTGGTGCCTGCACGCTTCATAGCAGATTTGATGTTTGCCACAGCATTTACCCCCTATAGATAATTGTCCTTTACACGAACTACGCTATTATACTAAATGACTTTCAAAAATGCAAGCCCCTATTTTATCTTTTTTTCAAAGGAATTTTGGCCTTGTGTATTGGCCGGCAGTATAGTATCGTAAGGAAAAAGGAACCGCCCCCGGCGGGGAAAGGACGCGACATGACACCCATCGATCAAAAGGACATTCTGACCTATCGCTTTCTATCGGAGGTTCGCTACAACCCGGGCCACACCCGGGCGGCCTTCGTGGTTTCCACGGCCAACGAGGCGGAGAACAGCTATGAGTCCCGGCTTTGGCTCTATGAGAACGGGGCGACCAGGCAGCTTACCGACCTGGGCAAGGAGGGTCGCTATATCTGGCTGGACGACGATCGGCTTCTGTTCCCGGCCGTGCGCTCCGCGGCGGAGAAGAAGCGGGCGGAGGGAAAGGACCCCTTCACTTCCTATTATGTGCTGGATCTAAGGGGCGGGGAGGCTCTGCCCTACTTCACGGTGCCCTTCACCGCCGGCGAGATCAGGGCCCTGGACGGCAAGCGATTCTTGGTGATCGGCTTCTTCGACAAGGCCCATCCCGACCTGTACGCGGCGGATGAAGAAACCCGCAAGGCAGTCCTCAAGGCCCGGGAGGACGACAAGGACTATGAGGTCTTCGACGAACTCCCCTTCTGGCACAACGGGGCGGGCGTGGTGAACGGCCAGCGACGCCGGCTGTTTCTGGTGACGGTGGACCCGCTGACCATCACGCCGCTCTCCGGCCCCCAGGAGGACATGGGCGGCTTCACGGTCCGAGGGGACGAGGTGGTCTATGCGATACAGAATCGCGGGCCCAGGATGCAGCTCAAAGAATTCACCGTCATGGCCCATGATCTAAGGACCGGCAAAACCCGGGAGGTGCTCCACACCGACGCCTTCATGCTCTCCCGCTTCGAGACCGTGGGGGATCGGATACTGGTTTTCGGCGGCGAGGGCAAACGCTACGGCCTCAATGAAAACGATTATGTATATGAGCTGGATACCGCCGCCGGAGCGCTCAAGCTCCTGTTCCCGGCGGAGCACAGCCTCTACAACAGCGTGGGCAGCGATTGCCGTCTGGGTGGCGGCCGGGAAGCGGTGGCGGTGGGGGACAGCCTCTATCATCTGACCACCCGGGGCGGGGACGCCGTCCTCTATCGGCTGGACCGGGACGGCGCCGATACCCCCGTGTTCACCAAGGCCGGGGCCATGGACTGCTTCGACGTGGCGGAGGGCAGGGCCCTTTGCGTGGGGCTCTACGACATGCGGCCTCAGGAGCTGTACCTTTGCGATTTGAAAACAGGGGAGGCCAAGCGCATCACCGACTTTAACGGGCCCGCCCTGGCGGACAGGTATGTGGCTCAGCCGGAGTCCCTCTCGGTGGAAAGCGAGGGCTTGACCGTCCATGGCTGGGTGCTCAAGCCCTTGGGCTATGACCCAAACAGGACCTATCCCGCCATCTTCGATATCCACGGCGGCCCCAAAACCGTCTACGGCCCCGTGTTCTACCACGAGATGCAGTATTGGGCGGGGAAGGGCTACTTCGTCTTCTTCTGTAACCCCAAGGGCAGCGACGGCGGCGACAACGCCTTCGCGGACATCCGGGGCGGCTACGGGGACGTGGACTATAAGAACCTGATGGCCTTCGCGGACGCGGTGCTGGCGGCCTATCCCGCCATCGACCCTAAGCGCGTCTGCGAGACCGGCGGCAGCTATGGCGGCTTCATGACCAACTGGATCATCGGCCACACGGACCGGTTCTGCTGCTGCGCCTCCCAGCGGTCCATCTCCAATTGGCTGAGCTTTTGCGGCGTGTCCGACATCGGTTCCTACTTCGCCCCGGACCAGACCGCCGGCGACCTCTATGAAAGCCCTGAAACGCTCTGGGCCCAGTCGCCTTTGAAGTATGCTAAAAACGTGAAGACGCCCACACTGTTCATCCATTCCGACGAGGACTATCGCTGCCCCTTGGAGCAGGGATTGCAGATGTATTCGGCCCTGGTCGATCGGGGCGTGCCCGCCCGGCTGTGCCTGTTCCACGGGGAAAACCACGAGCTTTCCCGCTCCGGCAAGCCCCTGCACCGCCTCCGCCGCCTGAAGGAGATCACGGATTGGTTCGACAAATACAGCGGGGAGAAGGAATAGAGAGGAAGCATGTACGACGCCATCGTTATCGGAGCGGGACCGGCGGGCAGCACCGCCGCCAGGACCCTGGCCGAGAAGGGCTACCGGGTACTGCTGGTGGAACGCTTCAAAATGCCCCGATACAAGTCCTGCTCCGGCCAACTCATCCAAAAGACCCTGGACCTGGTGGAAGCATATTTCAGAGAGCCCGTTCCCGAAGCGACCATGTGCACCCCCACGGAGAATCGGGGCGTGATCCTGACGGACGACAGGGGCAATACCTTTCGCTTCGAGCAGAGCGGGCGCAATGTGTGGCGTAGCACCTTCGACCAGTGGCTGGCGGACAAGGCGGCCAGCGCCGGGGCGGAGATCCGGGACGATACGGCGGCCATTGCCTGCGAGGAAAGGGCGGGCGTCGTGACTGTGACGCTGAAGAGCTGCGGGCGGACCTACACCGAGCAGGCTCCATACCTCATAGACGGCGAGGGCGTCACGGGGATGCTGAAGCGGAAGCTTACGGGGAGGGAGCCTAAGTTCATCACCACCTATCAGACCTATAACCGGGGCACCATCGACCTGGACCCTCACTATTTCTATGCCTGGCTCCAATCGGACCTGTCTCAGTACGACGCCTGGTTCAACGTGAAGGATGGGCAACTGGTGATGGGCGTGTCCGTCCGGGACAGCGATCAGGTCAATGAATATTTCTCAAAATTCATTGCATATATGCAGGACCGACATGGCCTGAGGATAGAGCGGGAGCTGAAAAAAGACCGGTGGCTCATGCACCGGGTCCAGCCCGGCTGCGTCATCGATCATGGCGTGGGGCGGGTCTTCTTCGCTGGGGAAACGGCGGGCTTTCTCAACCCCATGGGCGAAGGCGTGTCCTCCGCCATTGAGAGCGGCCACCAGCTGGCAACAGCCATGCTGGACCACTTCGATGACCCTAAGGCCGTCCTTGCCGCCTATGCAAGCTCTGTGGAGCCCCTGCGGGCCTACATGAAGCGGCAGTGGCATCTGGTATCGGGGATGTCCGATGCCTTTCGGGATATGAAACTGTAAGGGAGGAACATATGGTCATTCTGATCACCGGGGCCAGCCACACGGGGAAGACCCTTTTGGCCCAGCGGATGCTGGAGAGGTACAGGTATCCATATCTGTCCATAGATCATCTGAAGATGGGCCTTATTCGCAGCGGCCAGACCGACCTGACCCCGGCGGATGACGACGCCCTGACAGGGTATCTCTGGCCCATTGTTCGGGAGATCATGAAGACCGCCATCGAGAACCGGCAGGACCTGATCGTGGAGGGCTGTTACGTGCCCTTCGACTGGCGTAAGGACTTCACCCCAGACTATCTTGCGTCCATCCGCTTCCTGTGCCTGGCCATGTCCGACGATTACATCGACGCCCACTTCGACCAGATCAAGGCCCACGCCTCTGATATCGAATGTCGCCTGGACGATTCCAGCCTCACGCCCTCATATCTAAAGGCGGAGAACCGCAAGTATGCCGAGGGATTCCAGGCGGCGGGGGAGCAAGTCATCTGGACAGAGGAAGACTACCATACATCAACGAATATTCCACTCAACGGGTAACATAAGCGCGGTGTAGCCGCGCGAACGTAAACGCTTAAAGAAGAACGGTTGGCTTCTAATATGTCAAATCCAGCGACATGTGCGGTGGATTTGACTCCTTGCGGCTCTGCCGCCCGGTGACTGTGTCATAGGCAGAGCCGTAAGCGGAGCGAACGCGGAGCACTCGCCCGCAGGCGTTTCCAAGGGGCAGGAAACATTTTGTTTCCTGCCCCTTGATTTCACAACTTCGTTGCATTTTCCAGCATATGGTTCGCTTGACAGGGATGAAATCGATGATATAATAGGTTCCAGAATTAGCACTCGGGAAGTTTGAGTGCTAAATAATCAACAGGAGGCATTGTAGATCATGCAACTGAAACCTTTGATGGACCGTGTGGTCGTGAAGCAAGTGGAGACGGAGGAGGTCAGCAAGGGCGGCATCATCCTCACCAGCGCGGCGAAGGAGAAGCCCCAATTCGCGGAGGTCATCGCGGTGGGCCCCGGCGGCATGGTGGACGGCAAGGAAGTCTCCATGCAGGTCAAGGCCGGCGACAAAGTGGTGTACAGCAAGTACGCCGGCACCGAAGTGAAGCTGGACGACGAGGAGTTCGTCATCCTCAAGCAGAACGACATTCTGGCCATCGTGAAATAAGGAGGATATAAGCTATGGCAAAGCAGTTGAAATACGGCGAAGACGCCCGCAAAGCACTGGAAAGCGGTCTCAATCAGTTGGCCGATACCGTGAAGATCACCCTGGGGCCCAAGGGCCGCAACGTGGTCCTGGAAAAGAAGTTTGGCGCGCCCCTCATCACCAACGACGGCGTGACCATCGCCAAGGAGATCGAGCTGGAGGACCCCTTTGAAAACATGGGCGCCCAGCTCGTCAAGGAAGTCGCCACCAAGACCAACGACGTGGCCGGCGACGGCACCACCACCGCCACATTGCTGGCCCAGGCCATGGTCCATGAGGGCCTGCGCAACGTGGCCGCCGGCGCCAACCCCATGGGCATCCGCCGGGGCATCGAAGCCGCCGTCACCGAGGCGGTGGAGGGTCTGAAGAGCCACAGCAAGAAGGTGGAAACCAAGCAGGAGATCGCCCAGGTGGCCTCCATCTCCGCCGGCGACAAGCGCATCGGCGAGCTCATTGCCGACGCCATGGAGAAGGTGGGCAACGACGGCGTCATCACCGTGGAAGAGGGCAAGACCATGAAGACCGAGCTTTCCGTGGTGGAAGGCATGCAGTTCGACCGTGGCTACTGCTCCGCCTACATGGTCACCGACACCGACAAGATGGAAGCGGTTCTGGATGATCCTTACATCCTCATCACCGAGAAGAAGATCAGCAACATCCAGGATATCCTGCCCATTCTGGAGCCCATCGCCCAGAGCGGCAAGAAGCTCCTCATCATTGCCGAGGATGTGGAGGGCGACGCCCTGGCCAACCTCATTTTGAACAAGCTCCGCGGCGTGCTGAACTCCGTGGCGGTCAAGGCCCCCGGCTTTGGCGATCGCCGCAAGGCCATGCTGCAGGATATCGCCATCCTGACCGGCGGCCAGGTCATCTCCGATGAGCTGGGCATGGACCTGAAGGACACCACCATCGACATGCTGGGCACCGCCCGCCAGGTCAAGGTGAACAAGGAGAACACCGTCATCGTGGGCGGCGCCGGCGATGCGCAGGAGATCAAGAACCGGATCAAGTCCATCCGGGCCCAGATCGAGGAGACCACCTCCGACTACGACAAGGAGAAGCTCCAGGAGCGGCTGGCCAAGCTGGCCGGCGGCGTGGCGCTGATCTCCGTTGGCGCGGCCACCGAGGTGGAGATGAAGGAAGCCAAGATGCGCATTGAGGATGCCCTGGCGGCCACCCGTGCGGCTGTGGAAGAGGGCATCGTGGCTGGCGGCGGCGTGGCGCTGCTGAATGTCACCAAGCAGGTGGAGGCCCTCAAGGCCCGGACCGCCGGCGACGAGAAGACCGGTGTGGACATCGTCCTTCGCACGCTGGAGGCGCCCATGCGCCAGATCGCCAAGAACGCTGGCGAGGAGGGCTCCGTCATCGTGGAGAACATCAAGCGCAGCAAGAAGATCGGCTACGGCTTCGATGCCGCCGACAACACCTACGGCGATATGCTCCAAAAGGGCATCATCGACCCCACCAAGGTGACCCGTTGCGCCCTGCAGAACGCCGCTTCCGTGGCGGCCATGGTCCTGACCACCGAATCCCTGGTCTGCGACATCCCCAAGCCCGAGCCTGCGGCCCCCGCACCCGGCATGGGCGGCGGCGATATGTATTGATCCCATACAGACACGCAAGAGGAGCCAAACGGCTCCTCTCTGCTTGTCAAAAACCTTTTGACAAGCAGAACAGGCTGTCAGCAAAGGATGGCAGAAACGGCGTTCTTTCCCCCGAAGCTGTACAAAGGTACCGCGAGAGGGGAAAAACGCCGTTAATTTGCGGCACCTATTCAAAAGAAATGGCGTCATCTGGCGCCATTTCAACCTTTAGTTCTGTGGGGGCGATCCATAGACCGCCCATCTATTTATTTGACGCAAATGGTCTGCCGCCTTTTTCGACAGCCTGAGAGGAGCCGAAAGGCTCCTCTTTTGCTTGAAATGGAGCCGGGAATGTGGTAGACTGACCCGTCGCATATAAAGGAGAGCAGCGGATGAAGGAGTTTTTGCGCATAGAGGATATTCCCCGGGGCCAGGCGGGACCCGAGCTGATAGAGGGGTGCTTGGTGCTGGAGGGCGGCGCCTTTCGGGGCCTGTACACCCAGGGCTTCTTGGACGCAATGATGGAGAACGGGCTGAACCTGTCCTGCGTCATCGGCGTGTCCGCCGGGGCTCTGGCGGGGATCAACTATGTCTCCGGTCAGATCGGCCGGTCCGCCCGGACGAACCTGACCTTCCGCCACGACAGCCGGTATGTGGGGGCAAAATCCCTGCTCCACAGCCACAGCATTTTGGATGTGGGCTTTCTCACGGAGGATAGGGGCATCCTGGAGCCCCTGGACTATGAACGATTCAAACGGCCTGATCAGCGGTATGTGGCCGTGGCCACCGACTGCCAGACGGGGCAGGCCACCTATTTTGAAAAGGGACGCTGCGTGAACATCCTGATGGCGGCCAGGGCCTCCGCCACCATGCCCTTTATCTCGCCCGTGGTCATGGTGGAGGGGGCGCCCTATCTGGACGGGGGCTGCGCCTGCAAGATCCCCTACGCCTGGGCTCTGGAACAGGGGTATGAGAAGATCGTGGTGATCCGCACCAGGGACAGGAGCTTTCGGGACGGGGGCAGGACCCGCCGGGAACCGCCGGCCCTGATGAAGGAAATGGCCAAAAGGGGGCTGCCCGTGTCCAAAAGGATATATCGGACCTATCCCATCCTGTCGGAACGGCTGGCCCGCCGGGAGCAGAACGCCCTGCGGCGCTTTTACCGGGCATATCCGGCCCTCATGGCGGCGCTGGAAGCTGGACCGGCCCGATACAACGAACAGTGTGAGGAATTGGAACGGCTGGACCGGCAGGGACGGCTGATGCACATGACGCCCTCCCGGCCCATCCAGGTGGGGACCATCGAGGGGGACGTGGACAAGCTCCTGGCCCTCTATACCCTGGGGTACGGGGACTGTATGGGTCAGCTGGACAGGCTCCGCGCCTATCTCACAAAATGAGGGCAGACAGGCGATATTCACAGAACGTTCAAACGGATACCGCGGGTGCGCTCTTGCAATAAAAGCGCGGAATGATGTATGATACTGTCACCAAATGATGGGAGGGAAGGCAATGAGACGCAAGACACGCCGCACGTTTCAACCTCGGTTCTTTTTGTTCCTGGCGCTGTCCGTGGCGCTGGTGGTGGGCGTCGTGCTGCTTTCCTCCGCCGGTGTGGACTATTTTCAGGAGCGTCGGAAGCAGAGCGAGCTGGATTTGCCCGTGAGCGCCAGCGCCTCTCCGTCGGATGGGTCCGAGGACGAATCCCAGGGCCAGGGACAGCCTGTCGGCGTGGTCCAAAAGAAGCGCCTTAGCAAGGATACTACCTATACGGTCACCGGCAGCGAGAAGGACGGGTTGGAGTCCTTTGTCCGACTGAACAACGAGGACAAGATCAGGGACACGGCACCCCGGGAAATGGGCCTTACTCTCAACAGCAAGGATGTCTACACGGACCTGACCGGCGTCATCACCTTCGGCAGCGGCCCCTATCGGGACAGCTTCGCCTTCGGCACCGCCACCGTCACCCTAAAATCCCTGCAGATCACCTGGCAGTCCATCATCGGCAAGCTGGGCGACTATGCCGGCACCTCCTGGACGGGCCAGCCCCTGCTGGTCAAGTGGAAGCCGGATGTGCTCCCCACTCTGGGCGTCGGCGACATATACAAGTCCATGGAGGACTTTATCGAGGTCATCTACCCCTCGGCGGACGGCAACATCTACTTCTTCGACCTGCTCACCGGCGGCCAGACCCGGCAGCCCATTTCGGTGGGCATATCCCTGTTCGGGACCGCCTCCCTGGACCCGGACGGACGGCCCATGCTCTATGTGGGGTCTGGGCTCATGAAGAAGAACGCCCGGGGCACGGAGGTCAGCTACTACTACGCCATCAACCTGATCAGCAACAAGGTGGAATACGAGTTCGGCGGCCGGGATTACTTCGCCTACCGGAGCAAGTGGAACGCCTTCGACGCCTCTCCCCTCATCATCAACGACACCCTGATCCAGCCCAGCGAGGGCGGTATCATCTACTTCGTCTCCCTGCGCACCAAGTATGACCCGGAGAAGGGGACCATCTCCATCAATCCCGGGGACAGGGTGAAGTATCGCTACACCGGGCCCAACTACAATTCCAACGACGGCACGGGCAAGCGCTGGTACGGATTCGAGTCCTCGCCCGCCATCTTCCGCAACTATCTCTTTATCACCGACAACGGCGGCCACCTTCAGTGCATCGATACCAACACCCTGAAGCTCCTCTATGCCGTGGATCTGGGCGGCGATACGGACGCGTCCCCCGTGCTGGAGGAGGACGGGGCGGCGGGCACCCTCTTCGTTTACACCGCCAGCCAGACCAACGTACAGGCGGCGGACCTGCCCGCGGGCTGGGGCTACGCCACCATGAAGAAGATCAACGCCCTGACAGGGGAGGTGGTCTGGTCCAAGGATCGGATATCCTATGTGGGCAACGGCTCCTATAAGAGCGGCTGTCGGGCCACGCCTCATGTGGGGCGGGGGAACATCAGTAACCTTTTGATCTGCGCCTTCTCCGGCGCGGGCATCCCCGTGGTGGACGATACCGGCGCCGTCAGCTCCTATACCTATGGCGGACGGCTGGTGGCCTTCGACAAGTCCGACGGCACCGTGGTCTGGTCCATCGAGACCGAGGGCAGCGCGGACTATGTAGCCTCTCCGGTGGTGTTCTATACGGACCGGGGCGACGCCTATCTCGTCGCCTGCGATCGATCCGGCAAGATGAATCTATATGACGCTGCCACCGGCGGCATGGCCCTGTGCGCCTCCCTGGATCTGGGGGCACGGATCGATTCCACCCCTGCGGCCTTTGGCAACTATCTGGTGGTGGGCACCACGGGGCAGACCCCTGACGGCACCGAGACCAGCCCCCTGATCTATTGCGTCAAGATCGAGTGAGCATAAGCAGAAGCTTCAACGCATAGCCTCCCCCAAAGGAGGCTATTTTTTTATGCGCATTCTTTTGGTGGGCCAGCCCAATTGCGGCAAAACCACCCTGTTCAACCGGCTGACCGGCCGGCAGGAGCACACGGGGAACCGGGCGGGGGTGACGGTGACCTGCGCCAGGGGGCGGCTTCGCGGTCGGGAAGAGGAGTTGGTGGACCTGCCGGGCCTCTACAGCCTCACAGGGGGTGGGCCGGACGAAACGGCGGCCAGGGCGGCCGTGGAGAGGGAGACCTTCGATCTCATCTGGAACGTGGTGGATAGCACCGCCCTCGTCCGGGGCCTCATGCTGACCCTGTCGCTGCTGTCCCTTAAAAAGCCCATGGCGGTGCTGCTGAACATGACCGATGAAGCCAGAAAGAGAGGGATCGTTGTGGATGTAAAGGCCCTCTCCGCTCGGCTGGGGGTGCCCGTGTACCCCATCAGCGCCCGGACCGGGGAGGGATTGACGGACCTAAATCGCCTGCTACGGGAGGGCCGGGTGTCCGCTCTCGCCGTGCCCGCTGCCCCGGAGGGCGTATATGAGCTGGCCCGAAGGATAGGGGAGGAGGTGGTGACAAAACCGGGCACAGAGTGCCGGCAGGGCATCGACAGGCTCCTGCTGCATCCCCTGTGGGGTCTGCCTCTCTTTGGGGCGATCCTGGGAGTGGTGTTCCTCCTGACGTTTCAGTGGGTGGGACCCTGGTTGAGCCGGGGCGTGGCGGCGCTGATGGACGCGGCTACGGAGGCGCTGACAGGGACGGTGCTGGATCGGCCGTGGTTCCGGGAGGGGCTGCTGACCAGCGCCGGATATGTGCTGTCCTTTCTGCCCGTCGTCACGGTCCTGTCCCTTCTGCTGACGGTGCTGGAGGACGTGGGATATCTGCCCCGGGCCGCCTTTCTGCTGGATGGGTGGCTGAAGAGGCTGGGGCTGGACGGGCGATGCGCCGTCCCGCTGCTGCTGGGGTTCGGCTGCACGGTGCCCGCCGTCATGGCTACTCGAACCTTGCCGGAACGGGAGGCACGGCAGCTTACGGTTAGGCTCCTACCCTTCGTGCCCTGCTCGGCCCGCTTGCCCTTTGTATTGCTTTTGGGCAGTCTGCTCCATAGAGACCACCCCGCTGGCGGGGCGCTGCTGCTTTACGGGATCAGCCTGCTTCTCGGCGTAGCTTACGGTTCTTTGACCCAAAGGGGTGCACGTGAGCCTGCTTTCTATCTGGAACTGCCGACCATACGGCTGCCCCGGTGGCAGAGTGTGCTGCGGGAGACGGGGAAACACCTGGATCACTTCCTGCGTCGGGCGGGCCTGATCCTGCTGCCAACGGCCTTTCTTTTGTGGGCGGCTGCCCATGTGGACGGGCTTCTTCGCCCCGTACAGGCGGGGGAGGACAGCCTGCTCTACGCCTTGGGTCGGCTGCTGCTGCCCCTGCTGCGGCCCCTGGGCCTCGATGACTGGCGGATGGGGGTGATCCTTCTGGCTGGATTAGGCGCAAAGGAGACCATGGCCTCCACGGCGGCCCAGTTTCTTCGGGACGGCATGGTCCTTTCCGGGGAGCAGGCTTGTATCCTGGGTGTGGTGGCGCTGCTGCTGCCGCCCTGCTTGGGCACGCTGACGACCGTGCGGGCGGAGCTGGGAGCGAAGGAAGCGGGGAAACTCGTTGTGCGTCACCTGTTGGTTGCCTGGACCACAGGGCATATTTTGCATGGACTCTTGCACCTTTTCTCCCATATACCCCGATGAAATCCTTTATTATCGGAAAAAACGAAAATGATTTTGCAGGATGGCACTTTCACTCTTGCATTATTGCGTCAAATGGGGTAACATAGCGGTAAGCAATACGGGAGCATTGTATGGATATACTGTTGACCAACGATGATGGGTTATTGTCCCCGGGCATGGCGGCTCTGATTCAGGAGCTGGCCGCTGACCATCGCCTGTACGTGTCTGCCCCGGACCGTCAGCGCAGCGCCGCAGGTGGGTCCATGACCATCCGCAACATCCTGCGGGCAAAGCAGGTTCCTTTTCGGGAGCATCCCAAAGTGCGGGCCTATGCCGTTTCTGGCACGCCGGTGGACTGCGTGCGCTTGGGATTCGGACGCCTGTTCCCCCGCCCTGAGGTGGTGATCTCCGGCATCAACCTGGGGCCCAATCGGGGGACGGACGTGCTCTATTCCGGCACCTGCAGCGCGGCCCAGGAGGCGGCTATCCACGGCTATCCCGCCCTGGCCGTATCCCTGGACGGGAGCCACGAAGGGCCCTTCGTCCATTTCGAGACCGCCGCCAGGCTGGCCCGGCGGGGACTCGCCCTGCTGCAGCAAAGACCCCTGCCCTTTGGAGGATATTACAGCATCAACGTACCGGATCTGCCCCTGGAGGAAGTGAAGGGCATACGGTACGGGCATCTGGGCAAGGTGCTCTATGAGGCGGCCTATGAGGAACGCGGGGCGGAAGCGGGGGAGCTGATCTTTTATGAATGCGGCCAGCGCATCCCCAACGAGGAAGGCCCCAGGGACACGGACGAGTATTGGCTAAGCCAAGGCTATGCCACGGTGACGGCCCTGGGCTACGACTGCACCATCCCCCTGTTGGGGGCGGAGGAAGAGGAAATACTGAAACCATTGAAAGGGAACACGATATGAATAACCTCCTGAACGAAATACAAAGGCGTCTGCCCAGTATGTCCAAGGGCCAGCAGCGCATCGCTAATTTCATCACTGCCAGCTATGAGCAGGCCGCCTTCATGACCGCCGCCCGGCTGGGGGAGACCGTGGGCGTGTCCGAATCCACTGTGGTCCGCTTCGCCTATGCCCTGGGCCTGGACGGCTATCCGGCCCTTCAGGATCGGATGCAGGAAATGGTTCTGGGCCGCCTCACCTCCGTCCAGCGGGCCCAGCTGGCCTCCGGCATCAAGAAGAACGAGGTGTTCAAAACCGTTCTCACCACCGACATGAGCTCCATCCGCACCACCATGGAGATGGCGGACGAGGAGCAGTTCGAGGAAGCCGTGGAGACCATCCTTCAGGCCCGGAAGGTCTATGTGCTGGGCCTTCGGTCCGCCATGCCCCTGGCCATGTTCCTTGCCTATTACCTTGATTATATCTGCGGCAACGTCATCACCTTCTCCGCCAATCTGCAGGACCTTAGGGAGACCATGGTCCGCATGGACCATCGGGACGCCTTCGTGTGCATCAGCTTCCCTCGCTACAGCACCCGCACCGCCGAGGCCATGGCCTACGCCAAGTCCCGGGGAGCCAAGACCATCGCCCTGACGGACAAGCAGGATTCACCCATCGGCGCCATGGCGGACGTGGTCCTGCTGGCAAAATCCGACATGGCCTCCTTCGCCGACTCCCTGACGGCGCCGCTGTCGGTCATCAACGCCATCATCGTGGCGGCGGGCCTTCAGAGCGAGAAGGAGGTCCAGGAGCACCTTCGGGAGCTGGAAAACGTGTGGAACCGGGACCAGGTCTATCTCACCGATGGGGAGGACGGCAAATGAGCCGACTGTCCGTGGCGGTCATAGGCGGTGGCCCGGCGGGGCAGATGGCGGCGGTCGTGGCAGCCCAAAACGGACACAGGGTCACCCTCCTGGAAAAGAACGAGAAGCTGGGCAAGAAGCTGTACATCACCGGCAAGGGACGCTGCAACGTGACCAACGACTGTGGGCGGGACGGCTTTTTCGCCAACGTGATCCGCAATCCCCGCTTCCTGTACAGCGCCTATGCCGCTTTCAACGAGCGGGACATGATGGCCTTCCTGGAACGAAACGGCTGCCCGGTGAAGGTGGAGCGGGGCCAAAGGGTGTTTCCCGTTTCCGACAAGTCCAGTGACGTGCAGAGAGCCCTGGATCGGGCGCTGAAAACGGCGGGAGTGGATATCCGCCTGCATGCGGATGCACAGGAAATTTTGACGCGAGACGGCGCCGCCGTGGGCGTTCGTACCGATCGCGGCGTGGAAAGCTTTGACCGGGTCATCTTGACCACCGGGGGCCTAAGCTACCCTTCCACCGGCTCCACGGGGGCCGGGTTCCGCATGGCCAAAGCCCTGGGCCACACCGTGACGGGCCTCTTTCCGTCCCTGGTGCCGCTTGAAACCGTGGAAAGCTGGCCCTTCGCTCTCTCCGGCATCACGCTGAAGAACGTGCGGTTGACGGTCAAGAAGAACGGAAAAACCGTCTATTCCGAACAGGGGGAGATGCTGCTGACCCATTTCGGTGTGTCCGGGCCCCTGGTGCTCACCGCCTCAGCCTATATCGCCGAGGACCCGGCGGGAACGGAGCTGACGATCGATTTGAAGCCCGCCATTCCGGCGGAGGAGCTGCATGCCCGGCTCCAGCGCCTGATTCAGGAGAACCCCAAAAAGGCGGTGGGCGGGGCCTTTTCCGGCGTGCTGCCCACGAGGCTCCTGGACGCCGTGTTCGACCAGGCCCGCATAGAGCCTTGGGCGCCTGCCTCCTCCTTTACGAAGGAGCAGCGACAGGCTATGGTCGCCGCCCTCAAGGGCATGCCCCTGACCGTCAAGGGCGCCCGGCCCTTTTCGGAGGCCGTGATCACCCGGGGCGGCGTCAGCGTGAAGGAGGTCAAGCCCTCCACCCTGGAATCGAAGCTGGTTTCCGGCCTGGTTCTGGCCGGGGAAATATTGGACGTGGACGCCTTTACCGGCGGCTTCAACTTACAGATCGCCTGGTCCACAGGCGCATTGGCAGGAGGCAGCATATGAAGTTTATCAACGGTATCGCACTGGACGGGCCCGCCGGCGCGGGCAAAAGCACCATCGCCAAGATCGTTGCCAAGCGCTTGGGACTGCCGTATCTGGACACCGGCGCCATGTACAGGGCCATGGCCCTGTGCGCTCTCGGAGAGGGCGTGTCCCTGACGGACGCCGAAAAGGTGGACGAGCTTTTGCACCGGACGGATATCCGGGTGGCGTATCTGGCCGACGGCCAGCACGTTTTTGTCAACGGCGAGGACGTAACGGGTCGTCTGCGGGAGGAGGAGATCGGCAAGGGCGCTTCCCTTATCAGCAAGCTCCGCTGCGTCCGGGACAAGCTGGCGGGTATGCAGCGGGACATCGCCCATGAGACCCACGCGGTCCTGGACGGCCGGGAGATCGGCACCTTCGTCATCCCGGAGACACCCTACAAGTTCTATGTCACGGCCACCGCCGAGGAGCGGGCCATGCGCCGGGTGCGCCAGCTGGAGGAGAAGGGGGAAAAGCCCGATTATGAGCTTATCCTGAAGGATATCGTGGCCCGGGACTATCAGGACAGCCATCGGGACTATGCGCCTCTCAAACAGGCGGAGGACGCCGTGCTCATCGACACCACCCACATGACCATCGACGAGGCCGTGGAAGCGGTCCTAAAGGCATTGGAGGCCAAATAATGCTGTATTGGTTCGGAAAGATCGTCATCGCCCCATTCTTCTGGCTCATCTTTCGGCCAGTGATCCACAATTGGAAGGGCTTGCGCTCCAAGGGACCGGTCATGTATCTGTGCAATCATTTCTCCCTGGCGGACGCCGTGGCTCTGGCCGCCATCAGCCCCCGGGTGATCCGGTTCATGGCCCTGGAAAAGCTGTTTGCAAAGCCCCTGTCCAACGCTTTCTTCCGGAGCCTTTACATGGTCCCGGCAGGGGAGGAAGGGGGCTCTCGGCTGGGCCCCGTGAAGCGGGCCATCGGTCTTTTGAATGACGGGTACGCCTTCGGCATCTATCCGGAGGGCCATCGCTCCCCGCTGTACACGGAGATGGACTCCTTTGAGAAGGGTGCTGCCTTCATTGCCCTTCGGGCCAACGTTCCCATCATTCCCCTCTACATGGACCCCTTGAGCTGGAAGCGGATGCACCTGCGAGTGACGGTGGGGGAGCGGATCGTTCCCGAGGAAGTGAAGAGCAGCTGCCCCGGCCAAAAGCCCGTGGACGCCCTGACCGATCGGATCGTGGATACCCTTAACACCCTGCGGGCGGAGACAGAGGATATGATCCCCCTGCGACAGAGGCGCAAGGTATGAGGGTCATCGTGGCGAAGAACGCCGGGTTCTGCTTCGGCGTGCGTCGGGCGGTGGAGCTGGCCAGGAAGGAAGCCCGGGAACGGGGCAGGGTCTATACCTGGGGCAAGCTGATCCACAACGAAACCGTGATCCGGGATCTGGCAGCGGAGGGCATTCTGCCGGTGGAGACGCTGGACGGATTGGAGGCTGGGGACACCCTGATCATCCGGGCCCACGGCGCGCCACCGTCCCTGTTCGCGGACTGCGGGAAGCGGGGCATCCGCACCGTGGACGCCACCTGTCCCTTCGTACACCGCATCCATCCCATCGTCGAGGCTGCGGCCAAAGGAGGTATCCCCGTATACATCGCTGGCAAGCGAACCCATCCAGAGGTCATCGGCACCGCCGGCTGGGCCCAGGATAGGGCGATCATTTTGGAGACCCCCGAGGAGGCGGAGCAGGTAGAGTTAGGCGACGGCGGCTGCCTGGTGGCCCAGACCACCCTGTCCGAAAAAACCTTCGAAGATATCGCTGCCGTGCTCAAGCGCCGCGTACCCGATCTGGTGGTCCACGACACCATCTGCCGCACCACCCGGACCCGCCAGGAGGAGGCGGAGGGGTTGTCCCGCCGGTGCACGAAGATGCTGGTGCTGGGCTCCGGACAGAGCGCCAATACCCTTGCCTTGGCGAATTTATGTAAAATCCACTGTCTGGACACCAAAATGATAGACGATATCGGCAAAATTCCTCTTGAAATATTTAAATTGGATGATATAATAGGCTTGGTCACAGGCGCATCGACGCCAGACCCCATGATTATGGAGGTTATACAAGGAATGAGCGAACTCGAAAAGACGACGATCGACACCAATGAAGCGGAAGCTCCCGCCGAGGTAGTCGCCGAAACCACCGAAAAGGCCGTGGAAGAAGCTGTTGTTGCGGCCGAAGAACCCGTTGTCGCTGCCGTTGAGAAGGCTGAGGAAGTCGTCGTGAAGGCAGAAGAAGCTGTTGAGCAGGCCGCTGAAGAAGTGGCTGCCAAGGCAGAGGAGACCGTGGAGACCGTGGCCGAAGAAGTCAAGGAAGCTGCCGCGCCCGTGAAGGACGCCGCCGAGGACTTCCAGCAGGCCATCGACAGCTCCATCCGCCGGATTCGCCCCGGCCAGATCGTCACCGGTACCGTCATCGGCATCACCGACAGTGAGATCCTGGTCAACGTGGGCTACAAGTCCGACGGCTACATTCCCCGCGCCGAGTTCTCCACCGATCCCGAGGCCGAGATCGATGTGAAGGAAGGCGACGAGATCGATGTTGAGGTCGTTAAGGTGAACGACGGCGAGGGCAACGTGCTTCTTTCCCGGAAGAACGTCCAGAGCAAGAAGTTCTGGGACGATCTCATGGCTGAGGAGACCGAGGGCAAGACCTTCGAAGCGGTGGTGAAGGAAGTCGTCAAGGGCGGCCTGATCGCCGAGATGGAGGGCGGTGTCCGCGCCTTTATCCCCGCTTCGCACGTTTCCACCAAATATGTTGAGAATCTCAGCGAGTACGTGGGCAAGGAAGTAAAGGTCAAGGTCTTGGAGATCGACAAGCAGCGCAAGCGCATCGTGGCCTCCATCAAGCAGGTGCTTCTGGAGGAGGCCGCCGCTCGTGAGCAGGAGAAGTGGGACGCCCTGGTGGTCGGCTCCAAGATCCACGGCATCGTCCGCCGGATCACCGACTTCGGCGCTTTCGTGGACATCGGCGGTTTGGACGGCCTCGTCCATGTGACCGACGCGGCCTGGGGCCGGGTCAAGCACCCCTCCGACGTGTTCAGCGTCAACCAGGAGATCGACGTGCTGATCCTGGGTGTCGACAAGGAAAAGAAGCGCATCTCCCTGGGCTACAAGCAGCTTCAGCCCAAGCCCTGGACCATGGCCGGTGAAAAGTACCCCGTAGGCACCATCGTGGAGGGCAAGGTTGTCCGCATCGTTCCCTTCGGCGCCTTCGTGGCCCTTGAACCCACCATCGACGGCCTCATCCACATCTCCCAGGTGGCCACCCGCCGCATCGAGAAGGTGGAGGACGAGCTGAAGGTGGGCGACATCGTCCGCTGCAAGGTCCTGGAGGTGAACCCCGAGGCCAAGCGTATCTCCCTCTCCCGCAAGGAAGCCACCCTGGAGGAGCATCCCGAGATCGCCGAGCAGATCGCCGCAGAGCGGGCCGAGAAGGAGCGTATCTATCAGGAGCGCCGGGCCCAGCGCGAGAACGCCGCCCAGAGCGGTGGCGAGCGTCGTCCCCGGAGCGAGCGCCCCACTTCCAGCGAGCGTCCCGCCAACGACGAGCGCCGGGAGTCCCGGCCGGACCGCCGCCGCCGCAACAGCGAGGATGGCGATTACGAGCTGCCCCCGGTGACCAGCACCACCACGAGCCTGGCCGACCTGTTCGCCGGCTTCAAGACCGAGGAGTAAGCTGAACCAACCGAACAACGAACCGGCAGGCACCTTCCGATGCCTGCCGGTTTCTTTTTGCCCATGATGCGATTGATAGCTTTTTGTTGAATTATACGCAGAGCCCGGCTATAATTCAGTATCCATCATGCCTAAGAGGTGACGGCGAAAAAACGGAGTTTATGGAGTAGAGCGATATGCTTTTGACAGTAAAGTGGGTTTTCCTTGACCTTGGTTCAACTTTGATTGACGAAACAGCAGCAGACACTCGGCGAATCAAAGAGATGATTTCAGGTACGGATGTCACAGAGGAAGCGTATCGTGAAAAACGCCTTGAGATGATCCGAAAAGGCCGAAACGGTGACCTGTCTGCAATGGAATACTTTGGTCTGACCAAGACACCGTGGCACAACGAGGACGAGATTCCCTACCCTGATGCTGTTCCGACCCTGACAGAGCTGAAGCGGCGCGGGTATAAACTCGGTGTGATCGCCAATCAGAACTACGGCACAGAGCGACGCCTGAAAAACTGGAATCTGCACCAATTCTTTGATATCATCGCTGCGTCCGCAGAACTCGGTGTGGCAAAGCCGGATCCGGCGATTTTTGAATGGGCGCTGAAGCAAGCGGGTTGCTGTCCGCAAAACGCGGTTATGGTTGGCGACCGCATGGATAATGACATGGCACCGGCAAATCGCCTTGGCATCCACTCGGTTCGCTTGAAGCGCGGACTGGGCGCATACCACGAACCTCAGTCGGACGATGAAATACCGGAGCATACAATATCACAGCTTTCGCAACTGCTTGATCTGTTATGAAAGGATAATCCGGCTGCTGCCGGCGCATCTCTCAGCAGGAGTTGCTCTTTTTCCCTCATCCGCTTGGCACGCCCCTTTGTGCGCCTTTTTTTTGTGCATCATTTCCTGCAAAATCCAGCAGGAAAGGCTGGGTTTTCCTTGACAGGGGAAGGGAGAATGCCTATAATATACGTGGATTATAAGGGCGTATAGGGCCCTAAGAAAAACAGGAGGATTATGGTATGGCAAAGACCATGACAATCGACGGGAACACTGCGGCAAGCCACGTGGCTTACGCATTCTCCGACGTTGCCGCAATTTACCCCATCACCCCTTCGTCTCCCATGGCGGAGGTCGCCGACGATTGGGCTGCCAACGGCAGGATCAATTTGTTCGGCCAGAAGGTCCGCATCGCCGAGATGCAGTCCGAGGGCGGCGCTTCCGGCGCGGTCCACGGCTCTCTCAAGGGCGGCGCGCTGACCACCACCTTCACGGCGTCTCAGGGCTTGCTCCTGATGATCCCCAACATGTACAAGATCAGCGGTGAGCTGCTGCCCGGCGTGTTCCACGTGTCCGCCCGTGCCCTGGCCACCCACGCTCTGTCCATCTTCGGCGACCAGAGCGACGTCATGGCCTGCCGCCAGACCGGCTTTGCCATGATCGCCTCCGCCTCCGTCCAGGAGGTCATGGACCTGGCTCTCGTCACCCACCTGTCCGCCATCAAGGCGTCCGTGCCCTTCGTCCACTTCTTCGACGGCTTCCGTACCTCCCACGAGGTCCAGAAGATCGAAGCCATCGACTATGAGGACATGGGCAAGCTCCTGGACTACGACGCGGTGAAGAAGTTCCGCGAGCGGGCCCTGAACCCCGAGCATCCCCATCTCGGCGGCACCGCCCAGAACCCCGACATCTACTTCCAGAATCGCGAAGCGGCCAACAAGTATTATGAGGCCGTCCCCGCCATCGTGGAGGACTACATGGAGAAGGTCAGCGCCCTCACCGGCCGGCCCTACCATCTGTTCGACTACGTGGGCGCGCCCGATGCTGACCGGGTGGTCATCATCATGGGCAGCGGCGCCGACGTGACCGAGGAGACCATCAACTACCTGAACGCCAAGGGTGAGAAGCTGGGCCTCATCAAGGTCCGCCTGTATCGTCCCTTCGCCGCGGATAAGTTCCTGGCCGCCATCCCTGCGTCCTGCAAGAAGATCGCCGTCATGGATCGGACCAAGGAGCCCGGCTCCCTGGGCGAGCCCCTGTATACCGACGTATGCACCGCCCTGCGGGAAGCCGGTCGGGAGGACCTGGTGGTCGTGGGTGGCCGCTACGGTCTCGGCAGCAAGGAATTCAACCCCACCATGGTTAAGGCCATCTACGACAACCTGAAGGCGGACGAGCCCAAGAACCATTTCACCGTGGGCATCGTGGACGACGTGACCCATTTGAGTTTGCCTCTCGGCCCCACCGTGAACGCGGCGCCCGAGGGGACCATCTCCTGCAAGTTCTTCGGCCTCGGTTCCGACGGCACCGTGGGCGCCAACAAGAACTCCATTAAGATCATCGGTGACCACACCGACATGTACGCCCAGGGCTACTTTGCCTACGACTCCAAGAAGTCCGGCGGTCTCACCGTCAGCCATCTGCGCTTCGGCAAGACCCCCATCCAGAGCCCCTACCTGATCGACAGCGCCGACTTCGTGGCCTGCCATAACCCCTCTTACGTGACCAAGTACAACGTGGCCAGCGGCATCAAGGAGGGTGGCACGTTCCTGCTGAACAGCCCCTGGACCCTGGCCGAGATGGAGGAGGAGCTGCCCGCGTCCCTCAAGAACGCCATCGCCAAGAACCATCTGAAGTTCTACAACATCGACGCCATCAAGCTGGCCCAGCAGGTGGGCATGGGCGGTCGTATCAACACCATCATGCAGGCCGCCTTCTTCAAGCTGGCCAACGTGATCCCCGTGGACGACGCCGTGAACTTCATGAAGGCCGCCGCCAAGAAGTCCTACGCCAAGAAGGGCGACGCCGTGGTACAGAAGAACTATGACGCCATCGACATCGGCATCAATGCCGTGGAGGAGATCAAGTACCCCGCGTCCTGGGCCACCACCACCGAGGGTGCCAAGGTCGTCCCTGTGACCGACGATCCATACTTCAAGAGCTATATCGAGCCCATCCTGGCCCAGGAGGGCGACGCGCTGCCCGTGTCCGCCATGTCTCCCGACGGCACCGTGCCTACCGGCACCACCCGCTATGAGAAGCGCGGCATCGCCGTGACGGTCCCCGAGTGGATCCCCGAGAAGTGCCTCATGTGTAACCAGTGCGCGCTGGTTTGCCCCCATGCCGCCATCCGTCCCTTCCTGCTCAACGCCGAGGAGGAGGCCAACAAGCCCGAGGGCTTCGTGACCAAGCCCGCCGGCAAGGGCTTTGAGGGCCTCACCTACCGCATGCAGGTCAGCCCCTTGGATTGCTCCGGCTGCGGCAACTGCATCGACGTCTGCTTGGCCAAGGAGAAGGCCCTCAAGATGGTGCCCCTCCACGAGGCCAAGGCCGATGAGAAGAACTGGGACTATGCCGACACCCTCTCCGAGAAGGACGTGAAGGTCAACCGCAAGACCGTCAAGGGCTCCCAGTATCTGAAGCCCCTCTTCGAGTTCTCCGGCGCCTGCGCGGGCTGCGGCGAGACCCCCTACATCAAGCTCCTTACCCAGCTGTTCGGCGACCGCATGGTCATCGCCAACGCCACGGGCTGTACCTCCATCTACGGCGGTTCCGCCCCCACCGTGCCCTACGCCAAGAACGCCAAGGGTCAGGGCCCCGCTTGGGCCAACTCCCTGTTCGAGGACAACGCTGAATTCGGCTACGGCATCAACCTGGCCAACAAGCAGCGCCGTCTGGGCCTTGCGGACGACGTGACCAAGCTCATCGCCGTGCCCTGGGCCACCGCCGAGATCAAGGCGGCGGGCGAGGAGTGGCTCGCCGGCATGAACGAGGCCGAGGCCTCCCGCTTGGCCGGTGAAAAGCTGCTGGCCGCCTGCAAGGACGGCGTGGAAGAGGGCTGCGAGTGCGACGCCTGCGTCCTGGCTCGGAAGGTCATTGAGAACGCCGATCTGCTCACTAAGCAGTCCATCTGGGTGTTCGGTGGCGACGGCTGGGCCTACGACATCGGCTACGGCGGTCTCGATCACGTGCTGGCCATGGATGAGGACGTGAACGTGCTGGTGGTGGACACCGAGGTGTATTCCAACACCGGCGGCCAGTCCTCCAAGGCCACGCCCACCGGCCCCATCGCCAAGTTCGCGGCGGCCGGCAAGCGGACCAAGAAGAAGGACCTGGGCCTCATGGCCATGTCCTATGGCTATGTGTATGTGGCCAAGGTCTGCATGGGCGCCGATCCTGCCCAGCTGCTCAAGGCGGTCAACGAGGCCGAGGCCTACCATGGTCCGTCCCTGATCATCGCCTACGCTCCCTGCATCAACCACACCATCAACATGAGCCATTCTCAGCTGGAAGCGAAGAAGGCCGTTGAGGCTGGTTACTGGCCCCTGTACCGGTACAATCCGGACCTGGCTGCCGAGGGCAAAAACCCCTTCACCCTGGATTCCAAGGATCCCAAGTCCTCCTTCCAGGACTTCATTCTTGGCGAAGGCCGCTATGCCGCCCTCAAGAAGCAGTTCCCCGAGATCGCGACCGAGCTCTTTGCCCGGGCCGAGCGGGAAGCCTACGACAAGATCGACTACTACAAGAAGCTGGACAACCTGGACTAAGTCCGATCCATCCAACCCAAACGGAGGCGCCCCAAACGGGGCGCCTCGTTATTTCGGATTTGAAGAAGGAAGTCTATAGACAGGAAGAGGATTAACGGGTATAATCGAGAAAAATATGGAATAGGTCTACACAAAAAGCAAAAACGGGAAAGAAGAAAAATGAAATTCGATATGCCGCCTATAAGCCTGGTTCGCTCTGTCTTGGAATGGATGATGTTTGCCGTCGGCATGCAGCGGGTTTTCAGGAAGTTAAACTATAAGCATCCTTGGCACAGTTGGATTCCCGGACTTAGATACTATGCGTTTGGGAAGACAGTGGAGCTACCCCTGTCCGGCGCTCTCTGCGGCGCTTTGGAGGTGGTTTTATTCTTTTTATCGACCTTCTTTTCCACTGCCGGAGAAAGAGCGCAGCTGGCTGGAGCCTTGCTGACGCTGGTAGGCATTATCACCTTGCTGGTCTACAGCCTTCGCTTAGACCTACGGCTTATCTCCATTTTCGACCTACGGAAACGGTGGATCATCCTCTTTCTGCTGTTCAACGGGGTGGCTTGGCTCATCTTGGGCTTCAAAAAGAAGTATCAGCCTCAGCATACTGCAGAATTTATGGAGGAATGGGAGGCGGGCACTGAGCCTGCGGTCACGGGCACCAGCATTGCCAGAAGGAAGACAGCCTCCGCCTCTGGTATATCCATCGACGTGCGGGAGCGGATGGTGAAGGATTTTGGTAAAAAGCGGTATCTGCTGAAGGATATCGCCATGGACATCCCTAACGGCTCCCTTGTACTGCTGCTGGGCGGGTCCGGCGCCGGCAAAACCACGTTAGTGAATGCGCTGATCGGCTATGAAAAGGCTGATGCCACCATTCTTTTGAACGGGGAGGACGTATATAAGAAATATGATGAGATGAAGTATCGCATCGGCTTCGTGCCCCAGCAGAATCTGATCCGGGGCTCCGACACCGTCATCCGCACCGTGGGGGACGCGGCTAAGATGCGGCTGCCCCGAAATGTCAAGGGCAAGGAACGGAACCAAAAAGTCCATGAGGTCCTGGACTTGCTGGGCCTTTACGCTGGAAGCGAAGGGCTGGTTTCAAAAAAATCCGGCGGCCAACTCAGGCGTATCTCCATTGCCATGGAGCTGGTCATGGACCCGGAGCTGTTTGTTCTCGACGAGCCGGATTCTGGCCTGGACGGGGTCATTGCCCGGGAGATTTTCGCTAAGCTCCGGGAGATTGCAGACACTGGCAAGATCGTTATGGTCATTACCCATACGCCGGATCGGGTCATTGACCTTTTCGACAAGGTGATCGTTCTGGCCAAGGACTCCGGCCGGGTGGACCGACTGGCCTTCTACGGCAACCCGGAGGAAGCCAAAGCCTTCTTCGGCCGGGACAGCATGGAGCAGATCGTTTTGAGCGTCAACCGCAAGGAGGACGGCGGCGAGGGGCTGGCGGACCAGTTCATTGAGCGCTATGCGGAGCTGACCCGCGAACGGGAAGGGGGCGAAGCTGCGTGAAAGAAAAGGATGCAAAGCATACGGGCCGCCTGGTGCAAACCGGCATCTATCTGGGCAAACTTCTGCGCATGTTCATCTATCAGAACGACTGGAAGGTGCTGCCCATGGGGGCTTTTATCGCAGCGGTGGTCACCTTCGTGGTGGGACAGAATATGTTCGTCACCCAGGAGGGCACTTTCAACGGGGCCTTCTCTTTGACCTGTGTGTGTATCTGGAACGGCTTTTTCAACTCCATTCAGGTCATCTGCCGGGAACGAGATATCCTGAAACGGGAACATCGGGCGGGATTGCACATCACGTCCTATGTGGCTTCCCACATGCTCTATCAGCTCCTTCTCTGTATGGCCCAGACCGTGGTCACCATGGTTATTTGCAACATGGTGGGCGTTAACTTTCCCACCAGGGGAATCATCACTCCCTTTGGTGAGGTGGACATGGCTATCTCCATCCTTTTGATCATTTACGCAGCGGATATGCTCGCTCTCATGCTTTCCGCCCTGGTTCGCAATACCACTATGGCCATGACAGTCATGCCCTTTATGTTGATTTTTCAACTGGTCTTTTCTGGGGCTTTCTTTGAGCTTCAAGGCATTGCCCAAAAGCTGACCGGTTTTACCGTCTCCCGTTGGGGCATGGAGAGCATCTGCGCTATCGGCCGCTATAATGAGCAGCCCATGGTGACCCTTTGGAACACCATATTCAGGTTCAAGGATGTGGAGTATATGGGCACCAAACCCATTCTCACCCTCCTTGCAAAGGTAGAAACGGAAGGGCGTGTAGACGAGTTCCTGAAGTGGTCAGGCGAAAATAGCCGGATCGCCGCCTATGCCAGCGATCCCGACGCCATGCTTCTGAAGTGGGCTGCTCTGCTGGGGCTGATCCTCTTTGCCGTCACTGTGGCGGTGATCTCCCTGGAGTTCATCGACCGGGACAAGCGATAAGCGTGGCTTTTGTCCCCCAAAGAGACGTTTCTCCCGGAACGTCTCTTTTTTGTACCATGAGAAACATTACAACCTGCACCGTGTGGGTGAGGGACAGCGACAACTTCTATGAGATGCCCTGCTGAGTGGTCTTCTTCACCTGGAACGATGTACAGGCCGTCAACCGGGACAACCCCCAGATCATGCAGGAGGCCCTGATCCTCAACGCCGTGGACGGGTCCATCGTCCACACGGAATACGGGTATTAACTTTTTATCGCTTCATCACCAGCAGCGCCCCGCACCCGCAGGCCAGGGCCACCACCAGGAAACACAGCACCCAGCGGGGCAGCAGGCACAGAAGGATCACCGCCAACACAGACAAAAGAAGATAAAGGATCACGTTGCGCCAGTTGACACAGCCCAGCGAACATTTGGCTCTTTTCATAGGAAGCACCCCCATAGTATAGGATACGCGGCTTTGGGACGAAAGGTTCCCGATTTCTATCACCGGGCATAGGATAGTGTATCTGTATATTTGCAAAGGAGGCTGCCTATGGATGGAGCCTTGTTACGGTTGGAACACGTGACCTTATACTATCACACCCCTCAGGGGGAGACGGAAGCCCTGAGGGATCTAAGCTTTTCGGTAAGAAAGGGAGAGTTCGTGGCGGTGGTGGGCCCTTCGGGCTGCGGCAAGACCACCATGCTGTCGCTGATCATGGGCCTGAACCGGCCCTCGTCCGGGCAAGTTGTCTTCCCCCAGGGCCCCTGTCCCATGGGGTATATGCTCCAGCGAGATAACCTGTTGGAGTGGCGGACGCTGGAGAAGAACGCGATCCTGGGCTTGGAGGTTCAGCATAAGCTGAACGAGAAAACCAAAGCGAAGACCCTGGCCCTGCTGAAAAAGTACGGCCTGGGGGACTTTCTCTCTCACCATCCCAGCCAGCTATCTGGGGGTATGCGGCAGAAGGCTGCCCTGATCCGCACCCTGGCCCTGGAACCGGAGCTGCTGCTCCTGGATGAACCATTTTCAGCCCTCGACTACCAGACCCGGCTCACCCTGGCCGACGAGGTCTTTTCCATCATCAAGGCGGAGGGAAAGACCGCCCTGCTGGTGACCCACGACATCGGCGAAGCCGTGTCCATGGCGGATCGGGTGCTGGTGTTCTCGGACCGGCCCGCCACACTGAAACGGGAGATCGTGCTGGCGTATCCCCGGGATATGACGCCTCTTGCCCGTCGGGAGACGCCGACGTTTCAGGAGCACTTCGCCGCCATCTGGAAGGAGTTGAAGCAATGAGCTATTCCAAGGAGCATCTGGCCTACCTGAAGGCCATCCGTCGCCATGATCGGGCGGTGCGCCTGGTGCAGGCGCTGGTTCTTTTCCTGTTTTTGGGCCTGTGGGAGCTGGGGGCGCGGCTCGGCTGGTTCGACGTATTCATCCTCTCCTGTCCCAGTCGGGTCCTGGCCGCCATTGGCCGGCTGTGGGGAGAGGGGAGCCTGCTCACCCATGTGAGCGTGACGCTGTACGAAACGGTCATGGGCTTTTTGCTGGGCACGGCGCTGGGGATTATCCTCGCGGTGATCCTCTGGTGGCTGCCCTTTGCCAACGAGGTTATGGACCCCTATCTGGTGGTGCTCAACGCCCTGCCCAAGATCGCCCTGGGACCGGTGCTCATCGTGTGGATCGGGGCGGGCATGGGCTCCATCATCGTCATGGCCGTCCTCGTCTCCCTGGTGGTGACCACGGTGACGGTCCTCTCCGGCTTCACCGCGGCCGCCCGGGAGAAGCAGTTTTTGATGCGCACCCTGGGCGCCAGCAAGGGCCAGACGTTTATGAAGGTGGTCCTGCCTGCGGGGATACCCCATATGATGTCGGCGCTGAAGATATCCGTGGGCATGAGCTGGGTGGGTGTCATCGTGGGGGAATACCTGGTGAGCAAGTCCGGCCTCGGCTATCTCATCGTCTACGGGGGCCAGGTGTTCAAGCTGGATCTGGTCATGGCTTCGGTGGTCATCCTGTGCTTGCTGGCGGCCCTCATGTATGGGGGAGTGGCCCTGCTGGAAAAGCAATTTAGGAAATGATGGGCCAGGGGAACCGGCTTTTCTCTAAACATGACGCAATGGCTGGACTTTCCTCTTGCATTGACAGGCTGTGTGTGGTATAATCCGCCCATATTGGGTATTTGTACACCCATGAAGAAAGGGCATACATGAGCACTATTTTTGAGAAGATCGAACAGCGACTGAAGCAGGACCATCAGGTGGCGCCCAACGAGGCCACTGTTTATCAGATTCACGACGCCCTGAGCAAGCTGGTCATGGACGGCATCGCCGACACCTGGTATGAGAGCCGTCACCGCCATGAACGCAGCCGGGGCGCATATTATTTTTCCGCAGAGTATCTCACAGGCCGTATGGTCTATAACAATCTCTATAATCTGGACATTCTGGACGAGGTGAAGGCGGCTTTCACTGAACACGGGCTGGATATCAATATGTTCGAAGAGATCGAGGATTGCGCCTTGGGCAACGGCGGTCTCGGACGCCTGGCAGCCTGCTTCCTGGACTCCGCTGCCACCCACGATCTGCCCCTGGACGGCTACGGCATCCGTTATAAATACGGTCTGTTCAAGCAGAGCTGGCAGGACGGCTATCAGCATGAGGCCGCCGACGACTGGCAGCGGTTTGGGGACCCCTGGAGCCGTCGCCGGTCCACCCACGAGGTCTTGGTGAAGTTCGCCGATCAGACCGTTCGCGCCGTGCCCTACGATATGCCCATCATCGGCTATCACACGGACAACATCGGCACGCTGCGCCTCTGGCAGAGCGAGGCCGTGGAGGACTTCGACTTCCAGATGTTCAACGAGCAGGAGTATGCCGAGGCCGTGAAGGAGAAGAACGCGGTGGAGGACATCACCCGGGTCCTGTACCCCAACGACACCACCCGCGCCGGCAAGAAACTGCGGCTGAAGCAGCAGTATTTCCTTTCCTCCGCGTCGTTGCAGGATCTGATGCTCCGCTTCAAGCGGGAGAACCTGCCCATGGAGCAGTTCGCCGACCACAACGCCATCCAGCTCAACGACACCCATCCCACCGTCAGTATCCCGGAACTGATCCGGTTGTTGATGGAGGAGGGCATCGATTTTGAAAAAGCCTTCGATATCGCCCAGCGGACCTTCGGCTATACCAACCACACGGTCATGCAGGAGGCTCTGGAGAAGTGGGATGCGGACCTGTTCAAGGAGCTGCTCCCCGAGATTTTCGACATCATCTACCGCATCAACGCCAAGCTGTGCGGCGAGCTTATGAGCAGGGGCATGGACTGCTCCTCCTACGCCATCATTCAGGGCAACCGGATCCACATGGCGAATCTGGCCGTGTATGTGAGCCATGCGGTGAACGGCGTGGCCAAGATCCATACCGAGATACTGAAGAACGACGTTTTGAAGAACTGGTACGAGCTTTACCCCGAGCGCTTCCAGAACAAGACCAACGGCATCACCCAGCGCCGCTGGCTGGGCCTGTGCAACCCGGCGCTGGCCGCCTATATCACCAAGCGCATCGGCGACGGCTGGCTGCTGGACCTCTCCGAGCTGGAGAAGCTGAAGGAGCACATGACCTCCACGGATATTCGGGAGTTCATCGAGGTCAAGCGGCAGAGCAAGCGCGCCCTGTCCGATTACGTCTACGCCCGGGAGGGGGTCCGCCTGCCGGACAACTTCGTCTTCGACGTGCAGATCAAGCGGATGCACGAATATAAGCGGCAGCTGATGAATGCCTTCGCCATCCTGGACATCTATTTTGGCATCAAGGACGGCCGCATCAAGGACTTCCCGCCCACGGCCTTCCTGTTCGGCGCCAAGGCGGCCCCCGGCTACATCATCGCCAAGACGGTCATCAAGTTTATCAACGAGATCGCCAAGCTCATCAACAACGACGAGTCCGTCAACGACAGGATGCGGGTGGTCTTCGTCCAGAACTACAACTGCTCCTATGCGGAGCACATCATCCCCGCGGCGGATATCTCCGAGCAGATTTCCCCGGCGGGTACCGAAGCTTCCGGCACCGGGAACATGAAGCTGATGCTGAACGGCGCGGTGAGCCTGTGCACCTACGACGGCGCCAACATTGAGATCCTGGACGCGGCGGGGGAGGAGAACAACTACCTCTTCGGCGCCCGGGTGGACACCCTCAACGAGCTGCGGCCCCACTACGATCCCAAGGCCATCTATGAGCATGAGCCGCGGGTGAAGCGGGTGGTGGACACCCTGGTCAACGGCACCTTCCAGGACGGCGGCACCGGCGTGTTCCAGGGCCTGTATAACTCCCTGGTGAACGGCAACAGCTGGCAGCGGCCGGACTACTATTTCGTCCTCTACGAGCTGCTTCCCTATATCGATCGGAAGCTGGACGCCATCTACGACACCCAGGACCCCCTGACCTTCGGTCGCAAGGCCCTGATGAACACCGCCAGCGCCGGGTATTTCTCCTCGGATCGCACGGTGCTGGACTACGCCCGGGATATCTGGGACCTCAAGCCCTTCCCCCATCAGTATACCCTGAAGATCTTTTAAGCGGGAGGAACCATATGCTTGCTCTTTCGCCTCTGTCCGCCCTGCTGGGCCTTCTGCTCGGGTTCGGCTTGAGCGCGGCGCTGATCGCGCTATGCAGGGACAAGCTGCCCCAGGATCATGGCCGGGCCTATGCGGTGAACGGCCAGATCAGCAAGGGCAAGGCCCGGGGGAGCGGCGTGATCTTCATTCCCGTGTTCGCGGCGGTGACCCTGCTGGTGACGCCCTTTTCCCTGGAGCGGTGCGCATATCTGTTTTTGACGTTGGCCGCCATGCTGACGGGGTATCTGGACGATCGGGCGGATTTGCCTTGGAATGAGCTCAAGAAGGGCTTGCTGGATCTGGCCATCTGTGTGCTGGCGCTGATCACCTTCATGAATACCCACGACAGCTACAGTTTTGCTCTCTTTGGCTGGCAGGTGGATTTGCCCTGGTGGCTGTTCGCCCCCATTGGGCTGTTCCTTCTGTGGGCCTTCATCAACTGCTGTAACTGCGCCGACGGGGTGGACGGCCACTTCGGCACCCTGTCCGTCATCTCCCTGGGGGCCCTGGGCTACGCCCTCTATGCCTTCCGGGACCTTCCGGACTACGCCCTCTGCGCCCTGGTGCTCATCGGCTGCGTTCTGGCGTATCTGCTGTTCAACGCCTCGCCCAGCCTCGTCATGATGGGCGATGCCGGCAGCCGGGCCATCGGCCTGTTTATGGGCATCCTGGTCCTCCAGACAGGGAATTTCCTTCTGTGCCTGCCCTTTGCCATCGTCATTCTGCTGGACGGGGGACTGGGCCTTTTCAAGCTGGCCGTCATGCGCACCTTCAAGAGCAAGACCTTCATGATGTGGCTGCTGACGCCCCTTCACGACGAGGCCAGGAAAAAGCGCCACTGGTCCGACACACAGACCGTGTTCCGGTTCGCCATCGTCCAGTTTCTGTGCGCTCTTGTGGGTCTGTTGGTCATGGCCATGTATCACTGATTGTATCATCTTCATTTCGCCTGCTTCCCTGGGAGCAGGCTTTTTTAACGCAATGTTCACGTCTGTGCGGTTGATTGCCCTTTGTCACAGTTGTAAACTGTATTTGTAGTATTTTAGACACCGGAGCGTTTTTGTGAAGAAACTGTGGAGAAATCGACCCGTACTCATTGCCTTGCTGACGGCAGCCCTTTTTCTGGTGCTGGCGGCGCTGACGGTGGGCCGGCGGACCGCCTTACGGGGGGAGGACCTGTTCTCCGGCGCCGTGCTGCCCGTTCAGGAGGCGGTCAGCCACATGACGGACCGTGTCACGGACTTCTTCACCCGTGTTTTCTTTCCCAGCAGCATCCAACAAGAAAACAAGCGCCTTACCGATCTTGTCTCGGCCTATGAACGGCGCATGATCCTTTATGAAGCCATGGAGCAGGAGAACGCCAGGCTGTCGGAACTCCTGGACTATGTCTCCGCCAACAGCAATTTCTATTTCATGACCGCGCCAATCTCCGCTCGGAACATGAATCCCTATGTGGACACCATCACCGTCCGGGGCGGGTCCCGCAGCGGCATCACGGAGCAGATGGCGGCGGTCAACGCCCAGGGCATCGTGGGCCGGGTCATCGAGGTGGGGGCCACCTATTCGAAGATCCGCACCATGCTCAACGAGGATATGCGCATCTCCGTCATGGTGGAACGGACCCGGGACGAGGGCATGTTGGGCGGCCTGATCCTGGAGAATGGCCAGATGGTGGGGCTCAAGCTCTACTATCTCCCCAAGGACGCTGATTTGCAGGTGGGGGACACCATCGTCACCTCAGGCCTCGGCGGTATCTTTCCCAAGGGCCTCTATGTGGGCAAGGTGATCTTCCTTGCGGACGAGGACAACGGGGAATACGACGCCTGCGTGGTGAGCGACGTGGATTTTGAGCATCTGGAGGAGGTGCTCATCGTCCTGGGAAGCGAGGGATGACCATGGCGCTGAAAAGGTATGTCGCTTTGATTTCATCCTTTGTGATCGCCCTGTTTTTGGACACCGCCGTGTTGCCCAAGTGGAACCTGTTTGGCATGGTCCCCTTCGTCATGCTGGCGCTGATGCTGGGGGCAGAGCAGGTGTTCTCCCTCCAAACGGCCATCCTGATCGGCGCCTTCGGGGGATTGTTTGAGGACCTTCTCTGTGAAAACATGATCGGCCTCACCCCGGCCCTGTGTCTCCTGGCGGCGGTGGCCTATGAAAAGCTTCCCAAGAGCAGCGACACCAAGCCTCCGATACTGGGACTATACTGTCTCCTGCTGGCCCTGGCTGTTGAGGTATTTCGGGCGCTCATAGCCTGGATCATCGGTATGCGCTTCCCGTTCTCGAATATGATCCTTTACGGTGCCTTTCCTCGGGCCATGCTCACGGGGCTGTGGGCCCTGCTCTATATGACCATATTTAAACCCTTGTTGAAACGGCAGGTGGACGCCACATGACCCGGCAACCCCTCTGGAAACTGAACGTAAGGCTCCTGCTCATCGCCCTGTTGCTGCTTGCCATGGGCGGGTATCTTTGCTGGGGCCTGATGAAGCTGTCCGTGGAGGAGACGGAGAGCTATCAGGCGGCGGTCCGGGCCACCAGTGTGGTCACCACCTATCAGTCCGGCACCCGGGGCACCATCACTGACCGGTACGGCAACGTCCTGGCCTATGACGAGACCACCTACAATGTAAAGTTCTACCGGGACCCGGACAAGACCAGTCCCGTGGAATCCGCCCGCTATACTCATTCTCTCATGGAGGCCATCCGCATCATCGAGGCGGGGGGCGGCACCATTGAGGAGCATTTCTATATCCGCCTCAACAATGACGGCACCTATCGCTATGATTTCGGCGTCACCAGCGAGGCGGCCATCGCCTCCCGCAAGAAGAACTTCGTGGATGCCTGCCGCTTCTCCGATCCGGATATCACCCCGGAGCGGGCCTATCTGATTCTCCGGGAAAGCTGGCAGATACCGGATGATATGCCCTATGACGAGGCAAGAAAGATCATGTCCATCCGTCAGGACGCGGTCCTCAACAGCTGGCACGCCTATGAGGGCGTGGTCATCGCTTACGACGTGAATCTGTCCGTGGTGACGGAGCTGGATATGCTCCAAAGCGAGCTTATCGGGGTCCAGACGGAGATGTCCGGCCGCCGCATCTATCCCTATAAGGACACGGCCTGCCACCTGATCGGCTATATGAGCAAGCAGGTGACCACCGACATGACCAACCTGGGCTATACATTCGATAGCTTCGCGCCATTCGTGGAGGGGGAGGAGACCAACAATCTGCTGCAGTTGGGCTATTCCTACTCCGATCTTATCGGCGTTGCCGGGTTGGAAAAGAGCTGTGAGGCGTACCTGACCAGCCATCTGATCTCCCGGCAGGGCACCACCATCATCGAAAAATCCAAAACCGGGTCCATCGTGGACGTGCTGGGGAAAACCGTGCCCCAGGGCGGGCTCACAGTCCGGACCACCCTGGACATCGAGCTGCAGCAGGTGGCAGAGCAGGCGTTGGTCCACAACATTGAGACCACCCGGGCGGAGCAGGAGAAGCGGATGGACAAGGACCATCGGAAGTATCTCAAGCTCCGGGACAGCCTGGACGATATCGCCACCGCCGAGACCGGCGCCATCGTGGTCATGAACGTCCAGACAGGGGAGGTGCTGGCCATGGCCTCCTATCCCACATATGACCCAAATCTGTTCACCGATGGCGTGGATTCCCGGGAGTTGGAGATGCTCTTCGGGGATGATTCGAACCAGCCAACGCTGAATCGGGCCATCGCCATTCGCACAGCCCCCGGTTCCGTCTTTAAGATGGCCACGGGCTTTGCGGGCCTTATGGAGGGGGCCATCACCACCACGTCCACCATCTCCGACAGGTCCCCTTACTATTACTTCGTGGACGACCCCACCACCAAGGTCACCGCCAACGCCCCGTCCTGCTGGACCACCACGCCCTCCCGGCATGCCAATCTGACGTTGAGCCGGGCACTGGCCGTGAGCTGCAACTATTTCTTCTTCACCGTGGCCGACCGGGTGGGCATCAAGAAGCTGGCCTATTGGGCCGGCCAGCTGGGACTGGAGGGCACCACCGGGGTGGAGCTGCCCGGCGAGCTCTCCGTTCAGGTGGGCGGCCAGGCGGCCCGCTATGATAACACCAAGACCCTGTCCCAGCAATCCTCCTCCATACCTCGGCTCATCTACAACGAGATCTACGCCCTGCTCCGGCGGATCGTGAAGGAAGTGGGACGCAACGTCAGCGACGAGGAGCTGACCCGGTGCGCCACCCGGCTGTTGAAGCTCCAGGATGGGGAGCAGCGGGACCGCGGCGAGGATATCCGCCGCATCATGAACGAGGAGCTGAACATCCCAATGGGCATCAGCCTGCTGCACACGGACTGGGTCGTCACCATCTCCACCTGGCTGGAGGAGCTGCGCTGGAAGCCCACCTATACCATCCAGAGCGGCATCGGCCAGGGCGTTTCCCTGCTGACGCCCATCTCGGTGGCTCGGTATGCGGCCACGGTGGTCACCCGGGGGGATGTGCACAAGGCCACCCTGCTGGACGCCATCTACTACCCCGACGGCACCCTGTATGAGGATCACGCCCCTGTGATTGTGAACCATGTGGACGCACCGGAGGAATACTGGGACGCCCTGATCACCGGTATGGCCGGCGTGGTGTCCCCGGAGGACGGAGGTACCGCGTCCAGCGTCTTCTCCAAATCCTTCTCCGACACCTACCTCGGTCAGATCATCGGCAAGACGGGTACGGCGCAGACCGCCTCCAGCAGCAACGTGGACATTGAAAACACCAGCTGGTTCGCGGCGGTGACCCCCCGGGAGAACCCGAAGATCGTGGTGGCGGTCATGATCCCCAATGGGCTGTCCGGCAGTGCCAGTCATGTGGCGGTGGAGGACGTGATCAGCTGGCTCTATGAGAACCGGGCGGAGGAGCTGCGCCTGATCCCCGAACCCACGGTGGAAGCGGTGGACCCCGAGCTGGCAGCGCTGCTGGAGCCGGATGAGGAGCTGCCGGAGGGGACGCCTGTCCCCGAGGACGAGACATCGCCAGAGGAGGAGCCGGCTGTTGATCAGGAGATACAGCCGGAATCGGAGGCAGATGTAACCTAAAAAAGAACAATATTTGACTTTTTTTCTCTTGTCCTTGCGCATTTGACAAAAAAAGGATACAGTATACCTATGAATACTCAGGAAACGTCAAAAACCGAATTATCGGCCCGCGTGCCTACCAGAGGCCGGCGCATGCTGTTTCTGGCGGCAACCTTTCTGTCCCTGCTGCTGATCCTGCTGGTGGGTCTTTACCTGTCCATTCCGCAGGCTATCGAGGAAGGGATCGCTGTGGAGACGACCGGTGAGGATGCCTGGAATGGGACAAGCCTCCAAGCTGTCTCTCCCACGCCTCAGCCTGAGGGGTCTGCTGATGACGAATGGTCAATGCCCTCCTTTGCTTTGGCCCAGCGTGCCATCGTTTTGTACCGCCGCCCCGGCGATGTGAAGACGGACGACGCAGAGGGGGAGAAGGCCCAGAAAGAACAGGCGGAGGAGAGGTCCTCTGAACAGCTGGCAGAGAAAACGTCCAGCAAGAAGAAAGCCACGGCTAAGGCGAAGAAGACTCCGAAGCCGACGAAGACACCGAAACCCACGAAGAAGCCGACGCCGAAACCGACCAAGACGCCGAAACCGACCAAGACGCCGAAACCCACAAAGAAGCCGACGCCGAAGCCTACGAAAACGCCGAAGCCGACGAAGACGCCGAAGCCCACGAAGAAGCCGACGCCGAAGCCGACCAAGACGCCGAAACCCACGAAGAAACCGACGCCGAAGCCGACGAAGACACCCAAGCCCACGAAGAAGCCCACACCCAAGCCGACGAAGACGCCCAAGCCGACAAGGACGCCCAAAGTCACGAAGACGCCGAAACCGACGAGGACACCCAAGGTCACCAAGACGCCCAAGCCGACGAGGACCCCCAAACCCACCAAAACGCCGAAGCCCACCCCCACCAAGACGCCCAAGCCCACGCCCGATGGCCGGATTGACAAGTTCATCCGTGCGGCAGAAAAAAAGCTGGGCTGCGAATATGTTCTCGGTGGTCGCGGCCCCAACAAGTTTGACTGCTCCGGATTGGTCTATTGGTGCTTGAAGCAGGCCGGTGTCAACGTCACGCGCATGAGTTCCTCCGGCTACTCACAAAAGAGCGCATGGAAGAAGATCACGAGCATCAGCGATTTGGAGAAAGGGGACATCCTCTTCTTCAGAAGCGATTCCAGCAGCGGCGTCAGTCACACCGCTATCTATATCGGCGGTGGCAATTTGATCGACGCCTCCTCCGGAAACGGCAAGGTGATGAAGCGGGATCTTGGGTCATACTTCAAACGCAACTTTGTCTGGGCCCGTCGCCCCTGGAACGACGATTGATACTCTGCATATTACAATGACAGCCGACTCCAAATGGGGTCGGCTGTCGTAGTTTTTGGATGATTGGTAGCCTGCTACTTATAGCTGTGCCGCGATCCGGGCCGCGGTCTTCACGTTGTTGAACACCAACTGGATATTGGAGGCAAGGCTGCTGCCACCGGTGATCTCCTTGATCTTGGCCAGGAGGAAGGGGGTGATCTGCTTACCTACCACGCCTTGGGCATCCGCCTCGGTCAGGGCCTTGTCGATGGCTCCATTGATGTAGTCCGCATCCATGGACCATTCCACCGGGATGGGCACGGTCACCAGCATGCCGCCCTCGAAACCCATATCCTCCGCCGCATGGATGGCGTCCGCTACCTCTTTGGGGTCGTCCACCCGCCAGGTCAGAGGGATGCCGGATTTTGCCGTATAGAAGGCGGGAAGCTCATCGGTGCCGAAGCCGATGACGGGTACACCCTTGGTTTCCAGATACTCCATGGTACGGGGCAGGTCCAAAATGGCTTTAGCCCCAGCGCAGACCACGCACATCCGGGTCTTGCCCAGCTCGTCCAAATCCGCGCTCACGTCCATGGTATCCTGACCGTTGCGATGGACGCCGCCGATACCGCCGGTGGCGAAGACCTTGATGCCAGCCATGTGGGCGATGATCATGGTGGCAGCTACGGTAGTGGCCCCGTCCATGCCCTTGGCGATGAGCAGGGGCAGGTCCCGACGGCTGGCCTTGGTCACCCGGGTGCCCTCTCGTCCCAGATAGTCTATCTCTTCCTCCGTGAGCCCCGCGCAGAGCTTGCCGCCGATGATGGCGCAGGTGGCGGGCACGGCACCGTTCTCTCGGCACACACGCTCGCAGGCGTAGGCCGTCTCCACGTTCTGGGGATAGGGCATACCGTGGGAGATGATGGTGCTCTCAAGGGCAACCACCGGCTTTCCGGTTTTCAAGGCCTCGGCGACCTCCGGGCTAAGCTTCAGATATTTGTTCAGTTCCATATAAACTCCTTTTGGCCTTTTGGGCACGTTTTTACAATTAACGCTTTCTATTATAGCATTCGTGTGCTAAAATACAAGGGAATTCACCGGAATTGAAAGGAAAGCGCATGAAACGAGCAAGCGGGATACTTTTGCATATCACCAGCCTACCGTCCCCATATGGCGTGGGTACACTGGGCAAAGCTGCCTATGATTTCGTAGATTATCTGCATCGGGCGAGGCAGAGGTACTGGCAGATACTGCCCCTGACTCCCACGGGTTTCGGGGACTCTCCCTATCAAAGCGCCTCCACCTTTGCGGGGAACCCCTATCTGGTGGACCTGGATATGTTGAAGGAACAGGGGCTTTTGACCGATGAGGATATCGGCACCGACTGGGGCGATGATTCACGAAAGGTGGATTTTGGATTGTTGTACGTCCGCCGTCGTCAGGTGCTGGAAAAGGCTTTTGCCCGGTTCGACAGGGCTGCGATGGCCGATTACGTGGCCGAGAACAGCTGGTATCTGCGGGACTGGACACTGTTCTGTGCCCTGAAGGACCGGTTTGAGGGAAAAGCCTGGGTGGACTGGCCAGAGGATATCCGGGACCGGGAGACCGAGGCTATGGCCCGGTACGAAACGGAGCTGAAGGACTTGATAGACTATCACGCCTTCGTCCAATACTGCTTCGACACCCAGTGGCAGGCCCTGCGGACCTACGCCCACAAGCAGGGCGTGTCCTTCATCGGGGACATACCCATCTATGTGCCCTTTGACAGCGCGGACGTGTGGGCCCACCGGGAGCTGTTCCAGCTCACCGAAGCGGGCATCCCCAAGCTCGTTGCCGGCGTACCCCCGGATTATTTCTCCAAAACCGGCCAGCTTTGGGGGAACCCGGTCTATGACTGGGACGCCAACGAGGCGGAGAACTTCGCCTGGTGGCGGAGCCGCCTCCGTGGTGCCGCCAGCCGCTGCGACATCCTGCGCATCGATCATTTCCGCGGGTTGGAGAGCTACTGGGGCGTAGCCTATGGGGCGCCCAACGCCATTGAGGGCAAGTGGTATCCCGGCCCCGGCATGAAGCTCATCCGCGCCTTTCGGGAGGAGGGCTTGGGGGAGAACATCATTGCCGAGGATCTGGGTTTCTTGACGCCCGAAGTGAAAAAGCTGCTTAACGACTCCGGCTGTCCCGGCATGCGGGTCATGCAATTCGGCTTTGAGCCCATGGGGGATTCCCGAGAGCTGCCTCACAATTATGTGAAGAACTGCGTGGCATATTTGGGCACCCACGACAACGATACCATCATGGGGTATTTCAACACCTGTCCCCCGGCGTTTGCCGCCTTTGCTGTGGACTATCTGGGCCTGAACCAGCAGGAGGGCTTCCCCTTCGGGTTCATCCGCGGGCTCATGGCCTCTGTGGCGGACCTCACCGTTATCCAGCTGCAGGATCTGCTGGGCCTTGGTTCCGAACATCGGATGAATCTGCCCGGCACCACGGGCTGGTGGGGATGGCGGGCCCTGTCGACGGACTTTGACCCGGCCACTGCTGATCGCCTCGCTTTCTATACCCGCATGACCGGCAGGGCTCCTGCTCCGAAAAAGAAATGAATTCTATGTACATCAAGCGCCTCTGCATCAAACTGCGGAGGCGCTTGTTCTTAAAGCATATAGAAAAAGTCTGTTCAGGGCAACAGCCCGTCCCGTTCCATCTGGACGATCTTATCGTAGTCGAAGGTCTCTGTGGCGAGCCCGGGGTATTTGGTCGTGTCGAACAGCCAGTATTTATAGCAGGATCGGCACTGCTGCTCGGTCCACATAAAGCAATTGAACTTATGCAGATTCGTCCAGGTGGGGTCAAACACGTACCATCCGGTCCCCAAATCCACATTCACCCAATAATGGCGGGTCCTGCGGGCGGAGCTCTTCAATCGCTCCACCGAGATGTAGGTGATGTCGGTTTGGTCCAGCAGCGCCTTCGTCACAGCCCAGATATTGTAGCAATCGCCTCTTCCGTTCTGGAATCCGTCAAAGGCCGCCTTCCGCCAGTCCGTATAGTTGTGGTTTATGCCGTTCCCGTATCGAATATGGTGGCGAACGTAATCGAATATGGCCCTTAATTTCTCTGCTTTCACCATATCCGGGGTGGTGATCTCGGCCATGACCGCCCTCGCCATCTGCTGGATATCCTCCTCGGTGACGGTGGGCTCGATCAGAGTGAAGACGCAGGCCTTTGTGGTGCTGTTTCCGCAAACGTCCGTGGCCGTATACACCACGTCATAGCTACCAGGCGTGGGCATATCCACCTGGCTGTTGACGTCGATCCTTACCTCTTCGTCTACGTCGTCCGTCGCGCTGACGCCGAACAGATAGGGGATAGCCTCTCCCACATAGGCGTTTCTGTCCGTGACGCCATATAGCACGGGCGGCTCCGTGTCCGCCGTCAAAGCCAGCTTCGTCTCATACTGGGTCATGTTGCCGCTGGCGTCCGTGGCCAGGACAGAGATCGTTTGTTCTCCGACCCTTGACCAGTCCGGCTCGTTGGCGAATCGGATCGTCGCCTCTGACACGTCCTGAACGGAAAACAGGTCCTCAACAGCCACGGGATGGTCCACATACAGGCCGTATAAAGTATCCATCTTCACGAAGATGGTGGGTGGGGTGCGATCCACCACCGTCACGATCGCCGCTTCGGGGTGCCCGTCCACTTGGATGTTCACAGTGAACTCACCCGTTTCGTTGGGCACAAAGGGCTCGACAACGATATCCTTTCCGGTCCCAAAATCGTCAGCATTCAGGGCCGTGTCCCGGGCCTCCACCTGGATCTGGCCTACGGAGGAGATATACAGCCGGGAGCTGATCTGGGTTTCGTTTCCGCCTTCATCGGTGATGCTGACCACCACGTCCTGCAGCGCGCACAGCTCAAGGTCCGGCGCGGTCACATACCCGTATGTCAGGTCGGTTTCATCCGTGGCGTTGACCACAAGGGATTCGACGGCTACGGGCTCACCGGGCTTTGCGGCAGCAAAGGTCCCCTCGCCCGTGGGCGGAACGGTGTCACGAACGGTGAGAAAGGTGGTTTCCTCCTGCGCGTCCGCCCCGGAGAAGGTAAACACAAGGGGATAGGTCCCCACGTGGTGGGTCATGTCAGAGGTGTAGGGAGAGATCAGCTTCGCTCCCGTCGCAGAAGGATCACAGATCAGATATTCATTTTCATTCGGCAGGGCAGCGCCCGCTTCTACGGAAAGGCCCTCGTTGACGCCGTGTATCGCATAGTCGCAAACCACAGAGGTACTGTTCCCGGAGGCGTCCTCCAGTATGACAGTGGCCCTGTGATCGCCGACGGTGGCAAAGTCAGGGGCGGTGTCAAAATAGATGCGAAGGGTATCGTTGTCGCGAACGTTGGTCAGCAGCTGATCCGGGCGGCGGGTTTCCCCCAGGGGAATGAGCACGTCTGCCGCGGCCTCAGCAGCCGGGGCCAAGGTATCGCTGACCTTTAGGAGGACGGGAATCGGCAGAGCATCGGGCCGCTTCCTGATGTGAAGCAGATGTATCCCTTTTTCTTGCGTCAGCTCCTCATATTCATCTACGTACAGGGCGTTCTCGCCGGCAAATACAGCAGCCGGTGGGAGGCTTTCCCCATATTCCGCTGAAACATAGGGCGTCACCCCGCCATACAGAATGCCGATCGAACACAAGATCACCGCGAGAATCGTCAGTACGATGATCGTGGTCCGTCCTTTTCTCTTTTTCGATTGCTCCAAGGTTCCCTCCGGCGGGCCAGCCTCCTGACATATAGGAACCGTGCCGCCTGCTTCTCGTCATTTGTTGACAAGTATACAGCATTTGGCAGAAAATGACAACACTTTACCCTCGTTCGTCAGCCCATTGTGCAAAACAAAAGGAACCGAGGAATGCCTCGGTTCTCAGGCTGTCGAAAAAGGCGGCAGACCATTTGCGGCAAAAAATGGACAGGAGTATACATATAGGTGGAAATGGCGCATGCCGCCATTTCTTTTTAACGAGATGCCGCAAATTAACGGCGTTTTCGCCCTCTTGCAGTACCTTTGTACAGATTCGGGGCGAAGAACGCCGTTTCTACCATCCTTTGCTGACAGCCTGCTCAGCTTGTCAAAAGGTTTTTTGACAAGCTGAGAACCGAGGAATGCCTCGGTTCTCTTATGCTTCGATTTATCGTTTGAGCAGTTTTGTGCGCCAGGCAGGCGGGGGACCGTCATCGGCGAAGTATTCGGTGAGGGAAAGGATCCTGTCCTCATAGAGGGTGAAGATGGACGCCGCATGGCAGCTGTAGCTGCTGTCAACGGAGACGATGAGCACCTCCGTCACCGCCCCCATGGGCGTAGGGATCACGTTTAAGAGCTGTCCCTTCCAATTTCCGGGGTAATCGCAGTTGGCCGTGAGGAACTCCTCCACCGTGAACACCTCGTCGGTGCAGGGCCAGATGATCCTGGCGTCGGGCCAGAACCAGGTGCGCAGGGCATCCCTGTCCTGTTTGATGCAATCCTGCCAGTACCGCTCAAAGTCTATCATTTGCACCACTCATAGGTGAGCTTGCCCAGGATATCCGTGCCCTGATCGATCTGCTCCAGAGAAGGCATGGAGAAGTTCATGCGGAAGGCATTGCTGGGCACCTGGGGGTCCATGACGAAGGCCACGCCCGGGACGCAGGCCACCTTGCGGGCGATGCCCTCCTGAACGAAGGGCCAGGCGTCCATGCCCTCGGGCAGGAAGGCCGTGACGAACAGCCCGCCCTGGGGTCGGTTGAAGGTGACGGCGGGGGAGAACTTCTGCTCCATGTCGTCCAGCATCCGGTTGCACTTCACGGCGTACAGGCGGCGGATATCCTGCAGATGTCCCTCGAAGTCGTGCTCCGCCATATACCGATAGCAGATCTCCTGGGTCAGAGTGGCGGTGTGCACGTCGCCGGTCTGTTTGGCCACCACCAGCCGCTTCATAAGGGCCTTTTCCGCCACGACGAAGCCCACCCGCAGGGCGGGGGCCATGGTCTTGGAAAAGCTGCCGCCATAGACGACCCGGCCGTCGGTATCCATGCTCTTGAGGGGGGGCAGGAAATCGCCCTCATAGCGAAGCTCCCCATAGGGGTCGTCCTCCAGGATCATGAGGTCGTACCGCTGGGCCAGGGCATAGATGGCCTGGCGCTTAGCCAGGGAGGTGGTGAACCCCGTGGGGTTCTGGAAATTGGGGATGATGTAGATGAGCTTGGCCCGGGGGCTCGCCTGTATCTTTTTCTCCAAGTCCTCGATGTTCATGCCGTCGGGTTCCATCCTGACCCCCACCAGCTTGGCGCCGTAAGCCCGGAATGTATTGAGGACGCCCACAAAGGACAGCTCCTCACAGAGGACCTGATCCCCTTCGTTCAGCAGGACCTTGGAAACCAGGTCCGCCGCCTGCTGTCCGCCGGAGCAGGTGATGAGCTCGTCCGTCTCCTTGGGGAACCCGTGCTTTTTGATGTAATAGCTTTTCAGGGTCTCCCGAAGGGGCGGGAAACCCTCTGTGAATCCGTATTGGAGCATGGACACTCCCCGATGGAGCAGGGCGTCGTTGGCGATGGCGGCGATCTCCTCCGTTGGGAAGGAGTCGGGGGAGGGATTCCCGCCGGCGAAGCTGATCATATCGGGGGCCGCCGTCAGCTTGAACAGCTCGCGGATGATGGACCCGGACACACTGCGCATGCGGTCAGATTCGATGAAAGACATTCTATAGAACCTCCTGTAAGAATAATAGAGATTGCGAATTTATACTGTGGGCACCATGCGGAGCAACAGGTTGCCCCGATAGAAGAATCCGCCCAAAACGGAATCGTCGATAAACGTGGAGAGACGGGGCACCACCACCAGCATGAGGGGCACCAGCATGAACAGCAGGAACACCAGGAAGATGCCATGCAACAGACCGATGCTGCAGGAAAAAAGGGCGTCGAACTGGCGGAGCCGGGGTAAACCTGCGGCGCCAAAGTCGAAGAGCCGCAGCAGAAAGCCCAGAAACAGCCGGAGCAGTAGGAATAGCACCAGGAGCGAGAGAATGTTCAGCACCGTATCCACGATGGTCTGGTTGAAGTAATCCCCCAGGGAATAGATACCCCGGCGCTCGTAGACCTGTTTCTTTACATTCTTCGTCACGGCCTGGTCGAAGGGGGAGGGCATGTTGGCGTTTTTCACCACCACGTTTAGCTCCCTGTCGCTGATCTGTGACACAGAAACATGGACCAACTCTACGCTGGTCTCGTTGATATACTCATACCCCTCGAAGTAGTAGAGCATCATTTCATAGAGATTTTGACGCTTTTGCACCGCACCGGACAGAGTGGTGCACAAAAGCAGCGCCAATGCAAAGGACAGAACGGACAAACCAAGGCTGATGGCGGCATACACCACGCCCCGATAGTATCCGGCCAGCAGCGCGATGGCCACCAGAAGAAGGATCACAAGATCGACCATACCGTGTTCCTCAGGATTCTCGCGTGGTGATGTAGCAATCGTCGCCGCTAACGAGCAGGAAGCTGGAATCGTTCAGCTTCAGAGCGGTATCTGCCGGGTACTCCAGCTGGATGTCGGCGGAGGGGGTGTTCTTGCCCGCGTAGGAATAGCTGACCATGCGGGTCCTGGTCACGATACGGATGCCGTTGCTCTGCAAAAAGGCGTTGACAATGTTCTCCCCCACATATACCGTCAGCATGGTGGTATTGGGGGCGTCCGCCTCCGCCATGGCCAGGGTGTAGAGGGTGTGCAGATCGCTGGAGCCTCTGGGCTTGAGCAGGAAGCGGACGGTACCGTTGTTTTCGGACACGTCCATGACCTCCTTGCCGTAGATGCCCACTCGATACCGCTCCCGGCTGCTGTCCATGTTATAGCGGATGATATCCTCCGTGCCCACCAAAAAGACGGAGTTCTCGGTGAAATAGACCCGTTCGATGCTCTGCTCGTAGAAGGAGGGATAGTAGCTCATGGCTCCGTTGCTGGTGCTGTAATCGTAGAGGCGGACCGTGGTCACCGGCAGGGAGGCCTGGGTGTTCACGCAGATGACCCACAGCAGCTCTCGGCCGTAGCCCGTTTCGAAGCCGAAGTTGACCACCTTGCTTTCCGAAAAGTCGATGGCGTTCCCAACGGCCTCTGCGGAGGCGTTGAAGACCACGATGGAGTCCAGACCGTTGATATCGTTGGTTCGAAGGGCAGCACAGTGGCTGTGCCCGCAAGCCACGCCCCGGATGGTGCCGGTGAGCGTAAGGGTGGGGAAGTTTCGAAGCTGGAGATTGGAGCCCGCATACACCGCCGTGATGGAGGAGGATACGCCGAAACCGTCGATGGTCGTGGGCAGGTTGGTCACCATGCTCTTCTTGGTGTCGCTGGTGTTCACCTGGATAAGGTCGGTGCTGGAGGCGTAGGTAAGATAGCCGCCGGACACGTTGTAGTCCATGTTGGCCTCGATGCCCAGCTTTTCATAGGTAAGGGAGGCGTCCCGCTGCCGGAACATGAGGTAGAACACGGCAAAGACGCCGCCAAAGAGAACGATGGCGACCAGGGCAAACAGTATGAGACGCAGGAAATTGATCTTTGGCTTCATCTTTTACACCTACTAAATAGTCGACTATACTCTACCACCATTTGACTATATCGGTCAAGAAAACAAGCGGAATGTTTCAATTTATTAACGCGACGGGGCGGATTGGGGCGCCCCTGTGAAATTCTTTCAAAGGAGGGCAGATACCCTCTATTTATCCTTGCAATTCGGGATCGGCTGTGGTAGAATGACACGCTATGGTAATATGCAATGAATATGCGAGCAAAGAGAGAAGGAGAAGAATCATGTCAGTTCTTGAAATGAAGGAAGGCAATGTCGCCAGGCTCACCATCACCGTGGACAAGGAAGCCTTTTCAAAGGCCCTGAACGACGCCTATCATAAAACGGCCAGCCGCTATCCTGTGCCTGGCTTCCGCAAGGGCAAAGCGCCCCGCAAGGTCATCGAGGCCAACTATGGCGCCATGGTCTTCTATGACGAGGCCTTCGATCATTGCTGGGCAGAGCCCTATGACGCCGCCATTGCGGAGCACAAGCTCATCCCCGTGGATCGTCCCTCCGTGGTAGAGATCCCCACCATGAGCGAGCAGGATGGCGTCACCTATGTGGCCGAGGTCCAGCTCAAGCCCGACGTTACCTTGGGTCAGTACAAGGGTATAGCCGTGAAGAAGCTGGCGTATACTGTGACGGACGAGGAAGTGGACAGCGCCCTGAAGATGGAGCAGCAGAAGCAGGTCCGCTATGAGGATGTGGATCGCCCCGTGGAGGATGGGGATCGGATCATCCTCGACTATTGCGGCAAGGTGGACGGCGTTGCCTTTGAGGGCGGCACCGCAGAGGATCAGACGTTGGACATCGGCTCCCACACCTTCATTCCCGGCTTCGAGGAGCAGCTCGTGGGCGTGAATCCCGGCGAGGAGAAGGACATCCACGTGACCTTCCCCGAGGAGTATCATGCGGAGAACCTGAAG
>CADBYI010000002.1 GCA_902798825.1 uncultured Eubacteriales bacterium | reverse complement strand
GGCGGCGGCCCTGCTTTTGCGCCGCGGCATCGGCCATTATGCCGCCCATACCAATCTGGACGCGGCGGAGGGCGGGGTCAACGATACCCTGTCCAATCTTCTGGGGCTATCGGACGTGGTACCTATCCCGCCGGAGAACGTGGGCCGGGTGGGAACTCTGCCGAAGCCCATGCAGCTCTCTGACCTGGTAGCCAGGTGCAACGAACTGTTGCACAGCCACGCCGCCTATACCGGGGACCCGGATCGGTCGATTTCCCGACTGGCGGTGCTGGGCGGGGCCGGCGGAGGCGATATCGAATATGCCCAGGAGGCCGGCGCAGAGGCCTATCTCACCGGGGAAGCCAAGCACAACCAGATCCTGGAGGCCCGGGAGCGGGATCTGCCCCTGATCCTCTGCGGCCACTATGAAACGGAGCAGGTGGTGCTGAAATCTTTGCTGGACCGTTTACAAATCCTTGCGCCTGATGTACAATATACTATAACGCTTCGGGAGACGGCGCCTTTGCTGTTCTCCTGAGAGGAGGAATATATGACCAAGTTGGAATACCTGCTCATGTACCAGAAGGCGGATCTGAAGAAGCAGCAGTTGGAAAACAATCTGCGGACCACGGAAAGCCGCCAGAAGCTGAACAAGATCACCAAGCTCCTTCGGGAGCAGCAGGCCGCCATTCAAAAGCTCACCGAGGATGCGGACGCGCAGCAAACCGCCCTGTCCCGGCTCCTTGCCCAGCAGGAAGGATTGAGCCACGAGCTGGAACTGAACCACTCCGAGATGGAGACCCTGGAGGCGGACGAAGAGGTGACCGCCGAGGAACTGACGGAGTTCAGGGTGGACGTGGAGCGGCTGAACCGGGAGCTGGGACGGCTGGAAAAGGACGTGAAGGGCCTGCTGGACCAGCTGGAGAAGACCACCGCCGATTTCCAGAAGGCTCGCTCCCTGGGCGGCCGGGCCAAGAAGGAGTACGACCGGCTCAGGGCCGTGTGCGAGGTGGAGAAGACCGAGGGCGCCGCGGATATTGCTACCGCCACCAAGGAAATGGAGACGGTGGAGCGGCAGGTGGACCCCACCTTCCTGGCCAAGTATAAGCGGGCCCGGGTCCATCACAACATGCCGGTGGTTCCGGTCGTGAACGAAAAGTGCAGCGGCTGCAATATGTCCATCCCCATGGCCGTCATCAAGAAGCTGAACAGCCAGGAGACGGTCCTGGAGTGCGAGAACTGCGGCCGGATACTGTATCAAAAGTAGATCAAGGTTTGTAACGAGTAAGCAAGACGATTGCGGCCCCGAAAGGGGCTGAGGAAAGTCCGAGCACCGCAGGGCAGGGTGCCGGGTAACACCCGGCGATGGCGACATCAGGGAAAGTGCAACAGAAATAAACCGCCCGTTTTCGGGCAAGGATGGAAAGGCGAGGTAAGAGCTCACCGGCGATCCGGCGACGGACCGGCCATGTAAACCCCACCCGGTGCAAGATTGGAATGGGAGCATTCAACAGCGGCCCGCTGCGCTCCTGATAATCGCATGAACCGTCTGGCAACCGACGGCCTCAGATAGATAATCGTCCGCGGGGCGACCCGCGACAGAACTCGGCTTACTGCTTGCTCGTTACATTTTTTTCAAGCGGACCTGAAGGATGGCATGAACGTCGGCATTTCCACAGCAAGCATATTCAACAAGGCCATGGTGGAGGATATCCCTGCCATATTGGCCCCTTTAGGCTGCCGCGAGATAGAGGTGTTTTTGAACACCTTCTCCGAATATCGGCCGGCCTTCGTCCAGATGCTTCGCCGGCGGGTGGACGAGACGGGGCTAAGCGTCTACAGCGTCCACCCCATGAGCAACCAGTTCGAGGCCCAGCTGTTTTCCATCCATCCCCGGCAGAAACAGGACGCCTTCTCGGTGTATCGGGACGCGCTGAACGCCGGGCGGATACTGGGCGCCACCCACTATGTGATGCACGGTTCTCCCCATTTGGGCGGTACGGCCAAGAATCTGGAGATGGAACGGATCACGCCCGTGTTCAAAGAGCTGCTGGACGTGGCGGCGGAGTATGGCATCACCCTGTGTCTCGAGAACGTGAGCTGGTGCTTTTTCCACGCGCCAGCCTTCGGGGCGGAGCTGAAGCGGCGGCTGGGGGATCGGCGGCTGAAGTTCGTTTTGGATATCAAGCAGGCCATTCGCTCCGGCGAAGACCCCTTCGCCTTTGTGGAGGCTGTGGGGGAGGATCTGGAAAACTGGCATCTGTGCGACTATGCCTTCGATGAAAGCGGGAAGCTGTCGCTGAAGATGCCGGGGCAGGGGCAATGCGATTTTCTGGCCCTGGGGAAGGCCATGGTGGAAAAAGGGTATGCTGGGCCCGCGTTTATCGAGGTCTACAGCGATATGTACCGGGACCTAAGCCAGCTCAAATCGTCTTTTGAATATATTCGCACCACTCTTTCGACTGTATAAAACTATTGGGAGGATTTGTCATGAAAGATCACGAGACTGCCGCCTGGCGCGAGAGCATGCGCCTGAAGATCAACTACAACAACATGATGAAGAGCGCCCTGATCCCCGACGGGTTCACCGCCGACGAGATCAAGGCCCTGCCTTTGGACGACGCCTTCAAGGCCATGACGGACAAGCGGCCCCAGCTCAAGTGGCGGGAGCTGCCCCATAATCAGGAGGAGATCGTGGCCAGGATCGAGGAGACCGCCGCCTGGGTCCGCCGGGAGGCGGAAGCCTTTGTGGTGCTGGGCATCGGCGGCAGCGCCCTGGGCCCCATCGCCGTCCATCAGGCCCTTCGGCATCTCAACTATAACGAGCTACCCAAGGATAAGCGGGGCGGTCCCAAGCTCTATGTGCTGGACAACGTGGACCCGGAGCGGTTCGCCGCTTTGCTGGACGTGATCGACCTCAAGAAGACGGTGTTCAACGTGATCACGAAGTCCGGCAGCACCTCCGAGACCATGTCCCAGCTGTTGATCGCCGTGGACCTGCTCAAGAAGACCGTGGGAGAGGATATCTCCCGCCATCTCATCGCCACCACTGACAAGGAGAAGGGGAATCTCATCAAGATCGCCAGGCAGGAGAACCTGACCACCTTCATCGTCCCCGACGGGGTGGGCGGCCGCTTCTCCGAGCTGTGCCCGGTGGGCCTGTTGGCCGCCGCCGTGTGCGGCATCGATATCCGGGAGCTCCTCTCCGGCGCGGCCTATATGGACGAGCTGACCCAGAACACAACCCTGCTGCAAAATCCCGCCGTGGTCCTGGGCGCCCTGCAGAAGGTAGCCATGGATCGGGGCATGAACATCCACGTCATGATGCCCTACGCGGACTCCCTCAAGTATATCTCCGACTGGTATGCCCAGCTGTGGGCCGAGTCCCTGGGCAAGAAGTTCGCTGCGGACGGCCGCGTGGTCCATGCGGGCCAGACCCCGGTGAAGTCTCTGGGCGTCACCGACCAGCATTCCCAGGTCCAGCTCTATACCGAGGGCCCCTTCGACAAGGTGGTCACCTTCCTGGCGGTGGAGAAGTATCGCACCGTGACCATGATCCCCGAGGGCTACCCCGACATCCCCGACGTGCACTTCCTCTCCGGCCACAGCCATAACGAGCTCATCCAGGCGGAGCAGGCGGCCACGGCCTATGCCCTGACCAAGTCCGGCCATGTGAACTATACCATCGTTCTGCCGGAGGTGAATCCCTTCACCGTGGGCGAGCTGCTGTATCTGTTCGAGGTGGCCACCGCCTTCACCGGCGAGCTGTTGGGCATCGACGCCTTCGATCAGCCCGGCGTGGAGGAGGGGAAGAAGGCCACCTACGCCCTGCTGGGCAAGCCCGGCTTCGACGAGAAGCGGGCGGAGCTCAATGCCCGTCCGGCGGAGGATGCGGCCTACATCCTGTAAATGGCAAAGCCTGGCAAGACCAAGCAAGTAAAAGGAGTGGACATCGTCATCATCCTGTTGGTGACGGTGCTGCTCCTTTTTGGCCTTGTGGCCCTGCTGAATGTGCTTTCCGACCCATTCGACGGCACGGAGGTGGGACTGGAGGGCTTTTTGAGCCGGCTGAATCTGGAATACTTCAACCGGCAGCTGGTGAGCATCCTCATTTCTCTTGCCATCGCCGTGCCCATCGCCATATTGGATTACGACAAGTATAAGCCCTTCGTCAAGATGGCCTATATCGTGACCTGCGCCATGCTGGTGCTGCTGCTCGTGGTGAAGGTGAACACCCGGGGCGTCTTTGGCTGGTATAAGATCGGCACCTCCCGGTCCTTCCAGCCCTCGGAGATCGGGAAGGTGGTTTTGCTGGTGGCCCTCTCCAAGTTCGTCTCCGAGGCCTATGACCGCCGGGGCCACTTCAACAACTTCTGGGACGTGCTCCAGTCCGTGGTCCTGTTTGCCGTGCCCTTCGTGCTGGTCCTGCGGCAGCCGGATCTGGGGACCGCCATGGTCTTTGCCGCCATCTATATCGGCGTGGTCTTCGCCGCCCGCATCAGCTGGCTCTACATCCTGGGCGGGGCCACCCTATCCGCCATAAGCTTGCCTCTCATCTATCGGTACCTGCTGGATCGGGATCAAAAGGCCCGCATCCGGGTATTCCTGGACCCCACGCTGGATTTGGAGGGGGACGGGTACAACGTGCTCAAGTCCAAGGAGCTGGTGGGCTCCGGCGGCATGTTCGGCAAGGGCTTTTTCACCCCCGGCACACTGGCCCAAAAGAAATATGTGCCCGAGCGACAGACGGACTTCATCTTTTCCAGCATCGCCGAGGGGCTGGGGTTCGTAGGCGCCATGATCCTGATCCTGCTGTTCTTCCTGCTGCTGCTGCGGATCCTTTTGGTGGCTCGTCGCTCCAAGGATATGTTCGGCCGGTGCCTGTGCGTGGGCACGGTGGCCATGATGGGATTTCACGTGTTCGAGAACATCGGCATGAACATGGGTCTGCTGCCCGTGACCGGCATTCCGCTGCCTCTCATCAGCTATGGAGGCAGCAACGTCATGGCGACCCTGATCACCATTGCCATGGTGCTTTCCGTCAACTATCGGGCCTATAACCGGGGACAGATCACATGAACGTGCGGCTGCTGACACCGGAAGATACGCACCAAGCCAAGTCCCTTTGGCAGATGGCCTTCGACGATCCGCCGGCCTTTGTGGACTGGTTTTTTGCGCATCGATATTTGCCTCAGTGGTCCGCGGGCGTATTCGACGGAGAGAAACTGATCTCCGCGATCCACGGTATGCCCATGCAGTTGACCGGGACAGACGGGTACTTTTCGGCCCTCATGACCTCAGGCGTGGCCACCCTGCCCCAGGAGCGGGGGAAGGGGTATATGTATGCGGCCATGCGGTATCTGCAGGCCTATGCCCAGGAGCAGGGCATCCGCGCCCTTTTCAACCACCCCCAGCGGCCCGGCGCCTATGCCCATCTTGGGTTCCGCCCCAGCACCTTTACCAAATACTGGCGGGGGGAGGGGGCGCTGCGGCCGGGTACGATCGCCCCGTTTTCGGCGGAAGAGGCCTTTCGTGTGTACTCTGCCGTGGCGGATAGGTATTCCCTCTTCGTCCGGCGGGACGGGGAAGCGTTTCGGCTGAAGATGGCGGACTACGCCTCCGACGGGGCCAAGGGCTTTTTGCTGCAGGAGGCAGGGAGGACCATAGGCTATTGCGTCTATTTCCACAAGGAGGACGTCTACGGGGAGGAGGTCCTCTCCCTGGACGGCTACGGGCCGCTGCTCCATGAGCTCAAGCGGGCGGCAGGGGACAGAGCCGTGTCCGCCAAGCTTCCGCCCGACGCGGATATGCCGGGGGAGATCAGGGCCCAAAACGTGATGCTGGCCCCGCCGGATATCTGGCAGGCCATGGAAGACGCCCACCGCCCCTGCTTCTGCGTGGACGAATACTGACGCCCGTGAGGAACCTTGACGAAAGGGGCCGATGGGGATATAATGGCAACAGTTGAATAGCGTGTTCTTATCTGCGCAAGGCAGCGGCCCTGGGCCGAGGGAACCGGGTGAGAATCCCGGACTATCCCAGTAACCGTGAGGCGGACGAACGAGCGAACATCCACTGTTCCAGACTATGGAATGGGAAGGGGCTCAAGTAGGCGGAAACCGAGTCGGGAGACCTGTTTGAACATGTATGCTTCTGGGATTGAGTGAATCGGCGGATGGGCACCATCCGTGTTTGCGGCGCTTCTCAATTCCGGGAAGCGTTTTTCAGCGCCTATACGATTGGGAATATGGGAAAGGAGAAATCAAACACATGAAGCTCAAAAAGTCTCTGGCGATCCTGATCGCCGCCCTGATGCTGCTGCCCTTCGCCGCCTTCTCCGCGGCAGAGGACACCTCCTTCACCGTCACCGATATGACGGGCCGGGAGATCACCTTTGAAAAGCCCGTGGAAAAGGCCGTGGCCCTCACCGCCTCCGATTGCGAGATCATCTTCGCCCTGGGTGCGGAAGAGGTCCTGGTGGGCCGGGGCGAATACTGCGACTATCCCCCCGAGGTCACGGACATTCCCTCCGTCCAGTCCGGCTATGACACCAACATCGAGCAGATCATCGCCTTGGAGCCCGAGGTGCTCTTCATGGCCACCATGGCCCAGACCCAGGAGCAGGTGGAACAGCTGGAGAAGGCCGGCATCAAGGTCGTGGTCAGCGACGCCCAGGATATCGCGGGCACCTACACCGCCATCGCCATGATCGGTCAGATTCTGGGTAAGGACGAGGAAGCCGAGCAGATCATCGACTCCATGAAAAACGCCTTCGAGGAGATCGCCGAGAACAAGCTGGACGGGGAGAAGACCATCTACTTCGAGGTCAGCCCCCTTCAGTGGGGCCTCTATACGGCCGGCACCGGCACCTTCATGAACGAGGTGGCGGAGATGATGGGTCTCAAGAACTGCTTTGCCGATGTAACCGGCTGGGCCCCCATCTCCGAAGAGCAGGTCCTGGAGCGGAACCCCGACTATATCCTGACCATCACCATGTATTTCGGCGAGGGCCCCACGCCCGAGGAGGAGATCACGGCCCGTCCCGGTTGGGAGAACGTCACCGCCGTGAAGAACGGGGACATTTTGAACCTGGTGAACAACGAGCTGTCCCGCCCCGCACCGCGACTGGTGGAGGGAGCACAGATGCTCTATGATTTCGTGGTGGAGAGCCTGGCCGCCCAGGAGCTGGCGCCTGCCGCGTAAACGATCCATATGAACGAGAGGAACGGCGAACACTTTCGCGGGTGGGAATATCTGCTCTTTGCAACTGCAGCGGTGTTGACGCTGCTCCTCTCGGTCTGTGTCGGCAGTGTACAGATACCCTTTGCAACCACCGTTTCGGTGATCTGGAACGGGATTTGGGGTCTGCCCCAACCCGCCGGCACCGCGCCTGCCATCTTGCTGACCTCCCGCCTTCCGCGGGTGCTGGCCGTCATGCTGACCGGGGCCAGCCTGTCCCTGTGCGGCGGGGCCATGCAGGGACTGTTGAAGAACCCTCTGGCGGACGGGTCCACCCTTGGCGTCTCCTCCGGGGCATCCCTGGGGGCCGTGGTTGCCATCGCCTTTGGGATCACCATACCGAACATACTCTTTGCGGGCACCGTGGTCATGGCCATGGTGTTCGCTTTTTGTTCCTTGCTGATCATATTGGGCCTGGCCTATCGGTTGGACTTCTCCCTGTCCACCAACACCATCATTTTGATCGGCGTCATCTTCTCCATGTTCGCCTCCAGCGTCATGAGCATCCTCATCGCCTTTTCCGGGGAGAAGCTTCGCAGCATCACCTTCTGGACCATGGGCAGTCTGCAGGGCACCAGCTATACCAACGTGCTGGTGCTTCTTATCGCCCTCGTTCTCTTTGGCGGCGTCATCTGCCTCCACGCCCGGGAGCTTAACGCCTTTGCCGTGGGGGAGGAGAAAGCCCGTCATGTGGGGGTGAACGTGCGCCGGGTGAAGCTCGTCATCCTGATCGCCGTTTCGGGGCTCATCGGCGTCTGCGTGTCCATCGGGGGCACCATCGGCTTCGTTGGATTGGTGACCCCTCATATGGTGCGGCTGCTGGTGGGGCCCAACCATAAGCGGCTGCTGCCGGCTTCCCTGTTTGGCGGGAGCATCTTTCTCATGCTGTCGGACCTGATCGCCCGGACCCTGTTGAACCCCCTGGAGCTACCCATCGGCGTGGTCACCTCCATCATCGGCGCCATAGCCTTCGTGTACATCTACGGGTCCGCCCGGAAGGGGAGGTGAGAGCCATGCTGAAGGTGGAGAATCTGTCCGTTTCCTATGGGGAGCTGACCATCCTGCAGGGGGTGTCCTTCGATCTGCAACCGGGGGAATGGCTCATGATCGTAGGGCCCAACGGGGCGGGGAAGTCCACCCTCATCAATGCGATCACCGGCGGCGTGCCTGCCCGGGGCCGGGTGATCTTCGAAGGAAAGGACGCCCGAACCATGAAGGCCCATGAGCTGGCCCGGGGCATCGGGGTGCTGGCTCAAAGCCATTATGTGGGCTACTCCTTCTCGGTGGAGGAGGTGGTCCGCCTGGGCCGCTATGCCTATGCGCCCACCATCTTTTCCCGCCATGGCGGGGAGGAGCAGGCCGTGCACGCGGCGTTGGAGCAAACGGGCCTCTATGAGCTGCGGCATCAAAACGTGCTGACCTTGTCCGGCGGGGAGCTGCAGCGGACCTTCCTGGCCCAGACCTTCGCGCAGGACCCAAAGCTCCTGCTGCTGGACGAGCCCACCAACCATCTGGATCTTGTGTATCAGAAGCAGGTGTTCGAGCTGATCCAGAACTGGCTGAAGCAGGAGGGTCGGGCGGTGATCTCCGTGGTCCACGATCTGTCTCTTGCCCGGGTCTATGGCACCCGGGCGCTGCTCCTTGACAGGGGAAAGGTGGTGGCCGACGGGACCATGGAGCAGGTGTTTTCGGACGAGATTTTGGACCGAGTCTATCGCATGGACGTGAGGGCCTGGATGAACCGGATGCTGGCCCAATGGAAGGAGGCGTAGCCCTGTGGAGGAACTGCTCATACAATGGAGAGAGAGCCTTAGAAAGCAGGATTTGGCGGCCCGAGCGGCGGCCCAGCGCCAGTGGGACAGCATCGCCAAGCCGCTTGGAAGCCTGGGTGCTTTGGAAAAGCTGGTCATGGACATAGCTGCTCTGACAGGGAATCCCCATGTGGATATTTCCCGGCGGGCCGTGGTGGTCTGCTGCGCGGACAACGGCGTGGTGGCCGAGGGGGTGACCCAGACAGGCCAGGAGGTGACGGCCCGCATGGCGGAAGAGATGGTGCGCATGCACTCCTCCGTCTGCCGGATGGCCGAAACCGCCCACGCCGACGTGATCCCGGTGGACTTCGGCATGGTGCGTCCGGTGGAGGGAGTTCTGAACCGGCGTGTCATGAGCGGCACGGAGGATATGGCGCGCCGCCCGTCCATGACCCGGGAGCAGGCCCTGCAGGCAATGGCCTATGGCGTCGATCTGGTAAAGGATCTGAAGGAGCAGGGCTATTCTTTGCTGATTTCCGGGGAGATGGGCATCGGCAACACCACCACCTCCAGTGCCTTGGTGGCGGCCCTGCTGAACTTGCCGGCGGAGCCGGTCACCGGACGGGGGGCGGGCCTGAGCGACGCCGGGCTGCAGCGAAAGATTTGGGCCATCGAGCGCGCCATCGCCGTGAATCGGCCGGACCCCAATGACCCTTTGGACGTGCTTAGCAAGCTGGGCGGCCTGGATATCTGCGGCATGGCTGGCCTGTTCATCGGCGGGGCCATCCACGGGGTGCCGGTGATTATCGACGGGTTCATCAGCACCGTGGCTGCCCTGATAGCGCAAAAGCTCTGCCCGGGGGCGGATATCGCCATGGTGGCCAGCCATTGTTCCGAGGAGCCGGCTGCCAAAAGAGTGCTGACTATACTGAATAAATATCCGATTATTTTTGCCAATATGCGTCTTGGCGAGGGCACGGGTGGCGTGTGCCTGCTGCCGATGCTGGATATGGCCTTGGCCGTTTATGGGGGAACCACCTTTGACCAGGTGGGCATGGAAGCCTATACGCCCCAGGGAGGCAAGTCATGATCGTCCTGCTCACCGGCGGCTCCGCCTGCGGCAAGAGCTCCTATGGCGAACGATTGGCGGTCCAGGGGCCAAAGCCCCTCTACTATATCGCCGCCATGAAGCCCTATGACCAGGAATGCCTCAAAAAGATCGCCCGCCATCAGGCCCTGCGAAAGGGCAAGGGCTTTGAGACCCTGGAACGATATACCGACGTGGACATGCTGATCCTGCCCCAAGGGGGCGGCACTGCCCTGCTGGAATGCGTATGCAATCTCACCGCCAATGAAATGTATATTCAGCCAGAAAAACCAGTGGACCCGGTGGAAAAGGTCATGGCCGGCATTGAAAACCTTGCCCGGCAGACGGAACGGCTCATCGTCATCACCAACGATGTGGGCAGCGACGACGGGCAATATTCCCAGGAGACCCGCCGCTATATCCGCGCGCTGGGGGAGATCAACGCGCGGGTGGCGCAGATGGCGGATCGGGTCTATGAGCTGGTGGCGGGTATCCCCCTCTGCTTGAAAGGAGACAGGGTATGAGCTTCGTGCAGTCCCTTTTCGCGGCGTTTTCCATGTTCTCCGCGCTCCCGGCGCCCCAGGTGTCCTGGGAACGGGAGAACATACGCTATATGCTGGTGTGTCTGCCCTTCGTTGGCTTGGTCATCTGCCTGGCGGAATGGTTTTGGCTTTTGCTGTGCGGCTGGCTGTCCCTGGGCCCGGTTCTGTCCGCCGTCGGGTTCACCCTCCTTCCGGTGCTGCTCACGGGAGGCATCCATCTGGACGGATTCATGGACACCGTGGATGCCCTCAAGAGTCATGCTGCCCCGGAACGGAAGCGGGCCATATTAAAGGACCCCCATGCGGGCGCCTTCGCCGTCATCGGCCTTGGCGTATACCTTCTATCCTATTTCGGCCTGTGCGCCGAAGGGGAGTGGACCGGGCGGACCATCCTGCTACTGGGCGGTATTCACGTCATGAGCCGAAGCCTGTCCGCCGTTTCCGGCACGCTCCTGCCTGTTGGGCCGGGGGAGGGGACGTTGCGCCTGTTTCATCAGGCCTCGGATAGGAAAGTCGGCATCCTGGCTGTTTTCTGGGTGATCCTGTCCGCCGGTGCTCTTATCCTTGTGTGGCCGCTGGTGGGCGCATGCATGTCCCTGGGCGCGGTCCTCACGCTCCTTTTCGTGCGGCGGATGGCCATGAAGGAGTTTGATGGCGTGTCCGGAGATATCGCCGGGTTCCAGCTGCAAATGGCGGAACTGGTCATGTTGGCTATTCTTGTATGTATGGAAAGGATGCTTGCCCTATGATCCTGATCATCGGAGGCGCTGCCTCGGGAAAGCGCAGCTATCTTGCCGCCCTGGGATATGGCCCGGAGGAGGTGGCGGACGGGGTGCTGGACGGGAAGAAGGCCCTGTACGGGCTGGAGAAGCTGGTGGAGCAGGACCCGGAGGGGGCAGACGCCCTTCTGCCGGAGCTGCTGAAAAAGGAGGCCGTGGCCTGCTGCGAAGTTGGCTCCGGCGTCATACCCGTTCGATACGAACAGCGCCAGGCCCGGGAAGCCACGGGCCGGCTGTGCATACAGCTGGCCGCCCGGGCGGAGAAGGTGGTGCGCATGGTGGCGGGCATCCCCACCGTCATCAAGGGGTCGTAAAGATGTTTGTCTATCTCTTTCGCCATGGCGAGACGGCGGGAAATGCCGCCGGAAAATACCTGGGGATCACGGACGAACCCTTGAGCCCCCAGGGGTTGGAAAAAGCTCGGAGAGCCGGAAGCGACCCCAAGGTCGATACGGTTGTCGTGTCGCCCCTGCAGCGGACGCAGATGACCGCCTCTATCCTGTTTCCCCAGGCGAAGCAGCTCGTTTGCAGGGGGCTCAAAGAGATGGACTTCGGCGACTTCGAAGGCCGGTCCGCCAAGGAGATGGAGCATGATCCGGATTACCGGTACTGGGTGGAGCAGACCCAATGTATGGGTCCCTGTCCCCATGGGGACGCCACCATGGTGTTCCAGCATCGGGTGTGGGGCGCCTTTTCAAAAGAGGTAGAGAGAGCTTTGGGCGAGGGCCGGGACAGCCTGTATTTCGTCGTTCACGGCGGGGTGGTCATGTCCGTCCTCTATCGGTTCGGAGTGCCCAAAGCGCCTTTCTACAGCTGGCCGCTGAAGACCTGCGAGGGGTATCGCTGCCGGGTGGAGTATGGGCCTGAGGGCCTGCAGCTGGTGGATATTTGCCATCTTGACGGGGTGAAACCATGAAGCGCACCTTCAATCTCACCACCTACAGCGAGGATTTGAACCGATACCGGGACCGGGACGATCTCGTCCGTGCCCTGGGCGGATTCGACGGGGTGGAGCTGATGCACTGCGGGCCGGACAGCCGGGGCATCGTTCCCCGGGAGCGGATCGTCGGCGTCCACCTGTGCTACTATCCCTATTGGTACGACTTTTATACCGGCGATCTGGCTGCCTGCCGACGTAATCTCGTCAGCATGGATGCCGTGCGCGCGGTTTACGGCGGCGACACGCCCGACGCGTTGATCGAGACCTTTGAACAGGATATCGCCCAAGCCAGGGCGGAGGGGGCGGAATATGTGGTGTTCCACGTGGCGGACTGCGCCGACGAGGAGCTGTTCACCCTGTCCTATCGCCATTCCAGCCGGGAGATCGTGACCGCCGCAGTGGGCCTGCTGAACCGGCTCTTTCCCGAGCCGGAGGGGGACCTTATCCTGCTGCTGGAAAACCTGTGGCACCCGGGGCTCACTTTGACGGAACCCCAGGTAACCAGGCAGCTCCTGTCCGGCGTCCGCTACCGGAACAAGGGCATCATGCTGGACACGGGGCATCTGATGCATACAAACCTATCAATTCGCACCCAGGAGGAGGGCCTCGCCTATATTCGCCGGTGCATCGAGGAACAGGGGGAGGAGGTCCGCCGGGCTATCCGGGGAATCCATCTGCACCAATCTCTGACTGGCGCCTATATGGCCCAGGTGGCCGCCCATCCGCCCCTGTTGTCTGACGATCCGGACAAGCGCAGGGAGCAGGTCTACACCCACGCCTTTCGCTGCGATGAGCATCGGCCCTTCACCTGCCCGGGCGTCAGGGAATTCATCCGATGGATCGATCCGGACTATCTCACTTTTGAATTCATCTCCCGGTCCCGGAAGGAGCACGAGACCATGCTGTCGGAGCAGCTGTCGGCCCTGCGGGAAGGATAACTTCATCAAGAAAGCAAACGAACGGTAAAGAAACGGCGCGTCCCTTGACGGGCTGTTTTTTTGTGGGTATGATACAGATATGGAAGCAAAGCAGATCGTCATCATCGGGGCCGGTCCAGCCGGGCTCACCGCCGCCATAGAGCTGTTGAAAAAAGGGCATGCCGTCACCGTTTTGGAGGCCACAGACCGGATCGGGGGCATCTCCCAGACCGTTCGCTATCACGGCAATCGGATGGACATCGGGGGGCACCGCTTTTTCAGCAAGGATGAGCGGGTGAATGCTTGGTGGGCGGAGCGTATGCCCCTACAGGGTGCGCCTGCCTGGGACGATAGACTCCTGAACGCGGAGAAGGAGTATGCGCCCATGGGCCCGGACCCGGAGCAGACGGACCGGGTCATGCTCCTGCGGGAGCGGGTGAGCCGCATCTATTTTCACCGCCATTTCTTTGAGTATCCCATCTCGCTCAAGTGGTCCACCATCCGGAACATGGGATTTTTGACCACGCTTAGGGCTGGATTCAGCTATCTGTATTCCTGCGTCCACAAGCTGCCGGAGACCTCTTTGGAAAACTTCTATATCAACCGGTTCGGCCGGGTGCTGTATTCCATGTTCTTTGAAAGCTACACCGAGAAGGTGTGGGGGCGGCATCCCTCCCGCATATCCGCCGACTGGGGTGCCCAGCGGGTGAAGGGCCTCTCCATTCGGGCCATACTGAAGGATATAATTCGGAAGCTTTTTGGAACGAAGGGGGAGGTGGAGACCTCTCTCATCGAGCGGTTCTACTATCCCAAATTCGGCCCCGGCCAGCTGTGGGAGCTGGCGGCCCAGGAGGTGAGGAACCGGGGCGGCACGATCAAGATGAACTGCCCCGTGACCGCCGTCGAAACGGAGGCGGGCCGGGTGCTGGCCATCCGCTATCGGGAGGCGGGAGAGGAGCAGCGTATGTTTGCCGACGCCGTGTTCTCCTCCATGCCGGTGCGGGAGCTGGTGGACAGCTTGCAGGGGGCAGAGGTCCCCGACCAGGTGCGTTTGGCCGCCAGGACCTTGCCCTATCGGGATTTCGTCACCGTGGGGCTACTGGTAAAGGACCTGCTGATACAAAACGACACGAAGCGCCGGACGGTCAAAGACCGGGTCCCCGACTGCTGGATCTACGTGCAGGACAAGGACGTGAAGCTGGGGCGGGTACAGATCTTCAACAACTGGTCCCCCTATATGGTGGCGGACCCGGAGAACACCGTATGGATGGGCCTCGAATACTTCTGCAACGAGGGGGACGAGCTCTGGCGCATGAGCGAAGAGGAGCTCATCGCCATGGGCAAGCGGGAGATCGAGCGCATCGGCATCGCCCGGGGTGGGGACGTTTTGGACGCCCACGCGGAGCGGGTGAAAAAGGCCTATCCCGCCTACTTCGACGGCTATGCCCAGATGGACGACATCGTCCGCTTTCTGGACGGGTTCTCCAATCTCTATTGCATCGGCCGCAACGGCCAGCACCGCTACAACAACATGGACCACTCCATGGCCACAGCCTTTGCCGCCGTGGAGATACTGGAAAAGGGCGGAGGGGACAAGTCCCCCTTGTGGCAGGTGAACACGGAGCAAAGCTATCACGAACAGAAGCAAGCGTAGCCTGTAATCTTTTGGGAAGAAAGCGTTTATACGCTTGCAAAAGAAGCCGAATCAGCGTACAATGATACTATCAAGCGAAGGAGGCGTATGAATTGATCGAGATCATCTGTGGAGAAAAGGGGACGGGAAAGACCAAGAGGATCATCTCCCTGGCCAACGACGTTTCCGACAAGGCAAAGGGCAGCATGGTGTTCATCGACGATGACAACAGCTATATGTACGACTTGGGGTACAGCATCCGCTTCATCAACGTGACGGATTATGCCCTCAACGACCCCGATATGTTCCTGGGCTTTTTGTGTGGCCTGTGCGCGTCGGACTTCGATCTGGAATATGTTTTCGTGGATCGGTTCGAAAACGTGATCAAGGCTGAGCTGGACGCTCTTAAGAGCTTTTTCCAGCAGCTGGAAGCCCTCGCAAGCCAGCATTCCCTCCACATCATCCTCTCCGTCAGCAAGGGCCGGGAGGACCTGCCCGATTTCATGGAGCCCTACATCCTGGCCTGACCCACTTTGTTCATGGAAGATACCCAATTTATCGTTGAACCTTATCCTACGGAACCTAAAAAACAAAGTCGCCGCATCAGCGTGTGGCTTTGTTTGCTGTGCGTGGCGCTGACGGCTGCCTTCGCGGTGCTGCTCACATCCCTTTACTATGTGCGTCGATTCTCGGAGCTGCAGCCCATTTCAGAGGCCGTGGAGCTGGTGAAGAAGAACTATTACTTCTTCGATGAGGACACCAAGGACAGCATGGTCACGGGCGCCCTCAAGGGCCTGTCCTCCCATATGGGGGACGATTACGCCGAATACTACACCAAAGCCGAGTACGACGAGCTGATGAACAGCAACTCCGGCAACTTCATCGGCATGGGCGTGCTGGTGTCCGACATGGGGGACAGCGTCTTCGTCATCACCGAGGTATACAGCAACACCCCCGCCCAGGAAGCGGGTATCCTGGTGGGCGACCAGATCACCATGGCCAACGGCGAGCCGGCGACCGGGAAGACCCTCAACGAGTTTCTTACCTTCATCACCCACGAGGAAGGGGACGTGAACACCGTGGTGATAGTGCGGGACGGTCAGGAGCTGACTTTCACCGTCACCATGCGGCAGGTCTATTCCCCCTATGTGACCTATAGGATGCTGGAGGACGGCATTGGCTACATCTATATCTCCGGTTTCCACGGCCAGGTGGTCCGCGAGGTGAAGGACGCCCTCGACGATCTCAAGGGCCAGGGGATGACCGCCCTGGTGCTGGACGTGCGGGACGATCTGGGCGGAACCCTTTCCGACGTGTGCGACATCGCGGACATCTTCCTGCCCAAGAACAAGGTCATCACCACGGTCCGCAGCCGGATCAACAAGGAAGTGGTCTATCGGACCCATTCCGACGGGCTGGATCTGCCCATCGCCATGCTGGTCAACGGGTACTCCGCCTCCGCCAGCGAGCTCCTCTCCGGGGCCCTGAAGGACAACGGCGTGGCGGAGCTCTTCGGCACCGTCACATTCGGAAAGGGCATCGTGCAGACCTTCTTCGATATCAACTTCGGCCGGGACGGCACCATCAAGTTCACCACCGACGCCTACTATACCCCTTCGGATGTGTGCATCCAGGGCACGGGCATCACCCCGGACCATATCGTGGAGCTGCCCGAAGGACTGGCCTACTATTCCATCCCATCCATACCCTATGAAAGCGACACCCAGCTGCAGGCGGCGGTGGCCTATTTGCAGGGGCTGGATCGGTGAATGGGAACGACCATAGCCGCCTCACGGGCGGCTTTTTTACGGGGAGAAGGCCATGGACGCTTATGTGAACGGCATACGGCTTTGGTATGAGCAATACGGGGAGGGACGTCCTTTGGTGTTGCTCCACGGCAACGGGGAGGACCACAGCATCTTCGACGAAGCCATGGGGGTGCTGGGGGAACGGTTCACCTGCTTTGCCTTGGACAGCCGCGGGCACGGAAACAGCGATCCGGTGGATAAGCTCCACTATGCTGACATGGCGGATGATCTGCTGGCTTTCCTTTCGGCGCTGGACCTGCGCGACGTGGTCCTCTGCGGCTATTCGGATGGAGGGATCGTGGCCCTGCTGGCTGCCGGGCAGACGGACAGGATCGCCGACCTCATCGTCTGCGGCGCCAACACCCATCCCCATGGGTTGCGAAGCGAGGCCTATCAGGAGATATGGCAGGAGTACTGCCAATCCCCCAATATCTACAGCGCCGTCATGCTCCGGGAACCCCACATATCGGAGAAGGATTTATCCACCATCCGTTGCCGGACCCTGGTGGCGGCGGGGAGCCGGGACATCATCCGGGAGGAGGACACCCGCCTCATCGCAAGGTCCATACCCGGCGCACAGCTGATGATCCTGCCCGGGGAGGACCACGGCAGCTATATCTGCCACAGCGACAGGATCGCCCACATCATCCTGAACTTTTGCAAATAAGGAGGACGTATGGATTCAGTCATCAGAGATATCTCCCTGTTTCCTTCCGGTGAAAACAAGATCGAATGGGTCCGCCGGAACATGCCCCTGCTGAACGGCATCCTGGCCGATTTCGAGCGGGAAAAGCCCTTTGCCGGGCTGACCATCGGTCTTTCGGTCCATCTGGAGGCCAAAACCGCTTATCTGTGCCGGGTGCTGCAATCGGGCGGCGCCAACATGATCGTCACGGGCAGCAACCCTCTGTCCACCCAGGATGACGTGGCGGCGGCCCTCGTTCACGGAAACTGGGAAAGCACGCCTATGCACGTATACGCCCTGCATGGCTGTACGGCAGAGGAATACGAGCAAAATATCGACCGTGTCCTGTCCCATACGCCGGACATTCTCATCGACGACGGAGGGGATCTGGTCTCCGGCGTCATGGACAGGTTCCCGGCGCTGAAGGCCCATATCCTGGGGGGCTGCGAGGAGACCACAACCGGTGTCATCCGCTTGAAGGCCATGGAAAAGGCCGGCGTGCTGCCCTTTCCGATGATGGACGTGAACGATGCCGACTGCAAGCACCTGTTTGACAACCGATACGGCACGGGTCAGTCCGTATTCGACGGCATCGATCGGACAACGAACCTGATCGTGGCCGGAAAAACCTGCGTGGTGGCCGGCTACGGCTGGTGCGGCAAGGGCGTAGCCATGCGGGCCAAGGGCCTGGGGGCCCACGTGATCGTCACGGAGGTGGACCCGGTGAAGGCCATCGAAGCCATCATGGACGGATTCGCCGTGATGCCCATGCAGCAGGCAGCCGGGGTAGGGGACCTGTTCATCACCGTCACGGGGGACAGGGACGTGATCACGGCAGAGCATTTTACCCACATGAAGAACGGCGCTATCCTCTGCAACGCGGGCCACTTCGACGTGGAGGTGGACGTGAAATGGCTCCGGGAGCACGCCCGGGAGCGGCGGGACATGAAGCCCAACATCGAGGGGTTCCGGCTGGACGAGGATCGGTGGGTCTATGTGTTGGCAGAGGGACGGCTGGTGAACCTGGCCTCCGGCGACGGCCATCCGGCGGAGATCATGGATATGAGCTTTGCCATCCAGGCCCTGTCCGCCCGGTTCATCGCCCAACAGGGTCGGACGCTGGAAAAGCGGCTCTACGCGGTGCCGCGGGATATCGACGAGCAGGTGGCCCGGCAGAAGCTGGCCGCCATGGGCGTGAAGGTGGATACGCTGACCCCTGAACAGGCCGAATATTTGCAAAGTTGGCGGGTTTAGCATTTGACAAAAACATACTACCTGTGGTAATATACCCTTTAGCTAAAATGGGTATTTGCGTGGAGAAGTCCTTCTCCACAGAGGATATACATTAGAGAAACAAACCGATAGGGGGAAACAGGATGAAGAACTATACCGCTGAATCCATTCGCAACGTGGGCGTGTTCGGCCATGCCGGCGAAGGAAAGACCACACTCGTAGAGACCATTTTGTTCAACACCGGCCTCATCGATCGTATCGGCAAGGTGGAGAACGGCACCACCGTCTCCGACTTCGATCCCGAAGAAGCCAAGCGCGGCTGCTCCATCAATATGTCCGTGGAGCCCGTGGAGTGGAAGAACACCAAGATCAACTTTATCGATGCCCCGGGCGGCTACGACTTCTATGGCGATGTGGCCTCCGCCGCGTTCTTGGCCGACAGCGCCATCATCGTGGTGGGCGCCGTCTCCGGCCCCGTGGTGGGCGCCGAGAAGGCCATGGCCATGTGCCAGGCCCAGAGCATGCCCCGCATGATGGTCATCAACCAGATGGACCGTGAGAACGCCAGCTTTGAAAAGGTCATGGCGGCGGTCAACGAAAAGTTCGGCCCCAACGTGGTCCCCATCCAGCTGCCCATCATGGAAGGCAGCAACTTCAAGGGCTTCGTGGACATCATCAACATGACCGCCTATCTCTTTGACGGCAAGAATCTGAAGGAAGTGGCTGTGCCCGGCAACCTGAGCGATGAGGCCCAGTCCCTCTATGAGAAGCTCACCGAAGCCGCTGCCGAGGCGGATGAAGAGCTGATGGAGAAGTACTTCGAGGAGATGGAGCTGCCCAAAGAGGACATCCTCTTCGGTTTGAGCAAGGGCGTCAAGGAAGGCACCGTGACCCCCGTGGTCTGCACCTCCGCCCTCAACAACGCGGGCGTGTTCACGCTGCTCGACGACATCGTCCACTATCTGCCCGCCGCGGCCGACGCCAAGCTCCCCGCCGCTACCGACGCCGCCGGCAACGCCATTGAGCTCACTCGGGACGGCAAGATGGTCGCCACCGTGGCCAAGACCATCAACGACCAGTTCGGCAAGTACTCCATCGTCAAAGTCCATCGTGGCACCCTGGACATCAACGTGACGCCCTATAACGTGAACAGCGAGAAGGCCGAGAAGCCCACCGCCCCCGTGCTCATTCGCGGCAAGAAGACCATCGCCGTGGATAAGCTCAACGCCGGCGACATCGGCGCCCTGCCCAAGCTCCAGTACACCGCCACCAACGACACCCTCGCAGAGCAGAGCGACATCGTGAAGGTGGCCCCCATCGACTTCCCCAAGGCCTGCATCGCCCTGGCCATCGCGGCCAAGAACAAGGGGGAGGACGACAAGGTCATCGCCGGCCTCAACCGCATCCGTGAGGAGGATCCCACCATCACCATTGAGAAGAACATCGAGACCGGTGACGTGCTCCTGTGCGGTCTGGGTGAGAAGCACCTCGACGTGGTGTGCAGCAAGCTGAAGAACAAGTTCAACGTGGAAGCCACCCTAAACGAGCAGCGCATCCCCTATCGGGAGACCATCCGCTCCACCGCGGAGGCCGAAGGTAAGCATAAGAAGCAGACCGGCGGCAGCGGCCAGTTCGGCGTGGTCAACATCCGCTTCGAGCCCGCTGACGAGGGCGTGGATTACGAGTTCGTGGATGCCATCGTGGGCGGCGTGGTCCCCCGCGAGTTCATCCCCGCCGTGGACAAGGGTCTGAGGGAAGCCATGCAGCACGGCGTGCTGGCCGGCTATCCCATGATCGGCGTCAAGGCCACGTTGTTCTTCGGCAAGTATCATCCCGTGGATTCCAAGGAAGTGGCCTTCAAGTCCGCGGCCCGCTTGGCCTATAAGGCGGCCTGCGTGAAGGCGTCTCCCGCCCTGATCGAGCCCATCTATCGGTACGATATCCTGGTGCCCAACGACAACGTGGGTGATATCATCGGCGATCTGAACCGTCGTCGGGGCCGGATGTTGGGCATGAACCCCGTGGACGGCGGTCTCACCGAAGTTGTGGCCGAAGCGCCTCTGGCCGAGATGACCAAGTACGCCACCGATCTGCTGGCCATGACCCAGGCCCGCGGCTCCTTCAAGAGCGAGTTTGTCCGCTATGAGGATGTGCCCGGCGACAAGGCCAAGAAGATCATCGAGGCGGCCAAGATTGAGGACGAAGAGGACGAGTAAAACAAGGACCCATCAGGAGGGAGGCTGCTCCCTCCTGTTTTCTTTTGATGATGCGATTTGAAAAGGACAAACGGGTCGGCGAGACCATCAAACTGAATGTGTTCGTGTATCTGGCGATCATCGGCATCGCGTTGGGCCTGGCGGCGCGGCAATGCTTTGCGGCCCCACCCCGGTACCTGATCGCCGTTGCCTGCTTTCTGTGCGCGGTTTACCTCATCCTGTGCCTGATACGCTTTCTTCGCTTTTTGAAAAGCTGGGAAAACACCTATTTGCTCATGGACGGGGACACGGTCCGCGGATACGGCGTGGACCCGCGAAATGGGACGGGGGCAGCCTTCGAAATAGGCCGGGAGGAAGTGGCGGATGCATCCCTTCAGGAGATCAAGCTGACCGGACGCACGCTTTTGCCCGGCCTCACCATACGCACCGCTTCACAAACCTATCATGTTCTTGGCATCGAGAACATCAAAGCTGCCCGAAGCCGACTCCTGCCGGGCGACGAGCTGTTCTGACACACGAAAAAGGAGGGCGTGAGCCCTCCTTTTTCATTGGTTCAATCGTTACAGTTTTGCTGCCTTGAGCTGCTTTTCCCATTCCTTGACGATGCGTCTATCGGCGAAGTAATCGATGCGCATGGCCTTTTCCACCCGGGCAAGGGTGGCGTTGGTGACGGTCTGGGCCTTGGCTGTGCCCGCCTGCAGGATGTCGTAGACGGTATCCAGGTCCGCTTCCCACTTGGCCCGTTCGGCGCGGATGGGGGAGAGGGTCTCCTCCAAAACCTGGATCAAAAACTTCTTGCACGTCCCGTCTCCAAGGCCGCCCTTCTGATAGTGAGCCTTCATCTCATCCAGGTTGGCATACTGGGGGAGGAACTCTTTGAAGTGATCGTCCGTGGAAAAGGCGTCCAGATAGGTGAACACCACGTTACCCTCGATGTGCCCGGGGTCCTCGATCTTCAGGTGCTGGGGGTCCGTGAACATCTTGCCGTTCACCTGCTTTTTCACGGTCTTGGCGTCGTCGGAGAGGTAGATGCAGTTGCCCAGGGATTTGCTCATCTTGGCCTTGCCGTCCACGCCGGGCAGCCGCCTCTGGTTCTCGTTCTCGGGAATCATGGCCTTAGGCATGACCAACGTCTCCCCATAGGTCCGGTTGAACTTCTCCACGATCTCTCGGGTCTGTTCGATCATGGGCAGCTGATCCTCGCCCACGGGTACCACCGTGGCATCGAAGGCGGTGATATCCGCCGCCTGGGACACGGGGTAGGCGAAAAACCCGGCGGGAAGTCCCTCATCGGCGAAGCCGCGAAGCTGCATCTCCGCCTTGACGGTGGGGTTCCGGGAGAGCCGGGCCGTGGTCACCAGATTCATATAGTAGAAGGTCAGGGCGTGAAGGGCCGGCAGATGGGACTGGATGCAGATGGTGGTCTTCTCCGGGTCCAGACCGGCGGACAGATAGTCCAGCGCCACGTTCACGATGTTCTCCCGTATCTTGGCCGGATTGTCGGCATTGTCCGTCAGAGCCTGATCGTCGGCGATAAGTATGTTGATGGCGTCGAACTCCCCTGAATTCTGCAGCTCCACTCGCCGCCGCAGGGAGCCCACAAAATGTCCCAGGTGCAGCCGCCCCGTGGGCCGATCGCCGGTGAGGATGATTTTTTTCGTTTCCTTCGTTTCCATAGTTCAACCTTCCTTCTTTTCTGTTTCGTTGGTATCGTCTGCCGGGTGGAAAAAGCGGTACACCGCCTCCGCCGCGGGCTTGCTCATGCCCTTTACCTTGGATAACTCCTCCACGGTGGCGCCTGCGATGGCGTCCCGGGTGATAAAGGCGTCGAAGAGGGCGCGCTTGCGGGTATCCCCGATGCCCTCGATGCCGTCCAGCACCGACAAAAGCGCGTTGCGCTGGTGCAATGACCGGTGGTAGGAGATGGCGAAGCGGTGGGCTTCGTCCCGTATCCGCTGCAGCAGATGGAGCACGGGACTGCTTCTGGGAAGGACGATGCCCTCGTCGCTGTCCGGGGTGTAGATGATTTCCTGGCTTTCCGCCAGGGCGATCACATTTAGGTAAGGAAGGCCCGCTTCGTTCAGCACCTTTTCCGCCACCGCCAGCTGGGTCTTGCCGCCGTCGATGATCAGCAGGTCCGGATAGGGGGGACCCTTCTTGAAGCGCCGGGTCAGCACCTCCTCCATGGCGACAAGATCGTCTCCGCCGGCCTCTGCCCGGATGCGGAAGCGCCGATAGGCGTTCTTGTCCGGCTTTCCGTCGGTGAACACCACCATGGAGGACACCGTGTCCGTTCCCATGATGTGGGAGTTGTCGAAGCACTCCATGCGGGTGGGGAACTCGTCCAATCCCAAGAGCCCCGCCAGCTGTACCGCGGCGCCCTCGTCCCGATCCCAGGCCTTCTCCCGCAGGGTCTTCTCCTTCTCAAGCAGCTCCCGGCCGTTCTTCTCGGCCAGCTCCGTCAGTTTTTTCTTGTCGCCCCGCTGGGGCACGGTCAGCTTCACCTTCCGACCTGCTCGGCCGGACAGCATCTCCTCCACGGCGTTCGCGTTGGACACGGGGCAGGAGAGCAGCACCTCCCGGGCGGGCAGGATGCCGTCCCGATCATAAAACTGAGTGAGAAAGGCGGCCAATATCTCCGCCGGGTCGTCCTCGCTGACGGCGGTCATGGAGAAATGCTCCGTGCCCACGATCTTTCCCTGCCGCAAAAACAGGGCGAAGACCACGGCCTGATCCTCCAGCTTGGCCGGGGCGAACACGTCCGCTTCGGTCTCCTTGGGGAAGATGGCCACCTGTTTCTCCTTGAGCCCTTCGATGGAGCGGATCTGATCCCGGAGGCGCGCGGCCCGCTCAAACTCCAATCCATCGGCGGCTTCGTTCATCTGGGCCGTAAGATCGGCCAGGACCTGGTCTGTGTGGCCCTCCAAAAAGGCGATGACCTCCTTCACATACCCGTGATAGGTCTCCCGGCTCACCTGACCGGAGCAGGGGGCGCAGCACTTGCCGATGTGATACATGAGGCAGGGACGCTCCCGCCGGGCGATGGCCCGTGCCATGTCCTTTCGGCAGGGGCGGATGGGGAAGTGGGACCGGATGACGGCCACCTGTTCCCTAAGCTCGATGGCGGACAGATAGGGCCCCAGGTACGTGGCCCCGTCCCGTCGGATGCGACGGACCACCTCCACCCGGGGGAAATCCTGCTTCAGGTCGATCCGCACGTAGGGAAAGTGCTTGTCGTCCTTCAGAAGGATATTATACTTGGGCATGAACTCCTTGATGAGGTTGCTCTCCAGGGAGAGGGCCTCCATCTCATTGTTCACGCCGATGGTCTCAAAGTCGGCGATGTGGCTCACCATGGCCCGGACCTTGGGGGGATGGTCCTTGTTCGCCTGGAAGTATTGGCTGACACGATTCTTCAGGCTGATGGCCTTGCCCACATAGATGACCGTGCCCGTATCGTCGAACATCTTATAGACGCCGGGGGTGTCTGGGAGGAGCTTCAGTTTGTCGGCGATGACCTGATTCATAGGACCCTGTGTTGCTGATCGATCACATGGGCCGAGAGCAGCATCTCATAGAGGGTGGGGGCGGGCATGCCGATGATGTTGAAATAGTTGCCCTCCAGATGATCCACAAAGAGGCTGGCAGGGCCCTGGACCCCATAGGAGCCCGCCTTGTCCAAGGGGTCGCCGGTGTTCACGTACCAGTCGATCTCCTCGTCGCTCATGGGCCGAAAGGTCACGTCCGTCCGGGCGGAGCGGATGTCCGCATGGCCCGGGGTCAGCACGCAAATGCCGGTGTATACGATGTGGCTCCGGCCCTGCAGCAGATGCAAGTATTCCCTGGCCCGTTCCGGGGTGTGGGGCTTGCCCAGCACCCGGCCGTCCAGGTCAACCACCGTGTCCGCGCCGATGACGCAGTCGTTGGGATGCAAACTAAACACCGCCCGGGCCTTCTGCTCCGCCAGGGCCTTCACCAACTCCTCCGGCGTGGCGCCTTCGGGGGGTATCTCCTGCACATGGCTTTCGATGACCTTAAAGGGTATCTCCATCAGGGTCAGTATCTCCCGGCGCCGAGGGGATTGGGAGGCAAGGATGATCTTCATAGGGCCTCCAAAAGCAGCTCGACGGGGCAGTGGTCGCTGCCGAACACGTCGCTCAAAATGAGGCTGTCCTGGACCCGGTCCATGAGACGCTCGCTGACCAAAAAGTAATCGATGCGCCAGCCGGCGTTGTTCTCCCGGGCATGGAAACGGTAGCTCCACCATGAGTACCGATCCCGGGCGTCCGGATACAGGCGGCGGAAGGTGTCCGCGAAACCGCTGTCCAGCAAAACGGTCATCTTGGCCCGTTCCTCATCGGTGAAGCCAGCGTTCATCCGGTTCGTTTTGGGGTTCTTGATGTCGATCTCCTCGTGGGCCACATTGAGGTCCCCGCAGACGATAACGGGTTTCTTTTCATCCAGCCCCTTGAGATACGTCAAAAACGCGTCCTCCCAGGTCATTCGATAGTCGAGCCTTCGAAGCCCATCCTGAGAGTTGGGGGTATACACGGTGACGAAATAGAACGCCTGGTATTCCAGCGTGATGACGCGGCCCTCGTGGTCATGCTCCTCCACACCCATGCCGAAGGTGACGGAGAGGGGCGGCTCCTTTACGAACACGGCGGTGCCGGAATAGCCCTTCTTTTCCGCGCTGTTGAAATACATGGTGTACCCGGGCAGCTCAAAATTGACCTGCTCCGGCTGGAGCTTGGTCTCCTGCAGCCCGATGATGTCCGGCTGTTCCGCCTGGACGAAATCCAAAAAGCCTTTGGCAAGGCAGGCTCTAAGGCCGTTTACGTTCCATGAGATCAGTTTCATGGGCTCATTATACCATCTGCCCCCTTTGTTGACAAGAACGGACAAAAGCAATACTATACAAAAAACGGAGGAAACCATGGAAGAGAAGCTGATCAAGGCACTGCGCGATCGGGCATATCTGGGCGCGTGTCGTATAGAGGATAGAAAGGCTTTGGCAAAGGAGCTGGGCATCAGCGTGGGGAAGCTGGCCGCCCTGCTATATGCCCTGAATGGGGAAGGCCGCATCCTGCAGCAGGGGGATGTGGTTTTGCTTCTGGATAAGGCGGGACTAACCGATGCCTGAATCGACCGGACACATTCTATGGGCTTTCTCTTGAAATTTCTGTTTGCATGTGCTAAAATACACTATCCTATATAATGTGGAGGTTTATGGGGATGAGCATCACGCAAAAGGAACGCAGGTTTCCGTCGGCCACAGGCCTGTGTGATATCGTCTATCGGCAGTGGATCCCCGAGGAGATCCGCGGCGCGGTGGTGCTGGTTCACGGCATGTCGGAATACATCGCCCGTTACGACGCGTTCGCCAAGTTCCTGGCGGAAAACGGCTTTTTGGTGTCCGGTCTGGACCTTCCTTCCCACGGCAAGAGCTGGAAGGAGGGCATGCCTCGGGGGTATTTCGGCACCGAGGACGGCTGGGGCAAGACGCTGCTGGATATCCGCACCCTCTGCGCCACGGTCCGTAAGGAGAATCCCCAAATAAGCGTGACCCTCTACGGCCATTCCATGGGGTCCCTTCTTTCCCAGGATTACATCTCCCGCTACACCAACGACTTTGACGCCGTGGTCCTCTGCGGCACCTCCGGGCCCAACTCCATGGCGGCCATCGGCAGATTCCTCTGCAACCGGAAGATCAAGGCGGGTCGGGGGAAGGAGCCCAGTCCCAAGCTGGACAAGCTCTGCTTCGGCGGCTTCGCCAAGAAGATACCCGGGGCTAAAACGCCCTTCGACTGGCTGAGCCGGGACGAGGAGAACGTGAAGACGTATATGGATGATCCTCTGTGCGGGTTCCCCTTCACTCCCTATGGATACGGGGATCTGATGGGCGCCATGGGCCACATTGCCAACCCGAAATGGGCGGCTAAGGTGCCCAACATGCCCATCCTGCTGATTTCCGGCGACATGGACCCGGTGGGCGGCATGGGCAAGGGCGTGAAAAAGGTCAGCAAGTTCCTGGCGAACACCAACCACACCCGAGTGACCTTCAAGCTCTATCCCGGCGCCCGTCACGAAATTCTGAACGAGACCAACCGTCAGGAAGTCTACGCTGACGTGCTGCTGTTTCTGGAGGCTGTGGCGGCGGGAGGGGAGCGCGAATGAGCGTCCTGGTCTTTTCCGACGCCCAGACTGCGGCCACCGCGGCGGCCACGCTCCTCGGTGGGCAGCTCATTGAAAAGCCTTCCCTGGTGCTGGGGGTGGATTGCTCATCGTCGCTGGTCCCGGTTTTTCAGTCCCTGCGGGCTATGACCATGAACGGCCTGTTGAGCTGGGGCAAGGCCACCGTGTTCCAGCTTTCCGAGCGGGTCCGAGAGGAAGGGAAGGAGCCGCTGCGCACCTTCATGGACAGGTCCCTGTATCAGGAGCTTTCCCTGGGCGAAGAAAAGGTGCTGGCGCCCGACGACGTGTCCGACAACTGGGCGGACAGCTGCCATGGCTTCGAGGACACCATCCTGCAGGCGGGGGGTATGGACGTGGCTCTGTTGAGCGCGGGGCCGGACGGGTCCCTTCTGTTCAACGTGCCGGAGGAGGGGATCGCCCCCACCACCCATGTGGAACTCTACAAGGGGGATAAGATCGTGACGGCGGGGATCAGCACCCTGATGTCCGCAAAAAAGCTCATCGTGCTCATGACCGGCCGGGATATGGCCGAAGTGGCCCGAAGCGCCATCCGCGGGGCGGTGAACACCGCCTTGCCCGCCAGTATGCTGCAATTGCATGCGGCTGCCACCTTCCTTTTGGATGAGGAAGCCGCATCTCTATTGGGATAATTCATTTTCTTTCAGGAGGTTACTATGTCCGGACATTCCAAATGGGCAAACATCAAGAACAAGAAGGAAAAGACCGACGCCGCCCGCGGCAAGATCTTTACCAAGATCGGTCGTGAGATCGTCATCGCCGTCAAAGAGGGCGGCGGTCCCGATCCTGCCAACAACTCCAAGCTTCGCGACGTCATCGCCAAGGCGAAGGCGGCCAACATGCCCAACGACAACATCAACCGCTCCATCAAGAAGGCGGCGGGCGAGGCCGGCTCCGTCAACTATGAGGAGATCACCTATGAAGGGTACGGCCCCGGCAACCTGGCCGTGTATGTGGAGATCGTCACCGACAACAGAAACCGTATCGCGGCGGAGATGCGCCATATCTTCTCCAAGGCCGGCGGGAATCTGGGCGCCACCGGTTCCGTGGCCTGGATGTTCGACAAGAAGGGCCAGATCATCATCGAGCGCACGGCCCTCATGGACGAGGACGAGGTCATGATGGAGGCCCTGGACGCCGGCGCCGAGGATTTCGTTCCCCAGGACGATGCCTTTGAGGTCTACACCGCGCCCTCCGATTTCTCCGCGGTCCGCGAGGCCCTTGAGGGGAAGGGGTACACCTTCCTGAAGGCGGAGGTGGCCATGATCCCCCAGAACACCGTGGACATCAGCGATCCGGAGACGGTGGAAAAGGTCTACCGGTTCCTGGACAACCTGGAGGACAACGACGACGTGCAGGAGGTCTATCACAACGGCAACCTGCCCGAGGACGACGAGGAGTAATCGGTGAGCATACCCGGTGAGCCGGCGTGCATACACTCAGTACAATGGGGAATCAGAAAGGAGACGCAGCATGACGATTGAGATCAAAAACGAATACGGCAAGATCACCATGGCGGAGGAACTTGTCTCCATCGTGGCTGGCTATGCCGCGGTAGAAAACTACGGGATCGTCGGCATGTGCTCGAAGCGCACAGGCGACACGCTGGCGGAGCTGCTGGGAAAGGACAATCTGAAGAAGGGGATCAAGGTCACCACCGTGAACGAGAATCTGGTGGATATCGATCTGTATGTCATTCTGCAGTACGGCGTTTCCCTGCCGGCCGTTGCTTCCAATTGCAAGAGCAATGTGAAGTATCGGGTGGAGGAATTCACCGGCGTCAATGTGAACAACGTGAACATTCACGTGGAAGGGATCCGAGTAGTCTAATACGCCCGGGAGGAAAGTAGTTTGATTAAAGATACCATAGACGGCGCTCTGCTCAGGGACATGTTCCTGGCTGGCGCAACGTTGCTTGAGAAGAACCGGGCGCTGGTGGACTCGCTGAACGTGTTCCCCGTTCCCGATGGGGATACGGGCACCAATATGTCCATGACCATGCAGGGTGCTGTGAAGGATTTGCGGACCATGCCCGAGACGGCCACCGTGGAGGAAGTGATGGCAAAGGTCTCCTCCGGTGCTTTGAGAAGCGCCCGAGGCAATTCCGGCGTCATCCTGTCCCAGCTGTTCAGGGGCTTTTACAAGGTCGCCAAGGGCCACGAGGAGCTGGACGGTATCGCCTTTGTCGCCGCCATGGCGGAGGGCACCAAGGCCGCCTATAAGGCCGTCATGAAGCCCAAGGAGGGGACCATCCTCACCGTGTCCCGCATGATCTCCGAGGAACTGCAAAAAGCGTTGGATACGGATGGGGGACTGGGCTGCGAGGCGCTGATGATCCTGTGCCTTCAAAAGGGCGAGGAATCCTTGCGGATCACTCCTGACCTGCTGCCCGTGCTCAAGGAAGCGGGGGTGGTGGACTCCGGCGGAAAGGGTCTGCTGTTCATCTACCAGGGCTTTTTGATGGCCATGAACGGCGAGGTGAATCTGGAAGTCCTGCCGAAAGAGGAAAAGACCGAGGAGAAGGAATCCGGCGAAACGGCCAGTTTCGACCAGTTCAACGCCGAGGATATCCAGTTTGGCTACTGCACTGAGTTCTTCATCGTCCATCTGTATGACGGCTTCGAGGAGAAGGATTTGGATCAGTTCCGTCGGCATCTGGAACGGGTGGGCGACTCCGTGGTGGTGGCCTGCGACAGCGACACGGTGAAGATCCATGTCCATTCCAACTGCCCCGGGAAGGTTCTGCAGATGGCTATGCGCTATGGCGAGCTGGACCGGATCAAGATCGAAAACATGCGGGAGCAGAATCGGCAGCTGGCCGCCAACCGCAAGAAGAACGAGAAGGAGTTTGCCCTCATATCCGTCAGCTGCGGCGCAGGGGTGGACGAGGTGTTCCGGGCCCTGTCTACGGACTATATCATCTCCGGCGGCCAGACCATGAACCCCAGCATCGACAGCATCGTCAATGCGGTCCATCAGGTGAACGCCCGCAACGTGTTCATCCTGCCCAACAACAGCAACATCATCCTGGCCGCAACCCAGGCCTCCGTGCTGTGCAGCTGTCATGTGGAGGTGCTGCCCACCAAGACCATTCCCCAGGGCATCGCGGCGGCCATGGCCTTCAATCCCGACGAATCCCTGGAGAACAACGTGAGCAACATGACCGAAGCCTTCCAGGAGGTCATCTCCGGCTCCGTCACTTTCGCGGTAAGGGAGACCCAGCTCAACGGCAAGGTCATCCATCAGGGGGACTTCATCGGCATGCTGGATGGGGATCTGAATACCGTCAGCCCCGATGCGGACGAAGCGGCCTTCGAGCTGGTGGAGCATATGATCGAGAAGCTGGGGGACGACGAATGCTCCGTCACCGTGTACTACGGCGCGGACGTTGAGGAGAGCAGAGCGGACGCCCTGATCGCCCGGCTGGAGGAGAAGTATCCCGAGTCTGAGTTCATGAGCCGCAACGGCGGACAACCCCTCTACAGCTACTACTTCTCGGTACTCTGAGAACGAAATCACAAGCCGCCCACCGGCGGCTTTTTTCAAATCATGGAGCTTGCAGACATCAAGGGCATCGGCCCCAAAAGAATAGAGCTTCTGCGACAGCTGGGGATCGAAAGCCTGGGCGACTTGGTGACCTACTATCCCAGCAGCTATCTTGATTATTCCACCTGCACGCCGGTGGCGGAGCTGGTGGACGGTACCTTTGCGTCGGTGCAAGTTCAGTTGACCTCCGGTCCCTCCTGGTATTCACGGAAGGGGTTGACCACCGTTTCCGTCTATGGACGGGACGCCGCAGGCAAGCGGGTGGCATTGCGCTACTTCAACCAGCCCTATCGTGCCAAGGGCCTGGAGGCGGGACAGACATACATCGCTTCAGGCCGGGTCCATATCGGGGACAAGGGAGCACCCGCCCTGCTGAATCCGCTGCTCGCGAAGGAGCTTCGCGGCATCGTGCCCGTGTATGCGACCCTCAAGGGGCTGACCCAATCCAACCTGCGGGACGGCATCCGCTCCGCCCTGGAAGCGGCGAACCTGGAGGAGACGCTGCCTGCATCCTTGCGGGAGAAGCATCGTTTGCCGGGGCGTAAGGAGGCCCTGTGGGAGCTGCATTTTCCCACGGATCGGTCGAAGCTGGACGACGCCCGCCGCCGCCGTGCCTATGAGGACGCCCTCTACTATTTCCTGGCCTCCCAGGAGTTGAAGGCCGAACGAAAACGGCACAACGGCATTGCCTTTCACGCCCAGGCGTCGTTGGCTGACTATCTCAAGACACTGCCCTTTACCCCAACCCACGCCCAGCAGCGGGTCCTTGCCGAGGTAGCCCGAGACATGAGCGACCCCATCCCCATGAACCGAATGATCGAAGGGGACGTGGGGTCCGGAAAGACCAGCATCGCTCTGTTTGCGCTCTACGCTGCCGCCCGGGATGGCTTTCAGGGCGTCCTTTTGGCGCCCACGGAGATATTGGCCCGTCAGCACTATGAATCCCTGAAAGCTCTCTTTGGGGACCAATGCGGCCTCCTGTTGGGCAGTGAAACGACCCGGGAGAAGCGGACGGCTCTGCAAAACATAGAAAGCGGTGCCTGGAAGGCGGTCACCGGCACACACGCCCTGTTCTCCCAAAATGTGCGATTCAACAATCTGGGAGTGGTGGTCTGCGATGAGCAGCATCGCTTCGGCGTCCAACAGCGCGCCGCCATGGAGCAGAAGGGCAACCGGCCGGACGTGCTGGTCATGAGCGCCACGCCCATTCCCCGCACGCTGGCCCTGATCCTCTATGGGGATCTGGACCTTTCCGTCATCGACCAGCTCCCAGCCGGACGCAAGCCCATCAAAACCCATCTGGTGGGACCGGCCAAGCGCAAGGACATGTACCGGTACCTGGCACAGCGGGTGAAGGAGGGGGAGCAGAGCTATGTGGTCTGCCCCCTGATCGAGAAAACGGAGGGGCTGGAAGGCTTGTCCGTGGACGAGGTGTTCGACGAGGTCATGGAACTGGTGGGGGAGGTACCCCTGCTGAAGCTCCATGGCCGCATGAGTGAGGCTCAAAAACAGGACGTCATGGCCCGATTCCATGGGGGAGAAGCCCCCATCCTCATCTCCACCACGGTCATCGAAGTGGGGGTCCACGTGCCACAGGCCGCCCATATGGTCATCGAGGGAGCGGAGCGTTTCGGCCTTTCCGCCATGCATCAGCTTCGGGGCCGGGTGGGCCGCGGGGCGCAGCAGGCCCACTGCTATTTGGTGGTCTACGAGCAGAAGAAAACCGCCATGGAGCGGCTCCAGGCCATGCTGGATACCACCGACGGATTCAAGATCGCCGAGCGAGATCTGCAGCTTCGAGGCGCCGGAGACCTGATGGGCATCCGCCAGGCGGGGGAGGAGCGAGAGGACGGCTTCCTTAAGGATTGTCCTATGTCGCTTTTGGAAGCGGCTTCCGTGGATGCCGGGGAGATATACAGCCTTCCCAGCCTGGAGAATGAGCAGCTCATGGAGGCTGCCCGCCAACGCTATCGAGGCATGGAGCACATTGCCATGAATTAAGAAAAAAGGCTGTCTCACATCGAGACGGCCTTTTTCTGCCATGCTGTATGTAGATCACGGCGCCGGTCGAGCAGCCATGTAATTGTTTGCGTATGTGTCCATACGCGCGGTACGTGTCGTTCGTTTCGTCAGTGCATGTTCTTTTCAGCGTACTCGATCATGCGCTTCACCATCTCGCCGCCGATGCTGCCGGCCTCACGAGAGGTCAGATCGCCATTGTAACCCTGCTTGAGGTTGATGTTCAGGGAAGAAGCCACCTCAGACTTGAAGTTGCCGAGCTTGTCCTGGTTTTCAGGAACCATAGAGCTGTTGCGTGCCATTTACGTTTCACCTCCTTTGCTTTGCTTTTCGCCCTTACTCTTTCCTTTTCGGCCCCGGTTTATTACAGGAAAAAACTGCATTCTCAACCAAAAGAAAACGAAAAACGATTGCTCGTCCATAATTCTTTTCGTCTTTTTGAAAAAACTCACTTGACAGACACAAATGTGGGAGTAAAATTATTATGTTAAATACCTCCTTTTGTAATGGAAGGAGAATAAAAAGAAAGGACAACAAAAATGAAGAAATTCTTTGCTCTGGCGCTCGTTCTGTGCCTCATGTTCGCTCTGGTCCCCGTGACCACGGCGGAAACCGGCTCCGTCTACTGGCTGAACTTCAAGCCCGAATCCGATGAAGTTCTGCAGCAGATCGCCAAGATGTACACCGAAAAGACCGGCGTTCCCGTGAACGTGGTCACCGCCGCCTCCGGCACCTACAGCCAGACTCTCACCGCCGAGATGGATAAGTCCACTCCGCCCACCCTGTTCATCGTGGGCAACCAGGAAGGCGTGAAGACCTGGTCCGAGTACTGCCTGGATCTGACCGGCACCAAGATTGCCAATGAGCTGAACACCGACGCCTACAATCTCTATGATGAAAACGGCAAGCTGTGCTCCATCGGCTACTGCTATGAGTGCTACGGCATCATCGTCAATGTGGACCTCCTGGAAAAAGCCGGCCACAAGCTGGATGAGATCACCAACTTTGATACTCTGAAGGCCGTTGTGGAGGACATCCACGCCCGCGCCGCCGAGCTGGGCTTCGACGCCTTCACCTCTTCCGACATGGACGGTTCCTCCAGCTGGCGGTTCACCGGCCACATGATCAACCTGGACTACGTCTATGAAGAGCGCGCCGCCGGCAAGGTCTGGACCGAGTGCCCGGCCACCATCACCGGCGAATTCGTGCCCAACTTCAAGAACCTGTATGATCTGGCCATCAACAACAGCGAGTTCGATCCCGCCACCTTTGCCGCCGGCGGTCATGACGCCGAGGGCGAGTTCAAGGCCGACAAGGCTGTGTTCTTCGTGAACGGCTCCTGGGAGTACGGCGCCGTGTCCGAGGGCAAGAACGTGGCCATGATTCCCTACTACTGCGGCGTGGAAGGCGAGGAGAAGGCCGGCCTCAACTGCGGTACTGAGAACTGCTGGGCCATCAACGCCAACGCGAAGCAGGCCGATATCGACGCCACCATGGACTTCCTCTACTGGTGCGTGACCGATGCCGAGGCTTCCCGCATCCTGGTCGACTCCTTCGGCGTCATGCCCTATAAGCAGGCTGCCGAATCCACCAACGGCTTCCTGGCCATGGCCAATGACTATGCCAACAATGGCTGCTACGTCATGGATTGGGCCACCAACTACCAGCCCAACGTGGACGCCTACCGTGCTGCTTTCGTGTCCGCTCTGAACGCCTACAACGCCGATCAGACCGACGCCAACTGGGAGCAGGTCCGTTCCGCCATCGTGGACGGCTGGGCCTATCAGTATTCCCAGGTGAACGGCTAAATCGCAGAATCATTTGCTAAGTAACCTTGAGGGGCGGGCGATTTCGCCCGTCCCTTGATTTTTTCTTCGACCGATTGAAGCAGAGGGGTGTTTCATTTGAACCGAAAAAGAAAGCACTATGATTTGAGAAAAGACCCTATCCGCAGAAAATGGTGGATATTCATCCTGCCCCTGATGGCGGCGTTTATCATCGGCTTCGTCTGGCCGTTCATACAGGGCATCTATCTGTCGTTCTGTACCTTTACCACCACGTCCAACGCCAAGCTGAACGGCTTTATGAATGACAAGGCCTTTTTCAGCAACTATGTCAAAGCCTTCAACGACCCCACCTTTGTCCGCTCCTTCTGGTATTCGGCCCTGTTCGCGGTGGTGAGCCTCATCATCATCAACGTGCTGGCCTTCACGGTGGCCTATCTGTTGACCCGGGAGCTGAAGGGCAGCAACCTGTTTCGGACCGTGTTCTTCATGCCGAACCTGATCGGCGGCATCGTACTGGGCTATATCTGGTCCATGATCTTTGACGGCATCCTGTATATGTACGGAAAGACCCTGGTCACGGAGCCCGTCTGGGGCTTTTGGGCCTTGGTCGTCGTGGTGGCCTGGCAGCAGATAGGGTATATGATGATCATCTATATCGCTGGATTGCAGGCCGTGCCCAGCGATATGCTGGAGGCCGCCAAGATCGACGGCGCCTCCAGCTGGCAGACCCTGTGGCGTGTCACCATTCCCAACGTGATGCCCTCCATCACTATCTGCACCTTCCTTAGCCTGACCAATGGCTTCAAGCTGTTTGACCAGAACCTGGCCCTGACCAACGGACTTCCTAAGCCCTTTGTCAACGGCGTGCCCGTGGGGCAGACGGAGATGATCGCTTTGAACATCTACAACACGTTCTACGTGGGCAACACCTCCGCCAGAGGCACCGCCCAGGCGAAGGCCGTGCTGTTCTTCATCCTGGTGGCGGCCCTGGGGCTCATTCAACTGTCCGCGACGCGTAAAAAGGAGGTGCAGCAGTAATGAACCAAAAGAGCCTTGCCAGGGAAAAACGGATACGGACCATCCTTTCCATCGTCCTTGCTGTGATCTGCATCATTTACATGATGCCCATCTTCACGCTGATCATCAACACCTTCAAGCAGAGCACCTATGTGAAGTCCGAGACCTTCGCCCTGCCCAATGCCGAATCCTACGTGGGGGTCGACAACTATGTGAAGGGTATGACCTTCGGCAACTATAGCTTCTGGAAGACGGTGTTCTACAGCTTCACCATCACCATCCTGAGCACAGCGCTGATCCTGCTGTTCACGTCCATGGCTGCCTGGTTTATCGCCCGGGTGGACTCCAAGGTTTGCCGGATCATCTATTACCTGTGCGTGTTCTCCATGGTGGTCCCCTTCCAGATGGTCATGTTTACCCTGTCGAAGACGGCGGACACGTTGAAGCTGAACACCCCCTGGACCATTCCCATCGTGTATCTTGGCTTCGGCGCGGGGCTTGCCATCTTCATGTTCGTGGGCTTTGTGAAGGGCATCCCCCTGGAGATAGAGGAGGCGGCGGTCATCGACGGCTGCGGCCCCTTAAAGACCTATTTCCTGGTGGTTTTCCCCATGCTCAAACCCACCATGATCTCCGTGGGCATTCTGGAGATCATGTGGGTGTGGAACGACTATCTGCTGCCCTATCTGGTGCTGGATCGAAACCTGTATCGAACCATCCCCATCCATATCCAGTACCTGCAGGGAAGCTACGGTCAGGTGGACTGGGGCGCCACCATGGCGTTGATCTTCCTGGGCATCATCCCCATCGTGATCTTCTATCTGATCTGCCAGAAGCACATCATCAAGGGTGTTGCCGCCGGCGCTGTGAAAGGTTGATCCGTTTCAAAGTGGATGTTGAGGGCTGTGAATCACGGCCCTCACTTTTTTATTACAAAGCATTTCGTTCACATACTGGACAAATATCGCCTTTTGTGGTACAATGCAATGACTATAAATAGGTGGTAGTATGCGGTGATTCTCGTTAGTGCCTGTTTGGCTGGATTTCCCTGTCGATACGACGGAAAGGCAAAGGCCTGCGAAACGATCGTGGAGCTGGTCAAGGCGGGGGAGGCGATTCCCGTTTGTCCTGAGCAGTTGGGCGGGTTGCCCACGCCCCGTCCGCCCTGCGAAATCAAAGCGGGCCGGGTCGTCGATACCCAGGGGGTCGATCGTACAGAAGCCTATGGGCGGGGCGCCCAGGCGGTGTTAGCCTTAGCCCGGACCTATGGAGCAACGCAAGCGCTGCTGCAAAAGAGAAGCCCATCCTGCGGGTCGGGGTGGATATATGACGGTACGTTTTCAAAAAAGCTGGTACAGGGCGACGGGATCACAGCGCGGCTGCTGGCCGAAAACGGAATACAGGTGATCGGTATTGAGTAACAGGAGGTCCTATGGATAACAACACCATTCTCGTGATCGACGATGACAGGAACATTCTTTCCATCCTCGAGCTATATTTGAAAAAAGCCGGGTTCAACGTGGCTACCTGCGCCACCGGGTACGACGCTCTGTCCACGTTCCGCAGCGTCAAGCCCACGCTGGTGGTGCTGGACGTGATGCTGCCCGGGCGGGATGGCTGGTCCATTCTCAACGATATCCGACAGGAGTCTCCTACACCGGTCATCATGCTGACGGCCAAGGGCGATACCGGCGAACGGGTCCGGGGATTGGAGCTGGGCGCCGACGACTATATCGCTAAGCCCTTTGACAGCAACGAGCTGATCGCCCGGATCAAGGCGGTGCTTCGCCGCAGCGTACCCGCCGCTGACCAGGAGAAGGCCATCGTGCTGCCTGACTTGTCCATTTCGCTGGAGAACTACTCCGTGATCCTGGACGGTATACAGCTGGAAATGCCGCCCAAGGAGATCGAGCTACTATACTTCCTGGCTTCCCATGCAGGGAAGGTGTTCACCCGGGAGCAGCTGCTGGAACAGGTGTGGGGCTTCGATTTCTTCGGCGATTCCCGCACGGTGGATGTGCACGTGAAGCGGATCCGCGAGAAGCTGGGGGAGCGCCAAAGCTGGCAGTTGAAGACCGTATGGGGCGTGGGATATAAGTTCGAGATCCATTCCTGACGACCTTTCTTCATGGCGAAAATCCGCTTCAAATCCATATTCGACCGTATGCTGTTTTTGCAGTGCGTGACGGTCCTTTCTCTGTTGCTCATTTTGGGGCTGGGGATCGGATTTGTTTCCCGTATGCAGAGCCTGAATATGGAGAAGGATATACTGGTGGAGAAGGGGCAGCAAGCCATAGTCCTGCTGAAGGACGGCGGCGACGCCACAGCCCTGACGCCCCTGGTGGAGGAACGGGGGCTGTTGATACAGGCCCTGTATCCAGAGGAAACGATCAGCGCCTATGCGGACGAAAAGTGGGCGCCGCTTGTTCAGCTTCCAGCAGAGAGCACGCGAGCGGAGGAAGCGGTGCGCCGCAGCGGCGAAGCGCCGGAGGCCATGGAGCGATACTTCGATGGGGCCCAATTCCCCGTATACACGGTGTATGCCCGCATGGGCGAGGGGGACAGGGAAGGGGTCCTGCTCATACACAGCGACATCACCCGATGGAACGAGGCCTTTCGCCAGATCGCGCTGTGGACGCTGGCCATCTGCGTTGTGGCCGCCTTTGTGGTTTTATTCTCCTCCTACTTCATCGCCAAGCGGATCATCAATCCCTTTGTGGACATGAACCATATCGTCCAGTGCTATTCCAAGGGGGATTTTTCCCAGCGTATTCCCGTTCAGGGCCGGGACGAGGCATCCCAGCTGGGACGCAGCTTCAATGAGATGGCCGACCAGCTGAAAAATTTGGAGGTCACCCGTCAAAGCTTCGTGGCCAACGTGTCCCATGAGCTTCGATCACCCCTCACCAGCATGAAGGGCTTTTTGGAGGCCATGATGGACGGTACCATCCCCCCCGAGGAGCATGATCACTATATCGATATCGTGCTTTCGGAAACGCGGCGAATGACGGCCATGGTAAACGACCTGCTGGATTTAGCTAGGATCGAAAGCGGCATCATCACGGTCAACTATGAGGTGTTTGATATCAATGAGTTGATTCGTCGGACGCTCATCACCTTCGAGGCCCGCATCTCGGAGAAGCGCATGGAGCTGGACGTGCGATTTGCCAATGAGCAGAGCTTCGTGTATGCGGACAGCAACCAGATATCACAGGTCCTGCGGAACCTGGTCGATAACGCCATCAAGTATTCCCCAGAGGGACGGACGCTTCTCGTTTCCACCTATGCCCTGCGCAAGGAGGTGTATGTCACCATCCGCGACACCGGCGTAGGGATTCCCGCGGAGGACGTGCCCCACATCTTCGATCGATTCTACAAGGTGGAAAAGGCCCACACGCCTTCGCCCCAGGTGGGCTCCGGGCTGGGGCTGGCCATCGTGAAAAAGATCATCGAAGCACACGGACAGTCCATAACGGTCAAGAGCGCCCGGGGAAAGGGGACCCAGTTCACCTTTACATTGGAGAAAGCAAACACGCTGAAGCGTGTCACAGACGGAGGCAGAAAAAATGGAACCTAAACATCTCAACCAAACCAAACAGGACAAGGGCATATCCGCCCTGATCTGGTGCTTGTCCATCCTGATGTGCGTCCTGTTCGTCGCGTGCACCGTGATCGGCACTGGGTTTTTCCGCATCCGGGAGGCCAGGGCCGCCATGACCTTCCCCGCCCAGACGGAGGAGCCGGCCCAGCCTGAAGCAGAGCCCGATCAGCAGGGTACAGAGACGCCTGCACTGCCCACGCCCGGCGTGGATCTGCCGACAGCCGAGAGCACCCCGTTGCCCACGGTTGACCCCGAGGTTTTGGAGGAACTGCCCCAGCTGGAGCTGAACGTGCAGGAGTCTGACCAGATGCAGACCTTCGCCTCCATCCCCGATGTGGTGGAGGCAGCTTCCGCGTCCGTGGTAGGCATCATCCAGTACCAGCCCAACGCGCGCACCGGCAAGCTGGAGGAGTATGGCAGCGGCTCCGGCTTCATCGTGTCGGAAAATGGGTATATCCTGACCAACGCCCATGTGGTCAACGGCGCAGCGGCGGTGGACGTGCTCTTCACCAACGGTGAAAAATCTTCCGCCTTGGTGGTGGGCGCCGACGTGACATTGGACGTGGCAGTGTTGAAGGTGGAGGGGGAGAACTACCCCGCTCTGCCCATAGGCGATTCCGACGCCCTTCGGGTGGGCGAGTATGTGATCGCCATTGGTAATCCATTGAGCGCCTATGAGCTATACGGTACGGTCACCTTCGGCATCATCAGCGCCACCGCCCGGGAAATCAACATCGATGGCTTCGTCAACACCTATCTGCAGACCGACGCCGCCATCAACTTCGGCAACAGCGGCGGCCCTCTCATCAATATGGCTGGCCAGGTCATCGGCATGAACAGTGCCAAGTCCGTCACCGCCGGATATGATTCCAACGGCAACAGCATCTCCGCCGAGGGCATCGGTTTTGCGCTGCCCATTCAAAACGTCATCGAGATCGCCAACGTGATCCTTCGGGACGGCGGCATGGTGCGCCCCGGCATCGGCGTCACGATCCGGACCGTGGACGAGGAGACGGCGGCGATGAATCTGGTGCCCGCCGGCTGCCGCGTCGAAGAGCTCACCGAAGGCGCGCCGGCAGACCAGGCGGGGCTCAAGGTGGGAGACATCATCACCAAGGCCGATGAGATCGAGGTCCACGTGAACGACGACGTGGTGGAATATGTACGCTCCAAGCTGGTGGGCGACGTGGTCGTCTTCACCGTGTATCGAGAGGGAGAATACCTGACGATCCCCGTGACCATCGGCGATATGAACAGATTCAACCATTGACGATGATATCGCAAAGAACCATACGGACCCTTGAACTGGATAAAATTCAAACCCTTCTTAGGGCATACGCCGTTTCCGACCTAGGGAAGGCTGCGGTGGATACCCTTGTGCCGGTTGCCTCCCTGCATGAGGCGGAGCGCCTGTTGCAGGAGACCACGGAGGCGGAGTCCATTTACTGGCGTTTGGGACATACGCCCCTGGATGTGTTCCCCGATATAAGGGGAAGTCTTCGGCGCATGAGCGCGGTGCTGGCCCTGTCCATGGGGGAGCTGCTGAATGCGGAGCGGTGCCTCAAGGTCTCCCGTCGGACCAGGGAAGCCATCCTGGGCGGCAAGGAGCAGGGCGGGGACGGCCTTTTGTGCCTGCTGGCCAACCGTCTCACGGCACAGCCCTCCATTGAAAACGAGATCGCCCGGTGCATCCTCTCCGAGGAGGAGATGGCGGACAATGCGTCTCCGGAGCTGGCCAGGATCCGGCGGCAGATGAAGCTGACCACGGAAAAGGTGCGGGATAAGCTGAACAGCATCATCCGCAGCGCCGGGGAACAGAAATACCTTCAAGACGCCATCATCACCATGCGCAACGGTCGCTACACCATACCGGTGAAGGCGGAGCATCGGCGGCAGATCCCCGGCCTCATCCACGACCAAAGCGGCACAGGCCAGACCCTGTTCATCGAGCCGGCGGCGGTGGTGGAGCTGGGAAACGAGTATAAAAAGCTCCTGCTGGACGAGAAGAAGGAGATGGAGCGCATTTTGGCGGGGCTCACGGCCCTTTTGCAGCCCTATGCTGACGAGCTGTATGACAGTCTTCAACTCTTAGGCAGGCTGGACTGCATCTTCGCCAAGGCCATGCTGGCACGGGACTACGGCGGCGTTCGTCCCAAGCTCAATGAGGAGGGCCGCATCCGGCTCAACAACGCCCGGCATCCCCTGATCGACAGGGAGAAGGTGGTGCCCGTCACCCTGTGGCTGGGGGAGGATTTCGACACCCTCATCATCACCGGTCCCAACACCGGCGGCAAGACGGTGACGCTGAAGACCGTGGGGCTCTTTACCCTCATGGCCATGTGCGGCCTGTTCCTGCCTGCGGAGGAGGGGAGCCAGGTCTCCATCTTCGATCAGGTCTTTGCAGATATCGGCGACGAACAATCCATCGAGCAAAGCCTGTCCACCTTCAGCGCCCACATGACCAATCTGGTCACCATCATCCAGCAGGCCGACGACCACACACTGGTGCTGCTGGACGAGCTTGGCGCAGGCACGGACCCGCTGGAAGGGGCCGCCCTTGCCCAGGCCATTTTGGAACGGCTTCAGGCCCAGGGCTGCCGCACCATGGCCACCACCCATTACAGCGAGATCAAGGCCTTCGCCCTAGCCCGGGAGGGCATGCAGAACGCCTCCATGGAGTTCGACGTGGACCGGCTCTGTCCCACCTATAAGCTCTATATCGGTATCCCCGGCAAATCCAACGCCTTTGAGATCAGCCAGCGGCTGGGCCTTTCAGACGAGGTCATCGAGCGGGCCAGACAGTTCCTCAAGAAGGAGGACGTGGCCTTTGAGGATGTGTTGAGTGGAGCCGAGGAGCAGCGCCGGATAGCCGAGCAATCCCGTCACGACGCCCAGCTGGCCCTGTGGGAGGCGGAAAAGCTTCGAAACGACTATGAGAAGGAGAAGCGAAAGCTGGACGAGGAGCGGGGGCTTCTGCGCAGCAGGGCCCGTGAGGACGCCCGGGATATCGTGCGGCAGACCCGGCGGGAGATGGAGCAGCTGATCGTTGAACTACGGTCCATCAAAAACATCGATGCGCGAGCACTTGAACGGGCCATCCAGAAGGCGCGGGACGGTATACGGGCCTCTGAAAACGATTTGGCGGACACGCCCCTAACCGCGGACGATCTGGGAGAGACGCCCAAGGACGTGAAGGTAGGGGAGACCTACGAGATCGTTAGCATCCACAACACAGCCACCGTGCTGAAGGCGCCGGATGCCCGGGGCATGGTCCAGATACAGGCGGGAGTCATCAAGATGAACGTGCCCCTGTCGGACCTAAGGACCCTGCCCAAGGCGAAGAAAAAGCGGCCTCAAGTGATTAGCAAACCCATCCTGCAGGACATACAGGAGGTCAAGATGGACCTGGACCTTCGGGGTATGACCGTGGACGACGGGATGCTGGAGGTGGATCGATACATCGATATGTGTGTGCGGAACGGACGAAAGGAATTCAACGTGATCCACGGCAAGGGTACCGGCGCCCTTCGAGCCGGTATTCAGGCGTACCTCAAGAATCATCCTCGGGTCAAATCCTATCGGATCGGGGCCTACGGGGAGGGGGACGCCGGTGTCACGGTGGTTACCCTGAAATAGAGAGATGTATCCCGCGGAAGCTGTCAGTTTGTGTCAGCTTCCGCTTTCTTTTGCGTATAAGCGCATATGCCGGCCCCGATCAAAAGGATATATTGGCAGTAGAACAGCCACAGCATGGTCACCACCATGGTCGCCATACTTCCGTAAAGGGACAGATCCAAAAGATAGCTGGCATACAGGGAGAAGAGGGCAGAAAAGAGTATCCATGCGGCCGCTGAAAGGGCGGCGGCCAATCGTACCTCTTGGAACGTGAACGAACAATTGGGGATGGATCGGAATAAAAAGACGAACAGGAGCCACAGCAGGGCCGTCATGCCGATGTAACGGAGACGGAGAACAAGGGCCCATATTCCCACGACGGCTTTTGGGGCCATGCGTTCCATGCCCACGGCGATCTTGGCCCCGAAAATCAGCAGGGAAAGGGACAACAGCAGCGTCAGCAAAAGGGCCATCGTCAGCAGGATGGCCCTAAGATGCCGCCGCAGATACCGAACCGCAGGATCGCCTGCCATGGCGGCCATGCCCCGCAGCAACTCCGAAAAGGATCGGGCGGCGGACCAAAGGAGCACCAGCAGGGACACCGGCAGGGCGGGGAAGACGTTTTGATACACGTTGGACAGGATCGCCTGCAGCAGGGCGGATACCCCAGAGGGCACAAACCCTTCCAGTAAATGAAACAAAGCCGCCTGCGAGATACCCACGCAGGGCATCAGGGAGGCGGCAAGAGCCGTCAGGGGGAACAGGGACAAAAACGTATAGAAGGCGCCCGACGCGGCATGGGTCACGATACCCCGCTGGTGCAGCGTTCGGGCAAAGCCTTTGATTCGTACAAAAATGGTTCTTAAATCAGCCACGGAGCCTGCGAATCATCTCCCCGGGGTCGGAAGCCGAAAACACGGCGTTGCCTGCCACCAGCACGGTGGCGCCGGCGTTTCGGCAAAGGGGCGCCGTCTGTTCGTTCACGCCGCCGTCCACCTCGATATCGAAGCGCAAGCCATGTACGAGCTTCATGTCGTTCAGTTTCTCTATCTTTTTCAACACATGGGGTATGAACTTTTGTCCGCCGAATCCCGGGTTTACGCTCATAAGCAGGACCATGTCGCACTCATCCAAAACGTCTTCGCACATGGACAGGGGGGTGGCCGGGTTCAGCACCACGCCCGCCTTCATGCCCCCGTCGTGGATGGATTGAAGCACCCGATGGATATGCCGCTCCGCCTCCACGTGGAAGGTGACGATATCCGCCCCCGCATCCCGAAAACGGGAAACCCAGTCGCCGGGGCGCTCCACCATCAGATGCACGTCCAGGGGTAGCTTCGTCAAGGGGCGCAAAGCCTTGCACATGGGGGGACCGAAGGTGAGATTGGGCACGAAATGGCCATCCATCACGTCGAAGTGGATATAGTCCGCACCGCTTTTTTCCAGCATTTGTACAGCCTGGCCCATGTGGGCAAAGTCGGCGGACAGGATGGAGGGGGCGATCTTAATCATATTGGTGTTTCCTCCTGAAGATAAAATCTTTCGCGATCTCAACGTATCGTTCATATCGGGCCGGAGACAGGCGGCCGTCAGCAAGCAGCGCCTTTACTCCGCACCCGGGCTCGCTGATGTGCATACAGCCCAGGAACCGGCAGGGTTCTGCCTCCCTAAACTCCGGATAGCAGCTTTGAAGCAGCTTTTCGTCGAAGCTTTCCGGTTCATAGAGGGAGAACCCGGGGGTATCCAGCAGCGCGCCGCCGAAGCATGGCCACAGCTGGGCGTGCCGGGTGGTATGCTTGCCCCGGTCTGTTTTGCGGGTCAACTCCCCAACGGGCAGCGCCAGTTCCGGCAGCAAGGCGTTCATGAGAGAGGATTTCCCCACGGCGGATTGACCGGCAAAGCAGCAGATCTTCCCCCGAATGGCTTCCTTCAAAGCCGGGAGCCCCTCTCCCGACAGGGCGGAAACCTCGATCCGCGGGAACAACCGATACTCCCTCCGAAAGGCCTCCTGAATGTCCGCCACAGCCTCATCCGCCTTGTTTAGAACGATTATCGGTTCGATATGGTTCATCACGGCCTGCACGATGAGCTTGTCGCACAACAGCCAATCCGGCTCGGGCAGGTGGGCGGACAGGACGATGAGAAGTCGGTCGATGTTGGACACAGCCGGACGGATCAGCAGATTTCGGCGGGGGAGTATCTCCTCAATGTGGGCGTATCCGGATTCGTGAGCCACGATGCTGACCCGGTCCCCCACCACAGGCGCGATCCCCTCCCGACGAAAGGCGCCCTTTGCCTTACAGGTGATCACCCCCTGGTCGGTGGAAACGTAGTAAAACCCTCCCACACCCTTTATGATAGACCCTTCCATCGCCTTTTACTCCGAAAACTTCACATCCTGGGCTCTCGCTTCCGTTCCGTTCACCAGAAGGTACAGGGTCCGGGTGGCAGGATCGTTGCTGTATACCGTGGCGCTGATGGAGACCATGGTCTCCTTCGTCCTTAGGGTATCGTACAGGATTACGGAATAGTCGATGTTCTCCGTGTTGCTGGTTCTATACACGATCTGCACACGGGAGTCGTTTTCAGGAATATCCAGCATAAAGGCGATGTCCGCCTTATACTTGCCGTGCTTTTCCAGCAGGAGCGTGAGGTAAACGGGCACGTTCGTATCGGGAACGGTGTTGGCCTGGGCGCTCTGCTGAACGATGGTGCCGACCCTTGGATCGTTGGCCGCATACTCGATGGACACGAAGATATCCGAGAAACCTATATCGTGCACGGCCTTAAGGGCGTCGTCCAGTCGTTGCCCCATCACCGTGGGCATAAGCTTTCCGGCGGGGGTCGCTGTGGGCTGATTGGAACCGGATACGGTCACGCTTTCCACCGTGGCCTCCAGGCTGGGGGAGGGAAGGATCAGATCCTCCACGTCCTCGCTGCCGGCGCACCAATGGTTCACATAGCCGAGATAGGCCAGGAAGATGACCAAAATAGGGGTAAACACGGATATGGATATCCAGGCGTACACGGAAAGGGACATGCGCCGTCCGGGGGTTCTGGTCTCCTTGGACTCCCTGTCCCGGGCAAAGGTGCCGTTGGGATGGGTCAGAGACCGAATGAGATCGGAGCGCATGAGCTTGGCGCTGGCATAGCGCATCTGGGGATCCTTCTCCAGGGCCCGCAAGACGATGTCGTTGAGGGCAGGGGGAATGGAGGGGTTCAGCTCCCGAGGCGGCTCCGGTTCGTTGGAAAGATGCATCAGCGCCGTTGACACCGTGGTATCGCCGATGAAGGGGACCGTACCGGTGAGCATCTCATAGAGGGAGATGCCGGCGGAATAGATGTCGCTTTCCTCCGTGGCGGGCAGCCCCTTGGCCTGCTCCGGAGAGATATAGTGTACGGAACCGATCACGTTCTTTCCGGAGAAGGTGACGGTGCTGGCCGTGACCTCCCGGGCGATACCGAAGTCGGCCAGCTTCGCCTTGCCCCGGTTGGTGACGATGACGTTCTGCGGCTTCACGTCCCGATGGATGATGCCGTGGGCGTGGGCATAGGAAAGGGCGTCCAGTATCTGGCTGCAGATACCGATGGCCTGCTGGACGGAGAGATGCCCGGCGGGGCTCTCCTGAATCAGATCCTTCAGGGTTTTCCCTTCCACATACTCCAACACGATGTAGGGCACGCCGTTGTCTTCGCCTACGCCATAGGCGCGGACGATATTCTCATGGGAGAGCTCCAGGCTGGCCCGTGCCTCCCGATCGAATCTGCGTAGGAACTCCTTGTCGTTGAGATACTCCTCCTTGAGCATCTTCACCGCCACTACCTTACGGGAGGACATGTTGATGGCCCGATAGACGTGAGCCATGCCGCCGCTGCCCACCTCACGGATGACGCGATACTTGCCGTCGATGATATCCGGGATCACAGCTCCACACCTCCTTCGTTGCGCACCAGGACCAGGGAGATGTTGTCGGAGCTGCCCTTCTCATAGGCGGCAGCGTATAGGGACCGACAGAGGGTGTCCAAGTCCGTTTCCCGCTGGATGAGGGACAGCATATCCGCCTCCGTGAGCACGTCGCAAAGGCCGTCAGAGCAAAGCAGCACCAGATCCTTTGGGTTCCAGCGGGTATAGAACACATCGGGCTCAAAGGAGGACTCCGTGCCGATGCACCGGGTGATCACATTCTTTCGAGGATGGTTTCGCGCCTCCTCCGCAGTGAGAAAGCCCCTTCGTACCAGCTCCTGGACATAGGAGTGATCGAAGGTGACCTGGCGCATATCGTTGCCCGATACCAGGTACAGCCGTGAATCTCCGATATTAGCTGTGATAAAGTGATCGTGATAGAAGATAGCGGCCACCAGGGTGGCGCCCATGCCACGATATTTCTTTTCCTGCTCCGCAGCGGAGATGACCTGGGCGTTGGCGTTGAAAAAGGCGTCCACCAGCACGTTTTGAGGCGCATCGCACAGCTCCCTGGTCCACATATCCAGGGCTTCGATAGAGATGCGGCTGGCCACTTCACCTGCCGCATGGCCGCCCATACCGTCGGATACGGCGGCGATCAGGGGATAGCGAGGGTCGAAGCGGGTGAACACCTCGTCCTCGTTGTTGGGACGCCGTCCCTTTTCAGACAGGCTGCTGTATCTCATGAATCACTCTCCTTCTCAACTGACCACAGGCGCCGTCGATATCCGCGCCCATTTCTCGCCGCACGGTAGCGGAAATATGCTCCTTCTCCAGCCAACCGGCGAACTCCTCCGCGTGGGCCCGGCTTACGCCCATAAGCGACCGTTCCTTCACGCTGTTCAAGGGGATCAAATTCACGTGACAGATCAACCCTCGCAGGAGCTTTGCAAGGGCCACGGCATCCTGCTTGGAGTCGTTCACGCCCTCCACAAGAGCATATTCGAACACCACCCGACGGCCCGTTTTCTCGGCATAGACCCTGGCTGCCTCCACAAGGTCGGCGATGGGGTACACGTTGGCGATGGGCATCATGGTCCGGCGCACGTCGTCGGAGTGAGCGTGGAGGGAGATGGACAAGGTCACATGGGGCGCCTCGTCCATGAATCGGTATATCTTCGGCACCAGGCCGCAGGTGGACAGGGAGATGTTCCGAGGGCTGATATTCAGCTCATCGGGGCTGGTGACCCGTTTCAAAAAGGTCACCACGTTATCGTAGTTGTCAAGAGGCTCCCCGCTGCCCATGAGGACGATGTTGGTCACGGACCGGCTCCAACCCGGGCGAGGCGGCTCATCCTGCTCCATAAGCTTGATAAAGCTCAGCATCTCACCGGGACGCAGGTCCCGCACGCAGCCTTCCAGCGTGGAGGCGCAGAATTTGCAGCCCATGCGGCATCCCACCTGGGTGGAGATACAGGCGGTATTCCCGTATCTATAGTGCATCAGCACCCCTTCCACCAGGTTTCCGTCCTCCAGCAGGAACAGGTATTTGGCGGTGCCGTCCTTGGAAGAAACCAGCTTCCGTTCGATGGTGCTGCCTCCGTAGGGGAGAACAGAGAGCTTTTCCCGAAGGGCCTTGGGAAGATTGGACATACCCTCCGGCCGCACACCGGCATTGAGCCACGCCATCACCTGATCGGTGCGAAAACGAGGCTGGGCCCATTCCGTCATGAGGGCGGCGACGCCGTTTTTGTCCAGGTCCGTCAAATACATCTTTTCATCCTTGCCATATAGAATCCGCCGGTCCCATCCAGATGGGGCAGAAGCTGTCGTTGGTCCTCCAGCGTATAGTCCGAATAAGCCTGTAAGAAGGCCGCCACCTGATCCTCGTTCTCTTGAAGGGAGATGGTGCAGGTGCTGTAGCAAAGGACCCCTCCGGGGCGCACCGCCTTGGCGCAGCTATTGAGCAGCGATGCCTGGATTCGACACAGCTCCCACAGATCGCTCTCCTTGCGATGGAGCGCCACATCCGGCTTCTCCCGCAGCAGGCCCAGGCCGGAACATGGCACGTCCAGAAGGACAGCGTCAAAGCTGTCGGCCTCATCCTTACCCAGCAGGGCGGCGTCCCTGGCAACGCAGGTGGCCTGCACATGGAGCCGGGCAAAGGTCCGCTGCATCAGCTCCAGCCGATGGGGATGGAGCTCGCAGCAGGTAAGGTCGATATCCCCCTCCGTCAGGGACCAGAGATAGGCGGATTTCCCTCCGGGGGCAGCGCAGGCATCCAACACTTTCTTTCCCCGCATATCACCCATGAACCGACAAATGGCCATAGCCCCTTCTCCCTGGATGGCGATTTTCCCCTCCCGAAACAGAGGGAGAGAGGCCACGGGAAGGCTTTCGCTCAACTTGAAGCAGTTGCTGTCCACCTGGCCCAAGGTATAGGGAACCCTTAGCTGGGCGGCCAGCTCCTCATTGGAAAAAGGATACTGGGCCCGTATCTCCATGGCTGGTGGCTCATAGCTCAAAAGCTGCCGGGCCTCGGTTTCTCCAAACCGTTCCAGCCATTCCCGGATGATCCACTCCGGGCAGCCATACTGGATGGATAGCCGGGCCACAGGATCGTCGGGCAGGGGAGGGAGGCTGTCCCTTTCCCGCAGCATACGGCGCAGGACCCCGTTTACCAGGCCGGACAAGGCCCCTTTGCCGCATTCCCGGGTCAGCTCCACAGCGCCATTCACAGCGGCATGATCCGGGGTATCCATGAAGAACAGCTCCGCCACAGCCAGCCGCAGGATGTTGCGGACCACCTTCTTTGGCTGCTTCACATAGAAGGACAGCATATAGTCGGTCCATCTCATATGCTCCAGAGCGGTGTACACCAGGGAGCTGACATAGGCCTGCTCCGAGGGGGAGCGATGGACCTCCTTCAGCCGAAGGTTGGCATAGGCCCCGTCCTCCACCACGTCCATAAATACCTGCAGGGCGTCCCTGCGGGGGCTGTTCATGAAAGCACGCTCCCGATGATGTTCTTGCCCCGCAAAAAGGTCTTCCCGTCCAGCTTCTTACCGCCGGGAGCCTGCAGCTCAAGGATCTGCAAGGTTCCGTCCGTGCAGCGAAGGAAAAGGCCGTGTTTAGGGTCTCCGAACAGTCCGCCGACGGGTATATCGGCAGACGGTTCCGCATCGGAAAGGGATGTGCGCCAAAGCTTCAGTTTCTCCTCGCCCAGCAGAGCATAAGCTCCGGGCCAGGGGTTGGTGCCGCGAACGAGATCATGGATGACCTGACGCGGGGCAGAAAGGTCGATCTTCCCGCTGTCCCGGGTGAGCATACGGCAATAGCTGGCTCGGCTTTCGTCTTGCGGAACGGGCGAAAGCTGTCCCCGTTCCAGAACACGCAAAGTTTCCATGAACAGGTCCGCGCCAAGTTTCGCAAGGCGCTCTGACAGTTCTCCATAGGTTTCGTTCTCCCCCAGAGGCGTTTCGGCCTGCAGAAGGATGTCCCCCGCATCCATGCGCTTCACCAGCCGCATGGTGGACACGCCCACCGTTGCCTGGCCATCGATGATGCTTTGCTGCATGGGGGAGGCGCCCCGATAGAGAGGCAGGAGAGAGCCGTGGACGTTGATAGCACCCAGAGGTGGAATGGACAAATTCTCTTCGCTGAACAGCTGTCCGAAGGCCACCACGGCATAGAGGTCGGGCTTGAAAGCGGAAATGGCGTCGCAGCCCTCCCGACTCCGAATCTTTTCAAACTGATAAACCGGCAGTCCCAGCTCCAGGGCGGCCGCCTTCACCGGCGGCGGCGTCAAGATGGCCTTGCGCCCCACCGGACGATCCGGCTGGGTGAACACAGCCAAAGTATGATCGGATGTCGCCAGAGCCCGAAGGGTGGGGACGGCAAATTCAGGGGTGCCGAAGAATGCGATGCGCATGGGCTACTCCTCTTGCTTAAAGTCAGCGGGCGGTTCCTTCACCAAGGGCAGGTACACCTTCCCGTCCAGATGGTCACATTCGTGGAAGACTGCCCGGGCAAAGAGCCCTTCGCCCTCGTACTCGAACAAATCTCCGTTACGGTCGTAGGCTTCCACCTTCACATAGTTGGGACGCTCCACGTAGCCGCTTTGCCCAGGGAAGGAGAGACAGCCCTCCATGCCCCCCTGAACACCGGAGGATTCGAGAATATGAGGATTCACCATCTCCACAGGAGCGTTTTCCCCTTCGGGCCCGCCCACGTCGATGACCACCACCCGGCGAAGGACACCCACCTGGGGGGCGGCCAGACCCACGCCGTCGGCTTCATACATGGTATCGAACATATCGTCGATCAGCTGGGACAACCGTCCGTCAAAGGCGGTGACCTCCCGGCACTTTTTATACAGACAAGGGTCCTTTTCCTTGCGGATCGTTCGAATCGCCATGGCATATTCCTCCTAATTACATCATGTTATTATATCCTGTGAAAGGGATTTTGTAAAGAAAACCGAGATAAAAAGGGCGGTTGATTCGAGCTCAACCACCGGTTGATACCTTTTTTGGGTATTCTCTTGTCGGATGATAGCTCAACCGTGAAAAATGTGTTATGATGAGGCCATCAAAAAAGGGAGGCAATTATGGAAAGCAAGGCAACCATGGGCAAGCGCATCAGCGACTTGCGCAAGCAAAAGGGTATGACCCAGGAGCAGCTGGCCAATCTGGTGGGCGTCACCGCCCAGGCCGTCAGTAAATGGGAAAACGATCTAAGCTGTCCCGATATCTCCATTCTGCCGCAGCTGGCAGATGCGTTAGGGGTCACCACAGACCAGCTATTGGGCAAAGAGCCGCTGCGCTTGCTGTCTGTGGAAGGCGAAAAAGAGGGAAAGCGTGATCACAACGTTACGGTAAGCCTGAATTTGAACCGCTGGGAAAAGATCGTCTTTTCTCTGCTGCTGGTGGGTATCGGCGTGGTCTTCCTGCTGAACGCCATGCACATTATTCAGTTAGGAGAGGGTATCACCTTCTGGAGCGTGCTGTGGCCCTTTTTACTCACCTGCATGGGGATCATGCTGTGCCGGAAGGATTTGAGCCCGGTGAGCTTGGGCATCGCCCTGTTCGGTTTGTATATGCTGCTGTTCAACATGGGCATCATTCCCGCCCAGTATAAGCTGACCTGGAGCATGATCTGGCCCGCCGCGCTGATCCTCATCGGACTTACGGTGCTGCTTGGATATCTGTTTCCCCACCGGAAGGGCTCCGGCGAAGGATTCTTCCATGTGGAGAAGGGGGACCCCGTGTTCGAATACACGGAGGAGGGTGGCTTTATCAACGTGGACGCCGCCTTCTCCAGCCAGGAAAAGAAGGTGATGGGGGAGGAGCCCTTCAAAGGCGCCAAGATCGATATGTCCTTCGGAAATCTGGTGGTTGATCTGACCGGGGCCAACATCGAGAACGGAGCCACCATCGACGCCGACGTGAGCTTCGGCTCGCTGACGCTGCGGCTTCCTGCCTCTGTGGGCACCAAGGTGGACGCCAGCGCAGCCTTCGGCGGCTGCAACTGCCCGCCGGGAGACCCCAACGCCGCTGTATTCATCTATCTCAAAGGGGATGTTTCCTTCGGTAAGATCGAAGTGGAGTACGTCTGAATCACACATACGAAAAGGAGCGAGCGGCCTCGCTCCTTTTTCATGCGCATTTATTCGATGCCTATGTCCTTCATGGCGGTCTTGAGACGCTCCTCCCGGAACTGGTGCTCATATAGGTCATGGTAGTAACCGCCCAGGGCCAGCAGCTCCTCGTGGGTGCCGCTTTCCTCGATGCGGCCGCCGCGGATGACCAATATGCGGTCGGCGTTCCGGATGGTGGACAGCCGATGGGCCACCACAAGGCTGGTGCGACCCTTTAAAACGGTGGTGATGGCCTCCTGGATCAGCTGCTCCGTTTCCGTGTCAATGGAGCTGGTGGCCTCATCCAGCACGAAGATGCGGGGGTCCGCCAGGATCACCCGGGCAAAGCAGATGAGCTGCTTCTGACCTGTGGACAGGCGGATGCCGCCTTCGCCCACCTCCGTGTCGTATCCCTTCGATTGCTCCAGGATGAACGGCTCGGCGTGGACCAGTCGGGCCGCATGGCGCACCTCCTCCATGGTGGCGTCGGGACGACCGTAGCGGATGTTGTCCGCGATGGTGCCGGAGAACAGATGGGGGGATTGGAGCACATACCCCAGGCTGCTCTGCAGCCAGAGCTGGGAACGGGTCCTGTAGTCCTTGCCGTCGATGTAGATAGTGCCGGCCGTGGGCTCATAGAAACGGCAGACCAGATTGACGATGGTGCTCTTGCCAGCGCCGGTTTCACCCACCAGAGCGATGGTCTGTCCCGCCTGAATATCCAAATCGAAGTTCGTCAGCACCGGCTCCTCGGGTTTGTAGGAGAAGCTCACGTTTTCAAAGCGGATCGCGCCGGTGATGGGCTCCCAATTCTCCCGTTTGGGCTCGATGATGCTGCCGTATTTGGCCACGACCTCGGGGGAATCCACAACTTCTATGGGTGCGTCGATCAGGCTGATGACTCGCTCCGCCGAAGCCTGGGCGCTCTGGAAGTCCGCAAAGATGGACGCGATCTGCTGGATCGGGTCGAAGAGGCTGGCCGCATAGGTGACGAAAGCCACCAGGGTACCGGCGGATATGGGGCCTATGAAGGCGTGATCCGGGGCAAGCACCCCCTGGCCGCCCAAATACAGGGCCAGGCTCGTGCCGACAGCGCCCAGGGAGATGACCAGCGGGAAGAACACGGCGTTGATCAGGGCTGCCTTGATGGAGGCCTTACGCATGCTCTGGGTGATCTCCTTGAATTCGCGGGTGTTCTCCTCTTCGTAGACAAGCGTTTTGGTGGTCATGGCGCCCATGATGCCCTCGTTGAAAGCGCCGGTGATGCGGCTGTTGTGCTTGCGTGCTTCCCGTTGATACTTCAGGATGGCACGCTCCAAAAAGAGAGCCACCACGGCAAGGGGCGGCACCACCAGCAACACCAGCAGCGCCAGCTTCCAGTTCTTGATCAGCATGATGATGAGGCACAGCAGCGCGTAGCAGGAGGACCAGAGAAGGTCCACCATGCTCCAGGCCACCATCTCGGAGAGTCGGCTCACGTCGCTGATCATCCGGGCCATCAGATATCCCACGGCGGTCTTGTCATAAAAGGAGAAGGACTGGTTCTGGAGCTTCAAGAAACCGTCCTGCCGGATATCGTAGGAGATGGTCATCTCCATACGCCCGCAGCGGGTGATGAATCCCAGGGTGCCGAAGCCCTGGGAAAAAGCCAGTGCCACATAGAGCAGCAAAAACAGCCCCACGCCTTTGGATACGCCGGGAACGATGAAGTGGTCCACAGCGTAGTTGGCAAGAAGGGGGTAGAGGGCGTCAACCAGCGCCACAAACAGCAAACAGGCGATGGTCATGAGGAAGATGCGTTTGTTGCGCCAGGCGTAGGCGTACAGCCTCTTCCACAGCTTGGGGTCCACTCGTTCGTTGGTGAAATCCTGTTCTTCCTGATAACTCACGCTGCGTCACCTCCCTTCGGCAAAGCATCCTGTATCTCGGCGATGCGCCGATACATGCCCGGTTTTTGGATCAGTTCCTCGTGGGTGCCCATGTCCACCAGACGGCCGCCCTCCAGCACCAGTATCTTGTCCGCCTCGCAGAGCGTGGTGATGCGGTGGGAGATGATGAATAGTATCCCGTCCCGCTTCATGCCATAGAGGGCGTCCCGTATCTTGGCGTCCGTCTCCGTATCCACGGCGCTCATCGAGTCGTCGAAGATGAGGATGGGGGCCTTTTGCATCAGGGTCCGGGCGATGGCCACCCGCTGGAGCTGGCCGCCGGACAGGGTCACGCCCCGCTCACCCACAATGGTGTCATATCCCTTTTCAAAGCCCATGATCACGTCGTGAATGGCGGCGATGCGGGCCGCCTGCTCCACCTCAGCGTCGGACGCGGAGGGATTCACGATGCGGATGTTCTCCCGGATGGTGCGGGAGTAGAGGAAGGGCTCTTGCAGCACGATGCCGATGTTTTTGCGCAGGCAGGCATGGTCGATGTCGTTGATGTTCACACCGCCGATGGTGATGCTGCCCCTGGTGCAGGTATAGAGCCGCTGCAGCAGCTGCACCAGGCTGCTCTTGCCCGAGCCTGTGGCGCCAAGGATGGCCACCGTTTCCCCGGGCTTTACGGAAAAGGTGATATCCTTCAATACGTCGTCCGGGGCATCGTAGCCAAAGCACACGTGATCGAAGCAGATATCTCCGCTCATGTCCACCGTCAACGCCTTGCCCGGCTCCTGCTCCGGCTGGGCATCCATGATTTCAGTCAGACGCTGCAGGGAGATGGAAGCCTTGCCCATGTCAGCCAGGATCCGTCCCAGCTGCCGCACGGGCCAGGTGAGCATGGAGGTATAGGTGGAGAAGAGGGTGACGAGCCCCAGCGTCATGGTGCCCTTGGCGCAGAAGTAGATGCCCGCCGCCAGAGAAATGCCGATCTGGGAGAAGCCCACGGCGTCGGACAGCCCCCAATAGAAGCCCAGCAGCTTGTTCAGGCGGATGTTGGTGTCCCTGGTTTTGGCGTTCAGCCGGGTCAGCTTCTCGTATTCCGCCCGCTCCTGGCCGAACGCACGAACGATGCGCACCCCGGTCAGATCCTCCTGCAGGGCCGCGGACAGCTGACCCTCCGCCTCGTCCGCATCCTTGAAGTATCTCTGCACGTAGCGGAAGTAGACGAAGGAGGATACGGTGAGCAGGGGGAGGGTGACCATGGAGATGAGGGCCATGGGCACGTGGATGCGCAGCAGGATCACCAGCGCGGTCACGAACATGACCGCCGTGCGCAGGATGTCCATCATCTGTACGCTAAGGAACCGGCGCACCGTCTCCACGTCGGAGGTGCATCGCTGGACCAAATCGCCGGTGGACACGTGCTTGTGATAGTCGTACGGCACGGCGTTGATGTGCTCATAAAGGGCATCCCGAAGGGTCTTGGCCATGCCCTCGGCAGCATAGGCCGTGGACCGGCGGCGAAGGTAGGTGAAGAGGCCATTCAAAACTGTGAAGGCCAGATACACTGCCCCACAGAGGATCAGATGCTCCACGAAGTATTCCCGCCCGCCCAGGCGCTTCACCAGGTTGAAGATGGGCGCCGGTATATGGGGGTCCACATCCCGTATCACGTAGTCCAAGGTGAAGCTGGTCACAAAGGGCGCCAAGTACACGCAAATGGCGGCCAGCAAAACGAACAAAGCTGACAGTATCACATATCCCCAATAGGGGCGCAGTACACGAAAGAACAGGCGCCAGGGGGATCGTTTTTTGATTTTTGATTCCATGATATTTTTCATCTTAAAACATATCCTGTGGGTTGATCTCAATTTTCAGGAAACCATCCTCTCGATGGGCGGTCTCGAAGTCGTAGACAGCATGGAGCGCCTGGGAAAGCCGCTTCGTGCGCAGAAGTTTGACCAGTATCTGATATCGGCTCTGTCCCGCAATTCGGGCGATAGGCGCCGGTGCGGCCAACAGCAGCAGCAGATCGCCCTGTCCCTCTTCGCCGAGGGCTTTTCTTAGATCCGCTTCCAGTGCCTTTGCATATTCCTTTCCCCGTTCGATCAGGGCGTCCTCGTTCTCCGCAGACAGCAGCAGCCGGATGAAAAGGGAGAAGGGAGGGTAGAGGCACTTCTTTCGCTGGGCGATCTCGTACTGATAGAAGCCGGGATAATCCTGTACCCGAGCAAAGCGAAGCACAGGATGGTCTGGCACATAGGTCTGCATAACCACCTGTCCCGGGTCCTTGTCCCGGCCGGCCCGGCCGGAAACCTGGGTCAGCAGCTGAAAGGTCCGTTCCGCACTCCGAAAGTCCGGAAAGCTCAGCGTGGTATCCGCCGCCACCACCCCCACCAACGTCACATTGGGAAAGTCGTGTCCCTTGGCGATCATCTGGGTCCCGATCAGTATCTGGGCCTCTCCGCGCCCAAAGGAGGAGAGTATCTGCTCGTAGGCGTCCCGATGGGATACTGTGTCCGCGTCCATGCGGGCCGTTTTGGTTCCGGGAAACCACTTCTGTATCTGCTCCTCCACCTGCTCCGTGCCGATGCCGAAGTATTTGATGAAGGGCTTGCCGCAGTTGGGGCAGACCTTGGGCAGGGGCTTTTTCGCCCCGCAGTAGTGACAGCGCACCGCGTTCTGAGCCTTATGATAGGTCATGGAGATATCGCAGTTGTCGCACGTCATCACGTATCCGCAGGCCCGACAGGAGACGAAGGTGGAGTAGCCCCGTCGATTGAGGAACAGCATGGCCTGGTGTCCCTGCTTCAGGCAATCCCCCAGCTTCGAAAGCAGCAGGGAGGAGAAGATGCCGTTGTTGCCGTTCAAAAACTCCGCCCGCATATCCGCAATGGAGACCACGGGCATGGGCCGTCCCGCAACCCGATGGGGGAGTTCGATCAGCCGATAACTGCCGTTCAGGGCCCGATAGTAGCTGAGAAGGGAGGGGGTGGCGCTGCCCAGCAGCAGTTTCCCATTGTTTCGCTTCACCCGGCGGCGGGCGATATCCAGCGCATGGTACCGGGGCGTGATTTCGCTCTGATAGCTGTTTTCATGCTCCTCGTCGATGATGATGAGCCCTAAATTCTCCACCGGTGCGAACACGGCGCTGCGGGCACCGATGACGATGGGGGCACGGCCCAGGCGGATGCGCCGCCACTCATCGAACCGTTCTCCGGCGGAGAGCCGGCTGTGGAGCACCGCGATCCGATCTCCGAAGCGGGCGGCGAACCGGCCCACGGTCTGAGGGGTCAGTGCGATCTCCGGCACCAGCACGATGGCGCCCTTTCCCTGTTCGAGACAGGTTTCGATACACCGCAGATACACCTCCGTCTTCCCGCTGCCCGTGACCCCGTAGAGAAGGGCCGTTTGGCCGGGGGAGAGGGCTTCCATCTCTTGAAGAGCCGTCGCCTGCTCCTGGGTGAGCTCGGGTATCTGCTCCGTTCGGGAGCTGTATTCCGGGCGGCGGAACACGGTGAAACTGCTTTCCGACAGCACCCGTTTCTTCAGCAAGGCAGCGATGGCCGGAGCAGCGCCGGGCAAAAACGCTTTGATGTCCTGAATGGACATGGGCTGGCCGGTCTTTTTCAGCAGCTCCACCACATCCGTCTGGATATGGGATCTGGAGACGAATTCATCGGACGGGTCCGCCAGATACACGATCCGCTCCTTTTTCTCATGGATGCGGCCGCCACGAAGCTGGGCAGGGATCATGAGCCTCAGGGCATCCACCAGCAGGCAGTGATACGCCTCCTTCATCCATTGGGCGAGCTCGATCTGCTCCGGCAAAAGCACCGTATAGGGCTCCATGCAGGATAAAACGTCCTTGAGGACCACGCCCCCCTCCAGGTCGCTCTCCTCCATGACGGAAAGGACGAACCCCTCCTTTACATGGTCTCCCTGTCCGAAGGGGACCAGAACGTGATGGCCGAGGCGAACGTCCAGGCCGTCCGGGATACGGTAGGTAAACGCCCGATCCACGGCTGCATGGGCGATATCCACGATCACCTTTGCAAACATCCTGCCCCTCCTTTCACGTACTTTTTTATGAGTAAAGAATGCCCGCTTCGTAGCTGGGTGCGAAGCGGGCCATGTCAACGGGAGTTTTCCTTATGCCTCCTTGGCGGGGATGACGATGAGCTTATCCTCATACATCTCTTCCACAGCCATGGACAGGGGTTTGTTGTTCCCCAGGGCGTCGGGATCATCCTGCAGTTGACGGGCCCGATTGGCGACAGCGGTCACCAACTGATAGCGGGAACCGGCTTTTTCAGCCAATTCGTTGACCGGTGGACGATTCATCATAGTAGTTTACCTCCCTATTTCCTCGATTGCTTCTGAAACAAATGCACTGCGGGCGGTGCGGCACCGCTCCGCTTCCAAGATGGCTTCCATGTGGTGGACGGCCACGTCCACCACGTCGTTGACGATCACGTAATCATAATGCGGGATCATCTTGATCTCCTCAAAAGCGGTGGCAAAGCGCTTTTCCACCTGCTCCATGGTCTCCGTGCCTCGGCCGATAAGGCGGGATTTGATTTCACTCATGCTGGGAGCGGTGATGAAGATCAGCACGGCGTCGGGGAAGGACCGCTTCACGTTCATGGCCCCGTTCACGTCGATCTCCAGAATGACGTCGTATCCGTTGGCCAGCTGCTGCTCCACGAAGGAGCGAGGCGTGCCATAGTAGTTGCTGCCAAAGACGTGCATATATTCTAAGAACTCGCCACGTTCCACCATGGTCTTGAACTCCTCTTCCGTCTTGAAGAAGTAGTGGACCCCCTCGATCTCCCCGGGACGGGGAGCACGGGTGGTGGCGGATACGGACATCTTGATCTTGTGGTTGCGCTCCATCAGGGCCTTATCCAGCGTGCCCTTGCCCACGCCGGCAGGGCCGGAAACCACCAAAAGCAAACCATTTCTCTGTTCTTTCATGCGCTACCCCCTCGCTTATTCGATATTCTGTATCTGCTCCCGCAGCTTTTCGATCTCCGCCTTGCAGAGCAGGACGATACTGGTCAGCTCCGCGTCGTTGGCTTTGGAGCCGATGGTGTTGCATTCCCGATTCATCTCCTGAACCAGGAAATCCATCTTCCGTCCCACAGGCTCGTCAGCCTCCAACAGCTCTCTAAAGTGAATCAGATGGGTGTTCAAACGGACGATCTCCTCGTCGATGGCCGCCCGATCCGCGAAGATGGCTACCTCCGTGGCAAGGCGGGCCCGATCGACTTCCGTCTCGCCCAACAGCTCCTCGATGCGGGCGGTAAGTTTGGCTCTGTATTCCTCCACCACAGCCGGGGCCCGGCGCTCGATGGATTGGGCGTAGCCGGTCATGGTGTCCATGCGGGCAGAAAGGTCCAGCTTCAGCCGTTCGCCTTCCTTGCGCCGCATATCCTTCAGGTTGGTGATGGCCTCCGTCATGACCGATCGGCCCAGCTCCAGAAGGGCCTGCTGATCCTCATCGGCGGGCAGGATGGTGGTCACGTCCGGCAGGGTCAACGCCCGAGACAGGGTCAGATCGTCCACCAGGTCCAAGGCTTTGGCGCTCTCCCGGGCGGAGGTCAAATATGCTTTCAGCAGCGCTTCGTCCACTCGAACCGTCTTAGCGTCGCTGCGAAGGTTCCTATAGTTGACAAATACGTCCACATGGCCCCGGTTCAACCCGTCGTTTAGTAGCTTGCGCAGGGTATCCTCCAAAAAGGACAGCTGGCGGGGGAGCTTCATGCCGATGTCCAAGAACCGGTTGTTGACGCTTTTCAACTCGATGGTGAGTTCGCGGCCATCCAAGGATGCCGTGCCCCGTCCGTATCCGGTCATGCTGTACATAGGCTACCTCCCAAAATCATCGTATTATAGCATAGGGGGTCTGGTGAACGCAAGTCCTAATCTTTTTTCGGGAAGGCGTCGTACAAAGCGTCCTCCCGGGGTGGATCGATGGGGGTGCCGTCGGTGGTGAAAAAGCCCGATTCGGCCACGTGACCGATCACAGCGGCCGGAATACCTGCCGCATGGAGCGCCTGAACCATGGTTTCCCCCTTTGCACAGCCGATGAGCAGGCTTCCGCTGCCCAGCAGGCGCAGAGGATCGATGCCGGCCGCTTCGGCAATTTGGCGAGTGGCATCTGTCACAGCGATGGCGTCCCTGTCGAGGATCAAGCCCCGTCCGGCCGCATAGCAGATCTCCCAGGCGGCGCCCAGAATGCCTCCCTCAGTCACGTCGTGCATAGCGTGGGCAGCCAGCTCCAGGGCAACTTTGCCCTCGGGGACAACGGACAGCATGGAAAAATACCCGGCCGCTTCCTGCAAGAGGGCGGGGGACAGGGAGGAGAGCTTGTCCGCCTGTTCCGTGGCCAGAATGGCCGTGCCCTCCAGGCCAGCGGCCTTGGTCATGACCAGATCGTCGCCTGCCTGCAGCCCCATGAGCTTACGCTCCTTCGGCATGCGGGCCACCACGCTAGTGCAGGTGATGGGGCGGGTCACAGCGTCAGTGAACTCCGTATGGCCGCCCAAAATGTCCACGTGCGCCACCTGGGCCGCGGCCGCCAGATCATCGGCGATCCTGCCGATCCCTTCGGTGGGATAGTCGGGGGGAAGCAGCAGCGTCACCAGCAGGCCCACCGGTTCCGCCCCCATGCAGATGGCGTCGTTGCAGTTTACATGGACGCTCAAAAGTCCCAGACTCTTTTCGCCAGCGGAGGTGATGGGGTCCATGCTAAGCACGATCAGGTCGCCTCCAAAGTCCAGGGAAGCACAATCCTCGCCCACCCGAGGCACCGTCAGAGACTCGGGGCGGATCCGCTTGAATTTTGACAGGATCAGCGATTCCAGCTCGCTGTTCTCTAATTTTCCGATCCTCATTTCAACCAATCCAATAAAGTCTGTTCGTCGATGACAGGGATACCCAGCTGCTGGGCTTTTGTGAGCTTGCTGCCCGCCGCTTCACCCGCCAACACATAGTCCGTCTTCTTGCTGACGCTGCCCGCCGCCTTGCCGCCGTGGCTTAGGATCAGATCCTCTGCTTCCTTCCGGCTCAAGGTGGGCAATGTCCCGGTGACCACAATGGTCTTGCCGCTGATGGGGGAGTCCGTGGCCGACTTGTCCGCCACAGGGGAGACCCCATAGGCGATGAGATCGTCGATCTGCTGGCTGATTCGGGGATCGTGGAAGAAGGAGAGCACGCTGTCCGCCACGATCTCACCCACGTCCTCAATGGCAATCAGCTCATCGAAGGTGGCGTTGCGCAGCTTTTCCAGGGAGCCGAAGGTCAAAGAAAGGTCCCGCGCCGTCTTCACCCCCACGTTGGGGATGCCCAGGGCGTTCAAAAAGGCGCTCAAAGGCCGATGCTTGCTGTTCTCCAACGCGGTCAAAAGGTTCTGGGCCTTCTTCTCCTTGAATCCCTCCAGGGACAGGAGCCTGTCCCGCCGCAGGGTGTACAGCTCCGGAATGGTGGCCACGTTCAGCTCGTTGAACAGCTGCTCCGCCGTTTTGTCCGCGAAGGTGTCGATGTCCATGGCGTCCCGGCTCGCAAAGTGTGCGAGCCGTGAAATGATCTGGGGGCGGCAGGAAAGGGGGTTGGTGCAATAGAGGTGGACCCCTCGATGCTCCACATGGGCCCCGCAGAAGGGACAGACACTCGGCTTCTCCACCGGCGCCTTGGGCGTGTCACCCGGCACGGCGCCCAGTATCTCCGGGATCACGTCGTTGCTTCGGCGGATAAAGACCCTTGAGCCGATGCCCACACGCTTGCGGCAGATGTCGTCCCAGTTGTTGAGCGTGGCGTTGCTGACGGTGACCCCGCACAGATCCACCGGCTCCACGTGGGCCACCGGGGTCAGCTTTCCGGTGCGCCCCACCTCCCAGGTGACGCTCTCTATGGTGGTGGTGGCTTCCTCCGCAGCGAACTTATAGGCCATGGCCCAGCGGGGGAACTTCTCCGTGTAGCCAAGCCGCTCCCGCTGAGCAAAGTCGCAGACCTTGATGACCATGCCGTCGATGAGGAAGTCCAGCCTGTCCCGCTCCTCGGCCACCCGGTCGATGATCTCGATGAATTCGTCCGCCCCATGACCATAGTGAATGAACGGGGACACGGGGAAGCCGTTCTCCCGCAAAAACGCGATCATCTCCCCATGGTCGGACAGGGTCTTGCCCTCGATATACCCCACGTTGTAGCAGAAGCAACTCAAATTGCGCTCCGCCGTTACCTGGGGGTCCAGATTCCGCAGGGCGCCGGCCGCGGCGTTTCGTGCGTTTTTCAGGGGTTCCTTGGCGGTTTTGTTGTATTTATCCAGCACAGACAGTAGCATGATACACTCTCCCTGGACCTCCATGCGTCCCTGAAAGGGGATGGAGAGGGGGAGGGAGCGAATGGTCTTGAGCTGGGGAAGGATCGCTTCGCCCGTCACACCGTTGCCCCGGGTGGCCCCCTGGACCAGGAGGCCGTTTTCGTAGGTCAGGTTGATGGTTAGCCCGTCGAATTTGTATTCAAGAGCGTACAGCGGGTCCTCGTTCAGCTCCAACAGCCGTTTGACCCGATCCATCCACTCCCGGATGCCGTCCAGGGTACGAACCTTGTCGAGGCTCCACAGCCTGCCCAGATGACGATGCTCCTCGAACTTGGACAGCGGCTCGCCGCCCACCCGGTGGGTGGGGCTGTCGGGCAGGACCGTGCCCGTCTCCTTTTCCAAGGCAAGCAGCTCCGCCTCCAGGGCGTCATACTCGCCGTCGGAAATCAGCGGCGCATCCTCCACATAGTAGGCCCGGGCGTATGTGTTGAGCTTATCCACCAGCTCCTGCATTCGCTGCATCGCGTTGTTTTCCATAGTCTGCTTATTATTCCAACCTGGTCAGGGGAGCATACAGAGCGGTCAGTCGTTTTTCCACTCCGTTCTTGAAACGGACACGAATGATCTGGGAAGGGCCCTTGCCTTCCACGTTTTCGATGACGCCCTCGCCAAAGATGGCGTGGCGGACTCTGTCCCCGTCCTTCCAGTCCAGCACCTTGTCCACCGTTTTGGGTGTGGCGGGTTTGGTTCCCATAAAGACCTGGGGGCCGGTGTGGACAGGCGGGGTTTGGGCATGGAAGCTCTCCACCGGTGCGGCCTTCTGCGCCGCCTGTTCCCGACTGGAGCCGCCGGGCATACGAATGGCGTCGCCCATCTCCCGCAAAAACTGGGAGGGCTGGGAAGCGGTGAACTGACCGTAGAGCATACGGCTGCCCGCATAGGTCAAAAACAGCTTCTCCTGGGCCCTGGTCACGCCCACATAGCAAAGGCGCCGCTCCTCCTCCAGCTTTTCCGGATCGAACTTGGATTGAGCGGAGGGGAAGAGGCCGTCCTCCATACCGCAAAGAAAGACCGTGTCGAATTCCAGCCCCTTAGCGGCGTGGAGGGTCATAAGGTTCACGCAGCCGTTTTGCTCGTCCACATTGTCTGCGTTCATGAACAGGGCGACGGTGCTCAAGAAGGATTGCAGCAGATCCCCGTCCGGATCGTCGAAGGAGGATTCGAATTCGCTCATGTATCCCAGAAGCTCCTTCACGTTCTCCGAACGGACCTCGTAATTCTCCTTCTTGTCCTCCTTGAGATAGGCGTCATAGCCGATTCGCTTCAGCAGATCCGCCGCGAAAACGGAGAAGGTCTTTTTGCCGTAGTCCTCAAAGGCGGCCTCCATGATATGGGCAAAGGGAGCGAATTTCGCCCGGGTCCGCAAACTGAGGGTCTGGGGGTCCAGCACCACGGCGAACAGAGACAGCTCCCGCTGCTGGGCTTCCGCCCGCAGCTCGTCCATGGCCACGTTCCCGATGCCCCGGCGGGGCACGTTGATGATCCGGGTAAAGGCCACGTCGTCGTTAGGGTTGCTCAACAGCCGCAGATAGGACAGCACGTCCTTCACCTCAGACCGGTTGAAGAAGGAGGTGCCGCCGTACACCTTATAGGGGATGCTGTAGCTTTGGAGAATCATCTCCAAAATGCGGCTCTGGGCATGGGTCCGATAGAGGATGGCGAAGCTGTCGTACCGGCTGCCCATGCGGCGGCCGTTCAGGATGCGGTCACAGATATACACCGCTTCCTCCCGCTCCGTCCGTCCCTCATAGACCGTGATGGGGAAGCCGTCGGTCTTCTCCGTCCACAAACGCTTATCCTTCCGGCCCCGATTGTTCTCGATGACCCGGTTGGCCGCCTCCAGAATCTTGTCCGTGGAGCGATAGTTCTGCTCCAACCGAACCACCCGTGCGCCGGGGAAGTCCTTTTCGAATTCAAGAATATTGCGGATATCTGCGCCGCGCCAGCCGTAGATGCTTTGGTCGTCGTCACCCACCACGCACAGATTCCGATGCTCCCGGGCCAGCAGGCTCACGATGTGGTATTGGGCCATGTTGGTGTCCTGATACTCGTCCACCAGGATGTAGCGGAAGTGATCCCGATACTTTGCCAGGACGTCCGGCCGCTTTTCAAACAGCTCGATGGTTTTGAGCAGCAGATCGTCGAAATCCAGGGCGTTGGCTTCCTTCAAGCGCTTTTGATACAGGCTGAAGGCTTCCAAGACCTGCCGTGGCTGATAGCTCTGCCGCAAAAACTCCTCCGGCCGCAGGGAATGATTTTTAGCGTCGGAAAAGATGCCTGCCAGGGTGCGCTTGGAGAACACCTTGTCGTTCAGGTTCAGATCCTTGATGATGTGACCGATGAGGGACTGCTGATCGTCCTCGTCATAGATGCTGAACCGCTTGTCATAGCCCAAGGCGTCGATCTCCATGGACAGGAGCCTGGCGCAGAAGCCGTGGAAGGTGAACAGCCACACGCCTGCATCCTCCCCGGTGAGCTTCTGCACCCGTTCCTTCATCTCCTTGGCGGCCTTATTGGTGAAGGTCAGCGCCAGGATATGATAGGGGGCCACACTCTTTTCGGCGATGAGGTAGGCAATGCGGGTGGTCAGCACCCGGGTCTTGCCGCTGCCTGCGCCGGCCAGCACCAACAGGGGACCTTCCGTGCAGGTGACGGCTTCTCGTTGAGGTTGGTTCAGTTTCGTCAAATCTATTTCCATACGGCTTATTACTCTTTCTCGGTCAGCGTATCATAGATGGTATCGTACAAATGGGTGCTTTGCTTCTGCCAGTTCTTGCGAATGGTCAGCGATTCCTCCAGGGAGGCCACGGACATATCGATCTCCAGCAGCACCCGTTCCCCCTCCAGCGCCTTAAGCCGCACCAGCATGCCGCCGTCGGGAAGGGGTTCATCGGAGGAGACCAGCTCCCGCTCCTGCCGGAACTGGGGTGCTATGCCCTTTAGATACTCGTCGATCCTTTCCCGCAGGGAGTAGGTGAGACCCCGTTCGAACATGCCCAGGGTCATCTTTCCCTGATCCGTCAAATAGGCGCAGGCGCCGAAGGGGCGGCGCTCATAGACGATATCTCCGTTGCTCTCCAGATCGCCCACCACGTCGTGAAAGGAGAACCAGTTCATACCCGTGCATTCGAAGGCACATTGATAGAACTGCTGCTCCGTCAGCTCTGCCTTGGCAGCGCTCAGGATATATAAAAGCTGAACTTTTTCCTTGGGAAGTCCATCCAGAAAATTAGGCATACCTACATATCCCCCTATGCCATCATACTATATCAAAAAAAAGACCGTTTGACAATAGAGTCAAAGGCCTAAAAGGCAAAAATATATCGAAATTACGAGCAGTTTTCAAAAAGAGTATACTGCCAGAGAAAAGCTATCGGTATGTAAGTTATGAGTCTGTTACGTCTGACTAGAAAGGATAAGCTGCTTCTATAATAGTTCTTTTAGCCAGTTACGAATGTACTCACAATATTCTACATCGTCTCCACTGAATTGCAGAAAGTACACATAGCATTGAGCCATATAGTATTTGACAGCCGTCCTGTCACAGGGAGCGATCTGCTGATAGCCTCGCAGGAAAGCCTCCTGTTCCGCTTCCGTTTTCATGAATTTCTGCCCTGGTCGCCGGAACATCGCCCAAGCTATATCATAATCTCGGTTTCCGATGCCGGACAGTTCAAAATCCAGGATGCCGCTGATGTGATGCTTATTCCACAGGATGTTTGCGTAGTGGAAGTCCCCGTGGCAAAAGCAGGGGACAGAATCTTTGGGTGGACTGGCAAAAAAGCCACTGAATTCCTCCAATCTCAAGCTTTTTAGAAGTTCATCCGATGGCGCATGGAAAAATCTCCTGTCTGTGACAGGCTTGGCAGAAAGGGCAAGCTGATGGACTGATGACAGTGTTGAGCCGTATTCCTCCATATAGGCGAGTGATTCCATCGATTCGTTTTCGCCAACAATAACCGACAGGCGCTCCCCCGGCAGCTCCATCGTCACGGAAAAGGGCGTTCTGTCAAATCCATAATCGATAACAGTGGGATAGACGGACGAATGGAGCTGCGACAGGATGGATACTTCGTTTTCAATCGCCGCGCCTTTCTGCCTGGCAGCCTTGATGTAGGCCCGAACTTCTTTCCCGTCGTAGATGCCCTTAGCATGGAACACATCATTTCCAGCGTGCGGATAACCCAGTATCTCTTTCGGATAGAAGGACGTGTAGGGGAGAGAGAAGGGATCGATGGTTTCCCGCCACTTATCTGGATGCATCATGGTTTATCCTCATGTGTTTCAAATGGACAATCAATGGATATCCGTCTTGATTGGAGCATAGGGGGATTCGCTCTCGGCTGCGGCCTCGGTCAGGCCGCGGCTCTGAACGTCCACCGGACGTTCATTCACTTCCACGCCCGTTCGAATCCCCGTATTCCTGTTAATCAAAATAGACACCCAAACGGGTGTCCATTTTGATTGGTGGAGCATAGGGGATTCGAACCCCTGACCTCAACATTGCGAACGTTGCGCGCTACCAACTGTGCTAATGCCCCTCGAATGAACGCAATAAGTATTATACACATTCGAGAGAAAAAAGCAAGCTTTTTTTCCGGCAATATCCTATAGGTCAGTTTGCGAAGTACCGGCTGTCCTTCTGGAGCACGTCATGGGCGCCCCCTTCCACCATGGAAGCGGGGGAGACCAGGGTCAGGCGAGCCTTTTCACGCAGCTCCGCAATGGTGGTGGCGCCGCAGTTGCACATGGTGGATCGGACCTTATGGAGGGTGGTCTCCACATTGTTGTGCAGGGGGCCGGCATAGGGCACGTAGGAATCCACGCCCTCCTCGAAGGTCAGCTTCTTGTCGCCGCCGTTGTCATACCGCTGCCAGTTCCGCGCCCTGGCGCTGCCTTCACCCCAGTATTCCTTCATGTAGCTGCCGTTGATAAGCACCTTGCTGGTGGGGCTCTCATCGCACCGTGCAAAGTATCGACCCAACATACAGAAATCGGCACCCATGGCAAGGGCAAGGGTGATGTGATAATCCTGAACGATGCCGCCGTCGGCGCACACCGGCACATAGATTCCAGTTTTCTTCAGGTACTCGTCCCGGGCAGCCGCCACGTCCTGCACGGCGGTGGCCTGGCCCCGGCCGATGCCCTTGGTCTCTCGGGTGATGCAGATGCTGCCGCCGCCGATGCCAACCTTTACGAAGTCTGCGCCAGCCTCGGCCAGGAATCTGAATCCGTCCCCGTCCACCACGTTTCCGGCGCCGATCTTCACGGAATCGCCGTAGTTCCTGCGAACGAAGTCGATGGTCCGCTGCTGCCACTCGGTGAAGCCCTCGGAGGAGTCGATGCAAAGGATATCCGCCCCGGCCTCGATGAGGGCAGGGATGCGCTGCTCACAATCCCGGGTGTTGACGCCCGCGCCCACCACATAGCGCTTATGGTCGTCCAGCAGCTCCAGAGGGTTGTCCTTGTGGGCGTCATAATCTTTGCGGAACACAAAGGAGGACATGCAGCCGTCCTTAGTAATGACGGGAAGGGTATTGAGCTTGTTCTCCCAGATGATATCGTTGGCCTCCTTTAGGCTCACGCCCTCATAGGCATAGACCAGGGAGGAGAAGGGAGTCATGAAGTCCCTGACGGGGGTGTCCAAGGCCATGCGGCTCACCCGATAGTCCCGGCTGGTGACCATGCCCTCCAGCTTTCCGTCGGGGGTGCCATCCCTTGTGACGGCGATGGTGGAGTGGCCCGTGCGCTCCTTGAGCGCGATGACGTCGGCCAACGTGGAATCGGGGGTCACGTTGGAGTCGCTGCGGACGAAGCCGGATTTACACTTCTTCACCGCGCGGACCATGGCGGCCTGGCTTTCGATGCTCTGGGACACGAAGATAAAGGACACGCCGCCTTCCCGAGCCAGGGCTGCCGCCAGTTTCTCGCCGGACACGGATTGCATCACGGCGGAGACCAGGGGGATGTTCATGGACAGGGCGGGTTTTTCGTTGACCTTAAACTTGCACAGCGGGGTCTCCAGCGTCACGTTCTGGGGCGTGCAGGCGGAGGAGGAATAGCCGGGAACCAGCAGGTATTCAGAGAAGGTGTGGGACGGTTCGTTGAAATAATACGCCATGATGCTCTCCTCAAAATGATTTGCCTTAGTATACCCGTATTAGCAGAAAAAGGCAACCGCCATTTGCGAGAATATTTGCGAATCAGCCGTTTTTCCTTTGGCTGACCATCAGAGAGATCATACCGGTGAACGCGACGGACAAAGCGGAAGAAAGCAGCAACGAGCTCAACGATAGGCTTCGGGTTATCATCTCCTGGGTACTTGCAAACACGGACGAGACGGTGGGGAAAAGGGGAAACACAGCATAGCAGGCCGCCCCGATCAGCGCGCCCAGCAGCAGCTTCCGAATGAGATAAACAAAAATGTCTAAATCAGGATAGCAGCACATGGTCTGCAGCGCCAATGACAGGCCCCCGAAGGCCGCAAAGCCGGTCATCAGGCTTGACTTGAGGCGCAGGGGCAGGGCCGCTTCGGCCAGGGCCGATACGCCCATGCTCACCTCCGTCAACCCGGCAAGGGTGGTGTAAACTGCGCCGTTCGAAAAAAGAGAGTGAAAAACAGAGAGCAGGGTACAGGGGAAGAGGATACATCCGCCGATACGCAGCATATCGAGCATGCTGTTCTCTATGGCGGAGGAAAGCGCTTTTGAAAAGGTTTCCTTTTTCATTTGGCAGGAAACAAAACCAGTGCGTTTTTTCAGCAGGTGCGGCGTCAAAAAGAAAAGGATGACCCCGTAGAACGCAAGGGCCATAGGGAAAAACAGTACCTTGTTTTTCAGCAGATCCGATGCTATGATGGACACGAGAAACACGGGGCTAACGATGTTGACAAGCGGCAGCATTCGCTGGCTTTCTCGCTGGGAAAGGGTGCCGTTTCGCGCCATAGCATACAGGAGTTTGGCTCCATTCGGCGCCCCGGATAGTAGGGAAAACCCCGCTATGGCGATCAATTGTCCTTTCGGGCGGCGGGAGGCCGCATATAAGAGCCCCATCCCCTCTGCCAGCCTGACGCAGATAAAGCTGGGCAGCAAAGCGGGGAGGACCCGGTCCCACCAAATGTTCAGCCCCTGCTTCGCCCCCGCCAGAGCGGACGCGGGGAAGAGCAGCAGGGCCGCCAGAAGGAGCAGCGGAACGAAGGGCAACAGGCGTTTCATATTGTACTGTATGGGCAAAGGAGCTTAGAGATTCATGATAAACGGAAGGAAAATCGGGTTGTGTCTGGGGTCCGGCGGGGCAAGGGGCCTCGCCCATGTGGGCGTGCTGCAGGTGCTGGAGGAAAACGGCATCATACCCGATATCATCTCCGGCTGCAGCGCAGGCGCCATCTTCGGTGCGGTTTACGCGGCGGGGACCAACCTGTATCTGCTGGAAAAGTATCTGGGCACGGTGGAGGCTAGGACCATCGTGGACATGGGCATTCCCATTCACGGCGGCTTTTTGAGCGGCGATAAAATCGAAGAGTTGGTTTTGACCCTGACCCATGATCTTTCCTTCGGTGAAACCAAAATCCCCTTCGTGTGCATTGCCACCGACTTGGTGACCGGGGAGATGAAGGTGTTTGAGGAGGGCAAGCTCCATCGGGCCGTCCGGGCCAGCATGGCGGTGCCGGGGGTGTTCACCCCGGCCGTGATCGACGGCCACTACTATGTGGACGGCGGCGTTTTGGAGGAGCTTCCCGTGGACGTGCTGCGGACCCGCGGCGCTGACGTGGTGATCACCTCCGATCTTGGCATAAAGAAGAATTTCTTCGATCCGGAGCACCCTTCGCCCATCGACATCCTTCGCCGCTCCTCCGACATCATGCAGGCCAAGCTGACCCAGCGGCAGGCAGACAAAGGGGACGTGATCATCCGTCCCGACGCCTCCTTCATGGGGCTGTTGAAAATCAACGGCTATGAGGAGAGCGTGGAAGCCGGGCGGCAGAAGGCCACGGAAGCGTTGCCCCGCATCCGGCAGCTGCTGGGCTTGGAAGCGTTGGAATCAGAGCAGGAAAAAGGCCTCCCCGAGGGAGGCCAGAAGGTCGGTTGATCTTGGTCTTATTCGGCTATGCCCAGCCGCTTCTTCATCGTCTTTTCCACAGCGTTCAGGATGTTCTCATAGCCGGTGCAGCGGCACAGGTGGCCGGAGAGGAGCTTGCGTAGCTCGTCCCGGGTGTAGAGCTTGCCGCTCTCCAAAATCTCCACGGCGGACATGATGAAGCCCGGCGTGCAGAAGCCGCATTGGACGGCTGTTTCGTCGATGAATGCCTGCTGGATATCGGACAGCTCCCCGTTGGGGCCCATGAGTCCTTCCAGGGTGCGGATATGCTTGCCCCGGGCCCAGACGGCCAGATAGATGCAGGAGTTGTAGCACTCCCCGTCGATGATCACGTTGCAGGCGCCGCATTCTCCCACCTCGCAGCCCTTCTTCACAGAGGTCATGCGAAAGTCGTTGCGAAGCATATCGGTGAGGGAGGCCCGGCAATCCACCATGCAGGCCACGTCCTTGCCATTCAGATTGAACTCGATGAGCCTATATTGATCCTTCATTTCACTTCACCTCCACAGCGCTTGGTGGCTTCTATCAGGCAACGCTTGGCCATTTCCACAGCGATATGCTGGCGGAAGGCCTTAGGCGCCCGCCAGGAATCCCGAGGATTGATATCCTTGAGCACCTCCAGTGAAAAGGCTTCCGCCTGCTCCAGCGTAAGAGGCTTTCCCTGGATGAGGGCCTCCGCCGACGGCGCCCGCATGGGCACAGGGCCGGCCACACCATAGGCGATGCGCACCCGGTCGAAGGTCTGCTTGTCGGGGGAGAGGCGCACGTTCACGGAGCAGCCCGTTGTGGCGATATCCATGGCGTTTCGCATGGCGTACTTATAGTAGCTGCCATAGGTGTTCTCATAGCTCTCCTTGGGAATGAGGATGGCTGTCTGTATCTCGCCCTCCCGAATGTCCACGGTGCTGGCCTTGAGATAGAACTCCTTGATGGGCACCAGCCGCTTGCCGTCCGGGCCCGTCAGCTCCACGATGGCTTCCCAGGCGTGGAGGGTGGAGGCGGAGTCTGCGCTGGTGACGCCGTTGCAGGTGTTGCCGCCGATGGTGCCGATGTTGCGGATCTGGGGCCCGCCCACCAGGTCCACCGCTTCGCCCAGCACGTTGATATATTTCCGGATGATGGGGTCCTTCGTGATGTGGGAAAAGCTGGTCAACGAACCGATGCGAATGGCGCCGTCCTCATCCAGGGACACCCCCCGCAGTTCGTCGATCAGGTAGATGGAAATAAGCTCCTTTCCGGCCCGCCTGCCCTCCCGCATCTGGACCAGCACGTCGGACCCGCCGGCGATGATCTGGGCCTGGGGGTGGGCCAGTCGAAGCTCGATGGCCTCCTGAACGGAAAAGGCTTCGTACAGTTCCTTCATATCGTACATGGCGTTATTTCTCCTCTCTCAAGGATTCGTGAGTCCAGGGGTCATGGATGAGCCCTTCTTCCGTGAAGCGTTTGAACAGCACCTTCGGATTCATGGGGATATCGTCCACCGCCACGCCGGTGGCGTTCAAGATGGCGTTGCGGATGGCGGGCGCCACCGGGGTGGCCGGGGGTTCGCCCAGGGCCTTGGTGCCGAAGGGGTTGGTGGGCTCTGGATTCTCCACGAACTGGGCCTCCAGGTGGGGATGATCCAGGGTGGTGGACAGCTTATAGTCAAGCAGGTTGTTGTTGAGGCCCCGGCCGGTCTTGGCGTCGTAGAGAAGCTGTTCGGACAGGGCATAGCCGATGCCCATGCTCATGCCGCCCTCCACCTGAGCCTCCGCCAGGGCAGGATTGATGAGTTTGCCGCAGTCGTGGACGTTGATGATCCGCTTGACCTCGCATCGGCACATGGGCACGTCCACCTCTACCTCGGCCACGCAGCAGCCGAAGGAATAGGCGTTGGACTTGATCTGATAGGTGGACTCCGCCGTGATGTGGACGCTGTGGGTCAGGCTGTAAAAGGCCTCCGTAGCCAAATCGCTGAGGGACTTCAGCACCCGCCCGTCCGTGGTGCGGATGATGTTGCTGTCCACAATATCCAAATCAGCCACAGGCATCCGGGTCAGCTCCTGGGCATAGTCCAAAATCTTTTGCCTCAAAATCTGTCCCGTCTGGGTGATGGAGAAGCCGCACATGTAGGTCTGTCGGGAGGCGTAGGCGCCGAGGCCGAAGGGGGTCACGTCCGTATCCTGGTTGGAGACCACGTGCACATCCCGATAGTCCTTCAATCCGATGACCTCCGCCGCCATCTGGGCATAGGCCGTATCCGCGCCCTGTCCGATCTCCGTTTCGCCTACCTGCAGCTGGATGGTGCCGTCCTGGTTCAGGACCATGCGGCAGGAGGAGTGCTCCAGGGAGATGGGCCACACGCCCGTGTTGTACCAGAAGCAGGAGAGGCCGATGCCCCTGCGAACGGGGCCGGTCTGGTCTTTGAATTCCTCCCGCTTTTTCCAATAGTCCATATAGGCGATGGCCTTGTCCATGCACTGGTTGAAGGTGTCGTAGTAATTCTCGTTCTTGGAGAAGCCGTCCTTAAAGCCCACGGGCATGATGTGGGCCCGGCGGAACGCCACCGGGTCAAGCCCCAGAGCCTTGCACACGTCGTCCGTGTGACTTTCGAACGCGAACATGGCCTGGGGAATGCCATAGCCCCGCATGGCGCCGGACACGGACTTGTTGGTGTAGACCGTGTAGGCATCGCATTCCACATTGGGGCAGGGGTACATCTGGGGGAAGCAGCCCATGCCCTTGGCGGCGATGGAATGGCCGTGGGAGGCATAGGCGCCCTGATCGGAGAACATCTCCAGCTTCCGGGCCACATAGGTACCGTCCGGACGCACATAGGAGATGATGTGGAATTTAATGGCATGGCGCACCCGGTTGCTGATGAAGGTGTCCTCCCGGGGAATGTCGATCTTCACCAGCCGCCCGCCCAGCTGCCGGCAGATCCAGCCGCAGAGGGGCTCATAGAGGGTGTCCTGCTTGTTGCCGAAGCCGCCGCCGATATAGGGCTTGATGATACGTACGGAGCCCCAAGGGACGCCGATGGCCTGGCCCACCGTGCGGCGCACGATATGAGGTATCTGGGTGGAGGAGACGATGACGGTCTTCCCGGCCTCCTCATAGGCGTAGCAGATAAAGTTTTCGATATGGCAGTGCTGCACCGTGGGGGTGGTGTACCACTTGTCGATGCAGATGAGGCCGGGCTCCTTCCGGGCCTCCTCATAGTTGCCGTTGCGGATGGAGGTGTGCTTGAGGATGTTGTTGGGGAAGCCCTCGTGAATCTGGGCTTGACCATCCTGCATGGCCTCGATGGGGTCCAGCACAAAGGGCAGCTCCTCATACTCCACCTTTACGAGCCGGGCGGCCTGGGCGCAGGCCACCTCGTTTTCCGCCACCACCGCAGCCACGTCGTCGCCATAGTAGCGCACGTGTTGATTCAGCAGCAGGCGATCCGCCACGTCCTGATGGGCTTCCTCCACGGACCAGGGGTGGCCGGCCGTGGGGAAGGGGAGATCGGGCACGTCGAAGCAGGTGAAGATGCGGACCACGCCCGGCACCTTCATGGCCTGGTCGATGTCCACGGACTTGACGAAGCCGTGGGCGATGGTGGAGCGCACCACACGTATGAGCAGGGCGCTCTTGTCGCACAGATCGTCCGTATACTTGGCGCGTCCGGTCACCTTGTCGAACGCATCCACGCGGGGCACACTTTTTCCTACGATCATGGGTCCTCCTTATTGGATAAATTCCATCTTGGTCACGTTGAATACGCCCATATCCGTGATGCGCACATGTGGAATCACGGGCAAGGCGATGAAGGAAAGGGTCACAAACGGGTCGCCGTCAGCATACTCACCGATGGTGCGGAAGGCGGATAGCAGCGCCTCTTGACGGGCGATGATCTCCTGCAGGGGCAGATCGCTCATGAGGCCTGCGATGGGCAACGGAAGCTGGGCCAGGACCTTCCCCTCGCTCACCACCACGAACCCACCGGAGGAGCCCTCCAGGGCGTCCACCGCCGCAAACATATCCCCGTCGTTGTCACCCACCACGATGAGGTTGTGGGAATCGTGGCCAACGGTGGAGGCGATGGCGCCGTTCTTCAGCTTCATCCACTTGAGGATACCCACGCCTACCCGGCCGGAGGACATATGCCGCTCGAATACGGCCGCCTTCAAAAGCTCGTCTGTAGGGGCAAACTTCCCGTCTTTTTCGGGAACGGTCTCATATGTCAGATTGGTGATGAGCTCCCCGGGCACCAGGTTGATGACGGGCATCTCTCCCTGAACGGGCAGGTCCAGCGCTCCCGGCTTTCGGGGGGCCAGATGAACGCTGTTATAGATGCGGGGGTCCCGCTTGAGAAGCGTGTCGTGATGGGGGGCGGCGAATTGGATGCCGTTGGAGAAGACCATAAGGGCGTTGAAGTCCTTCAAATTGTCAAACAGGACCATATCCGCCCGGTAACCGGGGGCGATGGCGCCGTACCGCTGGAGGCCATAGGTCTCGGCGGCGTTGATGGTGGCCATCTGGATGGCCTCCATGGGAGGGATGCCATTGGCAACAGCTCGCCGAAGGATATAGTTGATGTGACCCTCCCGCTCAATATCGCCCAGGTGCTTGTCGTCCGTACAGAACAGCATCCGGCGGGTGGGAAGCTTGTTTTCGGCGATCTTCCGCATCAGCTCCTCCACGCCGCGGCAGGCGGAGCCCAGCCGCAGATGGAGCCGCATGCCCTTGCTCAGCTTCTCCAAAAGCTCGTCATACTCCGAGCACTCATGGTCCGTCCTGGGGCCGGCGATGCAGTAGGCGTTCAGATCGTCGCCGGAGAGGAGGGGGGCATGGCCATCGATGGGGCGACGATCGAAGAGCTTCAGTTTATCCAGCATCTCCCCGTCGCCGGTGACCACCGCCACATAGTCCATCACTTCGCCCAGGCCGATGACCCGCTTTTGGTTCATGAAGGGTTCCATATCGCTGGCCACCAGCTTGGCGCCGCTGGTTTCGAAGCTGGTGCAGGGAACGCAGGAGGGGATCATGAAAAACACGGAGAGGGGAAGCCACTCGGTCTGATCCAGCATATACTGGATGCCATCCGTACCGCAGACGTTGGCGATCTCGTGGGGATCAGCGATCACGGTGGTGGTGCCCTGCTTCAGGACGCATTCGGCGAAGCGAAGGGGATGGGCCATGGAGGATTCGATGTGCACGTGTCCGTCGATGAGACCGGGGCAGAGATAAGCCCCCTTTGCGTCGATCTCCTCCTTGCCGGAATAGGAACCGATGCCCAGAATGATGCCATCGCGGACGGCCACATCGCCCTTTTCTATGGTGCCGGTGAACACGTTGACGATGTTGGCGTTTTTGATGACCAGGGCGGCATTGCGTGAGGTGGCGTTCAGGATTGCGTTGCGTAATCTGTTTTTGTCCATCTTTCTGACCTCCCATTCAGAAGTATAGCACAGAGATTAAAAAGTTGGAAGATGGCCAAATTATTTTTTTGAAAGAAGTACGCTTTTTTCCTCCGCTATGGTATACTTGATATACATACAGGAGGATATGCATATGCGGATACTGATAAAAGACGCTTCTCTTGTTCTTGAGGACCGGGTGGAACGGGGCGATTTGCTGACGGATGGGCGAAAGATCGTCCAGGTGGGGGGCACCATAGACGCCCCCTGCGACAGGGTCGTTGACGCTGCGGGCTGCTATGTGTTCCCCGGATTCATCGACACGCATACCCATTTCGATCTGGAGGTAGGCAGCACCGTCACGGCGGACGATTTCGTCACCGGCACCAAGGCCGCCTTGGTGGGCGGCACCACCACCGTGCTGGACTTTGCCACCCAGGAACGGGGCATGACCTTGATGGAGGCTTTCCGCAAATGGGAAAACAAGGCGAAGAACAGCAGCTGCAATTACGGCTTCCACATGGCCATGTCCGAGTGGAACGAGGCGCGGATCGCCGAGCTGCCGCTCATGATCGAGAACGGCGTCACCTCCTTCAAAATGTACATGGTATACGACAATATGCGCCTGAGCGACGGGGTCATGTACGAAGCCATCAAGCATCTGGTCCGTGAGGACTGCATCATCGGTATCCATTGTGAGAACGACGATATCCTCAAGGCCCGGGTGAAGGAGCTGAAGGCGGAGGGGAAGATTAGTCCCCGGTATCACGCCGTTTCCCGGCCTAATCTGGTGGAAGCAGACGGGGTGGGACGGCTTATGGACGCTGCCTGTTTGGCTGGCGGTCCTGCCTGGGTGGTCCACCTGTCTACAAAGGAGGGGCTGGCCATCGCCCGTCGGGCCCGGGAACGGGGTCAGGAGGTATATTTGGAGACCTGTCCTCAATACCTCGTCCTGGAGGAAAGCATGTACGACGCCCCCGACGGCGCCAAGTTCGTCATGTCGCCCCCCTTGCGCTCCGTAGAGGACCAGGAAGCGCTGTTGAACGCCCTGTCCTCCGGAGATATCGACTGGATCGGCACGGACCACTGCTCCTTCACCATGGCCCAGAAAGCGGCGGGGAAGGACGATTTCTCCCAGACCCCCAACGGCGGTGCCGGGGTGCAGAACCGGGCCGAGATCGTCTATACCCGGGCGGTGAAGGGGGGATACATCGACGTGGTCCAAATGGGACAGCTGTTGTCCACACGGGCGGCAAAGCTTTTCGGCATGTATCCCCGCAAGGGCACATTGCAGGCGGGGAGCGACGCTGACATCGTCATCTTCGATCCCGACAACGCCCATACCATCCATGCCGCCACGAACCTTCACAACTGTGACAACTCCCCCTATGAGGGGTATGAGGCGGCAGGGAAGACCCGGGACGTGATCCTGAACGGGGAGCTGGTGGTGGAGAACGGCGCGCTTTTGGTCTCCGGCAAGGGCGAATACGTCCACAGGGACCGCTGCGGCCGGTATCGCAAATGAAGCTGGCCTGCTTGCTGACGGCGGCGGGGGCCGGTCTGCGCTTCGGAGAGGATAAGCTGCTGCTGCCGGTGGCGGGGGAGCCCATGGGTATCCACGCCCTGAACGTGCTTTTAGAATCGCCCTTTGCCCTGCAGGTGTTGGTCACCAGCGCGGATAAGGGGTATCTGATGGAAGCCGCGCGGGAAAAGGGGTTTTCCATCGTCATCAATCCTGCCCCGGAGCAGGGCATGAGCTCCAGCGTCCGGCTGGGCACAGGGCATATCCTGGCGTCCGGCGCGTATGATGGGATACTGTACGCGGTGGCCGATCAGCCGAATTTGAGTCCGACCACTGTAGCGCGGCTGGTGACGGCGTTTGAAGGGCAGCCGGACTGCATCTGGGCGCCGGAGGCGGAGGGAAAGAGAGGGAACCCGGTCATTTTCCCCTCGTCGCTCTTCTCTGAACTCATGGCTGTCCAGGGGGACCGGGGCGGCCGCCAGGTCATCGCCGCCCACAGGGAGCTGCTGCGGACCATCGAGGTATCGCCGTTTGAGCTGAAGGACATCGACAGAAAGGAGGACATGCAACCATGCTGACCGCCTTGAAGGGCAACATCATCGAAGCCTTGACGCCGGACACCCTCGGCATCCATCCCCACAGCTATTTGGTGTTGGAGGACGGTCGGGTGGTCGGCATCTATCCCGTTTTGCCGGATGCCCTTGGGTCTGCGTCCGTGACCGACTATGGGGACGCCCTCATCCTTCAAAGCTTTGCCGATATGCATCTGCACGGGCCCCAATATGAGTTCATGGGCACGGGTATGGACCGGCCGCTGCTTCAGTGGCTGGAGGCCTACGCCTTCCCCACGGAGGCCCGCTACGCGGACCCGGCCTATGCCCGAGAAAAATACCGAATTCTGGCAAGGGATCTACTCCAAAACGGCACCACCCAGGTCTGTATGTTTTCCTCCCTGCACGCCGACAGCACCCTGATCCTCATGGAGGAGCTGGAAAAGGCCGGGGTCACCGGCTACGTGGGCAAGGTGAACATGGACCGGAACGCCCCGCCGTACCTCTGCGAGACCACGGAGGAAAGCAAAAAGGAGACATTGCGCTGGCTGGATGAATGCAAACGGTTCACCCTGGTGAAGCCCATCCTGACCCCGCGGTTCGCTCCGTCCTGCACCGACGAGCTGTTGACCTTTTTGGGCAAGTTGAAGGCGGAGCGAAATCTGCCCGTCCAGTCTCACCTGTCCGAAAACCTGGGGGAGATCGCGCTCGTGGGGCAACTGTTTCCGGACTGCCCCCAGTATTGGGAGGTCTACGACAAATACGGTCTATTCGACAGCAAGACGCTGATGGCCCACTGCGTCCACAGCGACGCAAGGGAGCGGGCAGCCATTGCCATGCGGGGGGTCCATCCCGTCCACTGCGCCAGCTCCAACAACTCCCTCATGAGCGGCATCAGTCCCGTGGCGGACATGCTGCGAGAGGAACAGCAAGTTTGCCTTGGCTCCGACGTGTCCGGCGGCACCACCCTTTCCATGCTCCATACCATGGCCAATTCCATCTCCGCCTCCAAGGATCGGGGGAGTTTGCAGCAGGATGCCTCTCAGGCCCTGTCCATCGAACAGGCATACTATATGGCCACCAGTGCCGGAAAAGTCTTTCTCGGATTGAAACCCGGCTTTTCGGAAGGGGAGCTGCTGCACGCCGTGGTGCTGGACGATACGCATCTTCCGAAGTTACCCAACATCACCTTGCGGGAACGGCTGCTTCGGGCTGCGTATCGGCTGGACGACAGGCACATCCGGGCGGTATACAGTGAGGGCATTCGTAGACTCTGACCGTATCGCCGGCGGCAAAACCGTCCATCCTATGAAAAAGGATGTGACGCATTTTGTATCTCTATCAACCATGTCTTTTGACCCTGACCCTATATGCCTGGGCTTTCGACCGCTCCAAAGGGAAGGGCCGCATTCTTCGGATCGCGGCTCCGCTGCTTCTGCTGCTCGCTTCCGAGTGGGAGCTAACCTTTTCTCGGATATACCTGTATCCGGCGGCGTTGCTTTTTCCGGCTGTTTTTCTGTTCGACGCCAAGCGCTCTGTCGCCTGGGCGGAGGTCCTGACCGCGGCCCTTTTGTCGGGTCTCACCAGCTGGAAGGCGGCGGACGCCTGGCCGCTGTTGCCCGGAGGAATATTTCTGTGCGCCGTGCTGCTGCTGATCCCCATAATGCTACTGTGCCGCGGAAAAGAGGATCGGCTCCTTGCCTGCAGTCTGTCGGGTCTGCTGTATGAGCTGTTCTTCTGTCTCAAGGAGTATATGCTCTTTTCCTTCTGCGTCATCCGATTGGGGTCGCGGGAATCATTGAACCTGTCGACGGCGGCTCTTTGCCTGTACGGCCTTGTAGAACAGACAATTATTGCTGTCAGAAGGGGAAAAAGCATCGCTGTTCCCACGGCAAATTAATGGAATCGAAAAAAAAGTTGTGTATAATTAAATCCTGTCAAGGGGTTATAGCTCAGCTGGTTAGAGCGCCACGTTGACATCGTGGAGGTCATTGGTTCGATTCCAATTAATCCCACCATGGAAAAATCCTGCGGTGTGCGTTACGTTTTTAGTGATAAACCCACAGAGTGAATACGGAAAGGCGTGTTGATCGAGAGGATGTCAGGCCCGCTTTGGACGGGAAGATTGAGGCTCATCACAGCTCGACCACCTGCCGAGAGGCGGGTGTTATCACTCGGACGGACGGCATCTCGGGATTTCTCAGAAAAGCTGTTGCGGAATTGTGTAATGGCAGCACCTACGACTCTGACTCGTATTGTCTAGGTTCGAATCCTAGTTCCGCAGCCAACAAAAATGAGACACAATCATGTGTCTCATTTTTGTTACTCAAAAGATACTAGGATTCGAAGGGTTCGGTAGTGAATGGGCATCCAGTGGATGCCCAGAGCCTTACCCATGGGCTTCGCCCGACCTCACTGAAAATGCTCCACAGGAGCATTTTCCAGGCGTTCGGTCCCCGGCCAAGCCGCAGCGCGACCGAATCCTAGTTCCGCAGCCACATTTAACAACTGCAAATCACATTTTGCATTTTATCCGCATATTGATAATTCTTTTGTGACGTTTTGGACGAATCTCCCCTATATCATGAGGTCATTGAAGGAAGGGAGAGTATCGTATGAAACGTCTTTTTTGTTTATTGCTGTGCGCCTTGCTGTTGACCGGGTGTCTGCCCACGCCGGCGGTGGACGTCGTGCGGCAGAAGAACCAAAGCGAGATGATCGAGATGATACAATCGACGCCGGAGAACGTGCAGGAGTCGCAAGGGACGGTACAGGTGCGAGTGGAGGCCCAGGCCCCGGACTTTCGAGCTCTCTACCATATTCCGGAGCATCTCACCCGCGAGATCATCGGGTTGGACGGCCGGCTCGCCATCCGCATCGACGCGGACGTGAAGGTTCCTGAGAAAGCCATGCCCATCGTACGAGTCCATCCCATAGACTTCTCCCAGGACCTGGTCTACAAGCTTCGGGATCGACTCATCGGGGACACACCCATGTACCTCGAATCCCATGAGCGGACGCGTCAGATCATCGAGAGCCAGATGGAATACTATCTTTCCATCGCCAACGGGGAATTTGAAAACGGCATGGATACCCCCGTGGAGGCCCTTGAGATACTCAAGGAACTGCAGGGGGAGTACCTGATCGCGCCAGAAGGTCAGCCGCCCCAGCTGTCCGACGGCACCCTCATCGATCCCTGGAACAGGTATTGAAAAAAGAGCCGGCGGATGGTATACTATTGCCGAAAACTGGGGAATGAGGTGCGAGGCAATGACATACGGCATCATCGGCGCCATGGATACGGAAATACAGATGATCCGGGAGAGAATGGACCATTGTCGGACCAACTCTCTGTACGGACTTAAAATCTATCAGGGAAGCATCGGTGATGTGGACGTGGTGGTGGCCAAGTGCGGCATCGGCAAGGTAAACGCGGCCCGCTGCGCCCAGATCCTCATCGACCGTTCCAAGCCCGATTACCTCATCAACACCGGCGTGGCGGGGGGCATCGAACCCAGCTTAAAGATCGGGGATATGGTGCTCAGTACCCATCTGGTGCAGCACGATTTCGATATGAGGTGCCTTGGCTGCGTGGTGGGCTGTCAGCAGCTGGACGGGGACAAAACGAAGCCCACCCTGTTCCATGCGGACGTGTCCCTATTAAACGATTTTGAGGCGGCGGCCAGGGAGACGGCGGGGGAGAGCGCCATCCATCGGGGACCCATCGCCACCGGGGACACCTTCGTGGCGGATCGAGCCACCAAGGAGCGCATCTTCGAAGCCTTCGGCGCCTTTGCCTGCGAGATGGAGGGCGGCGCCATCGCCCAGGTGGCCCAGGCCGCTCATGTTCCCTTCCTGGTGGTGCGGGCCATATCGGACCTGGCTGACGGTTCCGCTTCCGAATCCTACGCCTCCTTCGAGCGCCATGCGGCGGAGCTTTCGGCCCAGACGCTGCTTCGGTTCCTGGAAAACGCATGATCCAAAAGACAATGAAAGCAGGGGGATCGATCCCCCTGCTTTTTTGTGTGTCTCTTTGATCAATGCAAAGCGCTGCAGAACGTCTTGATCTTCTCCTCGTTCTCCACGGAGGGCTTGTCCTTGGGGTCGATGAGGATGAGCGCCTGTTCCAGCCTATCGTCAGCAAGAAAGGCTGTGAACTTTTCCAGCACCTTGCCGGGACCGCCGCTGCAGCAGAAGAAGGCGGCCATACGCTTGCCCTGAAGGGCGGAACGGTGGGTTTCCATGAAGGTGCGCAGGGGAGGGGCGAAGGTGCCTGCCCAAACCGGCGCGCCGAAGATCACCAGATCATAGGACTCCGGATCGAAGGCATAGGGCTCCAGCGCCGGTTTGTCGCCCATCAAAGCGCTCTTTCCACCCCAGAAGAACTTTTTGAAACCGTAATCGGGATAGGCCTTCACGGGCACGAGCGGGATACGGTCAGCTGTAAGGATCGCTGCAACCTTTTCGGCCACGTAGCTTGTGTTGCCAGACTGGGAATAATAGACGATGGCGGCCTTCATGATTGTCCTCCAGATGTTTTGTTTACATACTGTAGCACAGAAAAAAGCACCGTGCAATAGGAATATAGTGCATAGGAGAGTCGAACACTCGGCTGCGGCCTCGCTCAGAGCGCGGCTCTGAAGCGCCACCGGCGCTTCATTCACTACCGCGCTCAGTTCGCCTCTTTTTTGTTCAGTTCATACAAAAAAACACCGCCGAATGGCGGTGTTTTCTTGTGGTGGAGCATAGGAGAGTCGAACACTCGCTACCGCGATCAGTTCGACCCTCCTATGGCCAAATGCAATAAGCAAAAACACCGCCTAATGGCGGTGTTTTTGCTTGGTGGAGCATAGGAGAGTCGAACTCCTGGCCTCCACAATGCCATTGTGGCGCGCTACCAACTGCGCTAATGCCCCTCGCAACGGTGCTTATTATAACCGGTGTGTTCGGATTTGTAAAGGGGTATTTTGAAATTTTTTGCGGCTATTCATTGTAATAGAATTTTGAACAATCTGCGTTTGCCTTTGCAGCCGATGGCTTTTATGGTATACTTTGCGCAGAGGAAATATGGTGAATACAAGACAAAAGAACAAAAAAACGGTGCCTTCCACCCAGCAGACACTCTCCAAGCCGCGGCAAGGCCAACCAAGCGGCCCCTTGATCCGGGACCCCCACAAGCAGCGGCCCTTTTTGCTGGAGGTGCTTTTCAGCGCTCTGAAACTGCTGTTGTTTGCCCTGATCGTCCTGGGTTTCGGCGGCCTGGGCCTGGTGTACGGGGTGGGGAAGGCCTATGTGGATTCCACGCCTATGCTGGAGGTGTCTCAGCTGACCCGAAGCGATCGGACCAGCTACCTCTACGATATGTATGGGAACGAGATCACCAACCTGACCTCCATGGAATACCGGGATTGGGCGGATTTCAATGAAATTCCCGACATTTTAAAAAACGCATTCGTATCCATCGAGGACGTGCGCTTCTATAAGCACCAGGGTGTGGATTTCAAGCGGGTCTTTTCCGCTGTGCTGGAGATCCTGGGCAACAGCAACTCCTCCGGCGGCAGCACCACGACCACGAAGTCCTCCTCGCCAAGCGCGTAGGACGCGATGCGGCGCACCATCCATCCTTTATCCAATACTTTCGCCGTCCCGTATCTCCGTACAGCCGGCCGGCTGGCCTTGGCGCCAACGACGAAAAGGGCGCTTCCAAATGGCTCGAAGGTGTAACGCACGCCCTTTTTGCCACGCGGAACGGACACAAATTCACCGCTACCGGGATCGGCCCGCACGATTTCGCCCGGCTCGTCGAAGTCGATCGTGACCAACGGATTGTGGCGCGACTCGTTGACGATGAAGTAGAGCGCCTCGTTGCCGTTGACGCGCTTGGCCACGCGCAGCCACGGCGCGCAGCGTCCGCCG
>CADBYI010000001.1 GCA_902798825.1 uncultured Eubacteriales bacterium | reverse complement strand
ATATGTCTGACCAAGTATTGAATCAATACATCTCTGTAAACAATCTTCCTCATTATAAACGCCCATTATTATGCTTACTAAAGGCATTTCCATCATATATTACTCCTAACCTTGTCCGATGAAATCCGTACCAACTTATCACTGTAGATTTCTTCCATTTTTCGCTCCACAGCCTTAATACTAAATGATTTAATCTTACATATATTATGAGCACTCATCCCATGGGAATCCTCTAGAATTCTAATAATGCATTCTTCTATATTTTTAATATCATTCGGGTTAAATAAGAATCCACCTGACCCATCAATTAAGTCTCGATTGCCTCGAATATCTCCGCAAGCGATAGGTAATCCACCTGCCATCGCTTCCATAAGGCTAACATTCAATCCCTCTCTTTTGCTTGGCAATATATATATATCAGCAGCATTATAAAAATCTGCGACATCAGTACGAAAACCAGGGAGCCTAAGATCCACACCACACTTAGCAGCTACCTGCTCCAGCTCGTTTTTTTTCTCACCTTTACCAACAATCACATAAGTTAAATTAGGGATGTCAGCAATAGCCCTAACCACAGAGATGTGGTTTTTATTCTCGTTCAGCTCACCAACTGAAAGAAGCAATATGCGATCATCAGGTAGGTTAAGTTCACTTCTAATTCTTTTTCTCCCTAATTGATTCGGAACAAACTTCTCCGTATCTATTCCTACACCCGGAACATATACTGTTTTCTTCGCTTTAAACTTCTCACACGCTCTCTTATAATCTTCCTTATTAATCGTAATTAGAACATCTGTGTAACGGCTGTAATGTTTCTCTATCGGGTAGAAAACCAGCCAGTTCTTAATCGGGGCTCCGTCGTAGAAGTGGAAACCATGGGCAGTATATATTACTTTCAGCCCACTTCTCCTCAGCCCTTTCGCCGCTTGTCTTGCAATAACTCCTCCAATAGGACTGTGACAATGAAGGAGATTATATTCTTCTTTTTCAAGTAGTTCTTTGACCTGCTTATATGCACTTGAAATAGCTCTAGGATTCAACGAACGAGGAATTGCAATGTCAAAAACAGTGACATTCATTTCTGCCAGTCTTTTTTTTAGATTCTCACTCCGCTCTACTGTGATTGTTCCGGGATTAGTAAAATCTGCAACCACATCCACCTTATATCCAAGAGACTGAAGGATTTCGATATTTGGAATATTAAATTGATCAATCATCGAGGCAACTGAAGCCAACTGCAGTGCTCGTTTTTCCATTTAGCCTTCCGTCTCCTTTATGCTCTGTACCAGATTGTATAACCTATACTCCGCCTTGTAATCACCGAGATGCTCTTCATAAGCGAGATTACCGAATGCTTTATTGATGTATCCCGTAGCATGCGAGAGTAGTTTCAACGCCCATCCAAAGCCAGGAACAAGCGTTACTCTCTTCCCATGGCATTCGGCTATCATCTTAACCAGCTCAGATGTGTTGCTCCACTCCTTATTGCACGGCCAGAAGATACCTGACTCCTCGTTCTCAACCATCAGGCGCACAAACTCTGCAAGGTTTCCAACATAGAGCATGCTTCTCTTGTTTTCTACTTTCGGGAATAGCGGCATCTTCAATGCCATCTTTTCAAGGATCGGAAAGTTTCCTTTTCCTTCCTTGCCATATATCATCGGACATCTTAATATCACTACCTTGAACTGCTCATCCTGCAGCGGCAGCAATCCCTTTTCAGCCTGCACTTTACTATCACCATAGAAGTTGGCTGGGGAGTATGGTGTGGTCCTGCCAATCATCTTCTCTTTACCAATCGGTGCAGAGTCACCGTACACGATAGCAGAGGACATGAAGATAAACTGCTTCACTCCCTCTGTCTTGGCTTTCTTTGCTACAGCTATAGTAAGATCGCAGTTAATTGCGTAATACTTCTTCTTAATCTCCTCCGTCACCTTACCCACATCAGAATGAGCGAGACCAGCTACGTGGTAGACTGCATCGAACTGAGAGAAATCTAGTTCCTTCCACTCACTATTTTTTGTACCAATCGTCGTGACTAAAAATGTTTCTGGGAAGGTCTCCAAATGGCGCTGTACCGCCGTTCCTACAAATGATCCTGCTCCTGTGATTAGTATATTTTTCAAATTCAGTTCCTCATTTATCTTCCGTACTTTCGTGCTTCTTCATCTCCCCGGTTCCACCCTCTACAACCGACTCATCCTTGCTGAACACATGAAGGCTCCCAAGAAAGCACTTGATGTCCATCTTCAATCCGAGATTATTTGTGTATTCACCATCAAGCTTCGCCTTATCTGGGATTTCAAGTTCATCTCTACCATTGATCTGTGCCCAACCAGTCAGACCAGGCTTGATATCGTTCGCCTTGTACTTATCCCGCTCTGCTGTCAGCAAATCTTGATTCCACAGGCCAGGACGAGGGCCAATCACGCTCATGTTTCCAATAAAGATGTCCCATATCTGAGGTAGCTCATCGAGAGAATGTGTGCGAATAAACTTGCCTGATTTCGTAATGTACTGCTCCGGGTTCTCCAGCATATGTGTCGGCACATTATGAGGGGTTGAAGTCTTCATAGACCGGAATTTATGTAAAGCGAAATACTGTTTATCCTTGCCGATCCTCTTTTGCTTGAAGAGAACTGGGCCAGGATCATCTATAACAATCCATAAACTCAAAGCCAAAAACAAAGGAGAAAGAATCACTAGTCCGCCAAAAGAAAGAATCAAATCCAGGCAGCGCTTAATCACTTTCTCGTATATGCCAGCCCTGTGATTGCTCGGTCCAACAGCTTCCAAGTGTCCTCTCACACCGTCTGCGTTTTCCTTCTCGTTTGCATTCTCCACAAACCGAACCATCTTTCCCTGCATCGGGTTTTGCTCATCTGGCTTGTCCTTATATCTGCTCCCTGGTCTCTTTATCAAAGCAACCACATACATGATCAGGAACAGTCCAACTATAACCAATAAAATGGCTATCCAATGGTTCATATGCTTTCCATCCTCAACACAATTATCAGACTCCACGCAACCGCTTGCTCACAGATGAGTATATAATATGGTCAATGCGTCCAACGGCTCACTAACGCCAGCAAATGACACTTCTATAGCAACTCACATATTATTCCTTCCGAAGATCGTTTCTCTATCTTTCTCCATGTTGTCTAAGAGAATCCTCCGCATCTGTATCATAGTAGTGTCCGGTATTGATTTGACTTGTCTCCCACTTATCATCGAAAGTTATTTCTGCAGTCTAAAAACCCGTAACAATTATATGCTACTCATGCAGTTCAATTGTCAGCCCATCGTAATCCTTGATGAAACAAAACCGAACACCAGTCCAATCATTCATGATGGGTCCAAACTCGATAACCTCTTCGCTCTCCACTCTCAGCCTTTTGATTTCATCTTCCAGTCTGTCAACTTTCAACGCGAAGTGCCTGAAGCCAATAGGTTCTTCAGGACCATAAACGTGAGAAGGGTGAGAGGGATCAATAAAAAGCTCCAACTGGATTCCATAGCCGTTCATGAGAACTACTGTATCATGTTTCCGTTTATTCCTGTAGGTTTCTACGAAACCAAGCAAACGATAAAACTCTAGGCACGGATCACCGCTCACAATAATCGCTATATGATGAACAGCTTCTATCATTTCAGTTCCTCGCGTCTACCTGTTTTCTTCGATCTGCTTCCCTCTGCTTATCCTTTCATAGTGATCCACGAGCATTACTTTGACCTTCTCTGAGTAATCGGGTCGTCTGTCACTTTCTTGGAACGATTTGAAGATTTCTTTGAGATTGCTCAATAGTGTAGTCAAAACGCTGTGAATATCTGTCCTAATGCCTTGACCAACTATATGAAAAAACAGTATCTCTTCTGGCAGATTTTCATTTCATTGATCGCTCTACTGGTGAATTTTGCCACGCCTCCGGTGATCGGAGCGCAACTGCACTTCGATGGGCCTTCTCTCTGTCGGTCGATCGGTCCCGGGGCGACTATGGCCGCGCGCCGTCCGTTTCGGCTTCCTGTCCCTGCCGATCAAAAAAGTCGATTGATCGCATATGTATGCAATACACCATACTACTGCTTACTATACAGAGTGAAGTATACAAGAAAACGCAGGATTAGTCAAGGCAACCGGACGTGGTCGCCCGCTGTGGGTCGGAATATATCTTACTGCTTGAACATTATACTTTTAAAAGATCTTAGACAGGTTGATGTACGAAAGCCAGGGATCGTTTTCCCTGGCTTTCGATGCGATTTCTTTGCGCTATTGTGATTGTGGGGCGTCAACCGGCCTGCTGCTGAGTTTCGGAAAGGGGCTTGATATGGGCCGGATGATAGGTGGGTACCATGGCCATGAGCCGCTCGCGCACGTCCGCCTTGTTAGAGTAGGCCGCATCCATCAGGGCCACCAGCTCCACCAGGAACTTGTCATGATCGAAGGGGATGGGACTGCCGATGTGGATGAGCTTGTTGTCCGTTTTGCGCAGGCCCTCCTCAGCCATCAGCTTTTCCTCATACAGCTTTTCCCCGGGTCGAAGGCCGGTGTAGGCGATCTGTATGTCCACACCGGGTTTGAAGCCCGCCAACTTGATCAGGTTCTTGGCCAGGGTATCGATCTTCACAGGCCGGCCCATGTCCAGCACGAAGATCTCACCGCCATGGGCATAGGTCCCCGCCAGCATCACCAGGCTCACCGCCTCCGGAATGGTCATAAAGTACCGGATGATGTCCGGATGCGTCACGGTCACAGGGCCGCCCTTGGCGATCTGCTTCTTGAAGACGCCGATCACGGAGCCGTTGCTGCCCAGCACGTTCCCGAAGCGTACCGCCACGAACTCGGTCTTGATGTTCTTAAACACCTTCCCCGTGCCGTCCTTGTCCGCGTTTTCAAAGCCCATGTGGGTGAAAAGCTGGGGCAGTTCGTCCGCCTTGCCGGCCTTAATCTTGGCGTCGAAGCACTGGATGATCATCTCGCACAGCCGCTTGGTGGTGCCCATTACGTTGGTGGGGTTCACCGCCTTGTCCGTGGAGATGAGCACGAACCGCTCGCAGCCGTGGACCATGGCGGCGTAGGCGGTCTTATAGGTGCCGATGGTGTTGTTTTTGATAGCCTCGCAGGGGCTGTCTTCCATGAGGGGCACGTGCTTGTGGGCCGCCGCATGATAGACGATCTGAGGCCGATAGGTATCGAACACCTGAAAGATCCGGCGGCTGTCCCGCACGGAGCCGATGAGGGTGGTTAGCTTCAGGTTGGGGAAATTGGCCCTCAGCTCCAGCTGGATATCGTAGGCGTTGTTTTCATAGATGTCGAAGATGATCAGCTCCGCCGGGTCGTGGGCCGCGATCTGCCGGCAGAGCTCACTGCCGATGGAGCCGCCGCCGCCGGTGACCAGCACCCGCTTGCCGTGGATGAACTCGAAGACCTCCCGCATATCCGCCTGGATGGGGTCCCGGCCCAGCAGATCCTCTACGGACACCTCCTTCATGGCGGCCACCGTGACCTGGCCCGTCAGGAACTGAAACATGCCGGGCAGCTGCTTGAGCTCGCAGTCCGTCTGGCTGCAGATATCCAGAATGTCTCGTTTCTCCGGCGCCGTGGCGCTGGGGATGGCCAGATATATCTTGGTCACGTGATACTTCTTCACGTTCAACAGGATGTCGTCCCGACCGCCCACCACGGGCACCCCCTCCAGGAAGCGCCCCCACTTGTTGGGATCGTCGTCGATGATGCACACCACCTTGTCCTCGGGACGGTCCATCTGGCTTAGGTCCCGCAGAATCATCTGACCCGCATCGCCGGCACCGATGAGCATGACCCGGCCCAACACTTCGCTGCGCTGGAGGTACTGCCTGGCCTCGTAGCGCAGGAGCCGATAGGCGAACCGGATCCCCCCCAGCAACAGCAGCTGCAGCAGCGCCCCGCCGAGATAGTAGGACAGGGGCATGCGGCCGCCAGGAAGAGCATTTCGAAACAGAGCGGTGATCCCTATGGTATGCAGCGCGCTGGAAAGGATGCACACCGCCAACAGCCGTACAAGCTCCGGCATGCTGGCATACCGCCACAGGCTCCGGTACAGCCGAAAGATCACCAGCAGCAGGATCGTCGCCAGAGCATAGGGGACGATGAACCGCCGATACGCCAGTAAATAGGCGGAGGGGATCTGGGCCAGCTGTAGGTCGAATCGGGCCCAGAGGACCGCGAACCAGGCGAAGCAAATGGCGATAAAATCGTAGGTCATCATGAGGAACGACAGCCATCTCCATCGTTTCCTTCGATCATTCTCCTGCCCGGGCACGGGCCGGGTCTGCTGTATCTTATCCATATCTCTATCTCTCTTCTGCCTCCCTAAAGGGAGGATCGTTCCATTGGATCAAGCGAAATCCACGTATACCTCGTTGATGACGCTGCCTTCCTTGTCGTACTGCTCCACATCCCGCTTCCAGTCCAGCTTCACCGGAGATCCGAACGCCTCGTTCAGGGCGTTGGCAGACTTTTCCAGCTGCTGCTCCATGGCCGGCAAGGCATTATAGTAGGCGGTCCGCAACTTGGTGTCCTCAACGGAGACCTTCGCCTTTTCGTCATAGTGGGCCTGGGTCCACTGGTCAGCCAGCTCGAAGGCATTTTGCAGATCCATATAGTCCTGCCAGCAAGCGGCATACAGCTTCTTCTGCTCCTCCGTCATGGTTTCGGCGCTGGCGGTGCTGTGGATCGCATTGAAAAGCTGCTTCGTGTATCCTATATGCTGCAGAGCAGGGAAGCCCTGTTTATGAAGGAACCGCTCATATAGAGGGGAGTTGAAGCCCAGGGGCACTGCATCGATGCCGTAGACCTCCTTCAAAATATCGATCCGGCTCTGTTGGTTGATATAGCAGAACCGCCAGCCGTATTGCCCGTACATACCGCCATGGAAGCTGTAGGGATGAACGTTGTCCGGGTCCACATCCTGGGCGAAGTTGGCCAGGGCCGCGATTTGGGCCACCGACAGATTGGTGTACACATCCTGCTCCATGGTTCGGGCGATCTCCGGGATCAGGGAAAGCTTCCCCTCCTCCTTAATCTTTCTGAACAGGGCGATCATCATCTTCCGCTGCCGCTCGGTCCGCATCCAATCCTGACCGCCGGCTGTATGCCGCATGCGTATATAGGCCATGATCCCCTGTCCGTCCAGATGCTGCTGCCCTCTGCGCATTGTCCTTCCATCTAACGTATATAGATCGATCTCGGAATCATAGTCGATGCCGCCCAGAGCATCACCCAAATCGACCATGGCCTGGAAGTCCACCCCATAGTAGTAGGGTACGGACAGCCCGCCCAGCCACATCTCCGCCGTCCGGCAGGACAGCTCCAGGCCCTTATGGGGGTCCGCCATGCCGCCGCCCACGTTGAAGATGCAGTTGAACTTATAGAAACCCGAATGGCCGGGGGCATAGGTAAAGGCGTCCCGGGCGATGGAGATCAGGCTGACCTCCTTGGTGTCAAAATTGATCGCCACGATCATATTGGCGTCCGTATGGGGCATGGTGCCGCTGGTGGTTCCGCCATTCTCCAGAGCGTCGATACCGAACAGGGCGATGTTCACGATGCCCGTCAGCGGCTTCCCCTCTCCCAAGGGATCCGGGTCCGCTTCCGGCGTCTCCGACTGAGGGACGGGGGTGGGCATGGGCGTGGTCTTCGGATTCGCCGCGGGCAGATAGGGGCCAACATCAAAGAGCGGCGTGGGTGCCGCCGTAGCCGCCGCAACGGTCCGGCCCGCCGGTGCAAACAGAAGGGCCGGCTCCTCCACGACCGCATGCACATAGTACGCGCCCATGGTGGTCATCATCACCATCAGCGCCAGAAGGACGGAAATGAGCCCCCTTCGTATCCGCCGGTGCCCTTTCCGCATAGCTTTTTCTTCCGTAAGCAGACTTCTGCTGTCCCTTGTTTCCATCTGATCCTTCCTTTCCCCCGGCTCTTCGGCCCAGGCTCACTGCAGGCAAATCCTGCCATGCTGATCGTTTTCAAGAGAAGTTTACATATACCTCGTTGATCACACTGCCCTGTTTATACCAATCCGCAATATCCCGGGTCCACCCCAGCTTCACCGGGTCGTCAAGGGTCCGGTTCAGCGCATCGCCGGATTCCCGCACCTGCTCCTCCCATGCGGTCATGGCGGCATACAGGTCCGTTCGCTCCTGCCGTTCCGTAGCAGTCAACTCTATCCCCTCGTCGTAATGCTGCTGCATCCACTGGCTGGCCCGCTCAAAGGCGGTCTGGAGCTCGGTGCTGGCCTGCCAGCAGGTGGCATACAGGCGCTTTTGTTCCTCCGTCATATCCTCTGGGGACATGGTGCTGTGGATCGTATCAAAAAGGAGCCTGGCACAGCCGATATGCTGCAGAGCCAGGAAGCCCCCCATATGCAGGAACTGCTCATATACGGGGGAGTTCACCCCTACGGGTTCCGCGTCGATGCCGTAAACCTTCTTTAGTATTTCGATCCTTTCCTGCTGATCAACGGCGCAGTATCGCCAATCGTATCCCCCATGCATGGTGCCATGGAAGCTGTAGGACTGGATGCTGTCCGGGTCCACTCCTGCAGCAAAGCTCGCCAGAGCCGCCGTCTGGGCGATGGTGGTGTTGGTGTATACGTCGTCCCCCATGATCTTCAGCAGCTCCGGGATCATGGAGAGCTTGCCCTCCTCTTTGATCATCTTGAACAGGGCGATCATCATCCGCCGCTGGCGCGCCGTACGGAACCGATCCTGAGCGCCGGCACCCTTGCGCATGCGCAGATAGGCAAAGACCTGTTCCCCGTTCAGATGCTGGTATCCCGGCTTGGCGATCGACATCCCGTCCAGGGAAAAAAGCTCGATATCCAAATCGTAATCGATCCCGCCCAGGGCGTCCACCAGATCGATCACCGCCTGAAAGTCCACCCCGTAGTAGTAGGGCACGGACATGCCCCCCAGCCACATCTCCGCCGTCCGACAGGAGAGCGCCAGCCCCGCATTGGGATCGTCCATGCCGCCGCCTACGTTGAAGACACCGTTGAACTTATAGAAGCCGTTGTGACCGGGTATGTTGGTGAATAAATCCCGGGCGATGGAGATCAGGCTGACCTCCTTGGTGTCGAAGTTCACCGCCACGATCATATTGGCGTCCGTATGAGGCATGGTGCCGCTGGTAGTGCTGCCATCCTCATAGGCGTCGATACCGAACAGGGCTATGTTCACCATGCCCGTCAGGGCCGGCTCCCGGTCCGTGGGTCGGGCCGTCGCCTGCACGGTCTGCTGGGGTGCCGCCTTTGTCGCTTCCGCCTGGGCAGGCGCTTCGGTAGCCGCCGGGGTCGGCGCGCTCGTGGGGGTCGGCTCCGGAGTAGGCGCTTCGGTAGCTACCGGCTCTGTGGTCGGCACTTCCGTGACAGCCGGCGCCTGGGTAGGCGCATCCGTAGCTTCCGGCGCCTGGGTGGGAAGATACTGTTCAATGTCGAAGGCAGGCGCCATGGTCGTCGCCGGGGCGGCGGTCACGCTCACCGTCGTCTCAAAAAAGGATTGGGGTCGGCTCACGATGGAATGAATATAGAATGCCCCAACGCCCAAAATCAGGAGCGCCGCCCCCAGGATAGTCCAAAGGGCGGTCCGTCTCCCCCTGTTGTGTTCCTTCTGCGCCGTGGTACCCGTTTCCTTTTCCTTGTCCACGCTGCTGTTCTCCCCTGTCATTTTTCGGTATGCTGACCCAATGCACCATATAGGTACACAAGGTTACATCTTATTGCAAGTATACAGGGAAGCGTCGAATAAGTCAACCTGCCACAGGGAAATCCCAGGTATAGGAAAAAATTGAAGCGGTGGTATGGGCCCGGTCCCGAACGGTTGCCCTATAATTCCTGCTCTGTCGATTTCGAATCGTCCCGCTCCTGAACATACTCGATGGAGCACCAGATGGCGTGGAACAGGCCCTCTCCGTCCCCCACGCTGATCTGCACCAGGCGGCGGCCCTTGTTCACCTTCAGCACCTGCCCCTCCATGCCCACCAAAGGTCCGCTGACGAAGGCGATCTTGGTGCCCACCTTCACCACTTCGGAAACGTCGATGAGCCCCTCGTGGGCCTCGAGCCAGCGAACGAAGGATAGATCCGCCCCCCTAAGCTCCGGGGTCTCGTCCTGATAGTGGAGCACCCTGAGGACGGAGGAAAACCGGATGATCCCCATCCAGTCGGGCTCCTCTCCCTGCTCGAAGAACACATACCCGGGCAGCAGCCGCTGCCGGGTCCGCTCCTGACCCTTTGTCCCGGGCCGCAGATGCACAGCCAAAGGAGCCAGGGGCTTTGCCCCCCGCTCCTCCAGCATCCGCATGACATTTTGCTCCTGTCCGCCCTTGCAGAACAGACAATACCAGGCCATAGCGATCCTCTTTCATGCGCCAACGGCGCAAATCAGGTTACGGTGTGCACGACCGCCCCGCGGCAGATCGTTACGCATCATACCCCTTGGGGTTGTTCTGCTGCCAGTGCCAGGCGTCGGCGCACATATCCTTCAGGGTGCGCTTAGCTGTCCAATGGAGGAGCTCCCGGCTCTTTTGGGGGTCGGCGTAGCAGGTGGCGATGTCCCCGGGGCGGCGGGGGCCGATCCGGTGGGGCAGGGTGAGGTGGTTGACCTCCTCAAAGGCCTTCACCATGTCCAGCACGGAATAGCCCTGGCCCGTGCCCAGATTGAAGACCTCCGTACCCCTGTGGGCCATGAGATAGTCGATGGCGGCGGCATGACCCTCCGCCAGGTCCATCACGTGGATGTAGTCCCGGACGCAGGTGCCATCGGGGGTGGGGTAATCGTTGCCGAAGACCACCAGCTCCTTGCGGACGCCGCAGGCGGTCTGGGTGATGAAGGGCATCAGGTTGTTGGGGATGCCGTTGGGCGCCTCGCCGATGCGGCCCGAGGGATGGGCTCCCACGGGGTTGAAATAGCGAAGAAGCACCGCGGACCATTCAGGATCGGCCTTCACCGCATCCCGGATGATCTCCTCGCACATGAACTTGGTCCAGCCGTAGGGGTTGGTGCAGCCCATGCGGCCGGTCTCGTTGAGGGGCATGGTGTTCTCGGTGCTGTAGACCGTGGCGGAGGAGGAGAAGATGATCCGCTTCACGTCGTGCTTTGCCATGACCTTCAGCAGCGTCATGGTGGACAGCAGGTTGTTTTCATAGTAGGCCAGGGGCTTTTCCACGCTCTCCCCCACGGCCTTGAGGCCCGCGAAGTGGATGGCGCAGCCAATGTCGTGCTCCCTGAACACCCGGTCCAGGGCCGCCTCGTCCCGCACGTCGATGCCGTAGAGGGGCACCCGCTTCCCCGTCAGCTCCTCCACCCGCTTCAAAGATTCGGGGGAGCTGTTGCAGAAGTTGTCCACGGCCACCACGTCGTAGCCCAGCTCCAGCAGGGCAAGGCAGGTGTGGGACCCGATGTATCCGGCGCCGCCGGTAACCAAAACCTTCATTTTCGTCTCCTTATGGTTTTATTCTTCGCCGTAGGGGAAATAGGGAATGGGCTTAAGCTTGAACAGATTCAGCTTGTGGAGCCGATCGATCCGGGTCTTGGCGGCCTCGTCCTCGATGACCCCTTCCCGGATGTAGCGGTCCAACGCCGCATAGGTGAAGCCCAGATTGTCCTCGTCAGTCTTGCCGCAGAGGCCGTCGCTGGGCACCTTCTCCACCAGAACCTCCGGCAGCCCCAGGGCGTGGCCGATGGCCTTCACCTCCCGGACCACCAGCTTCCCCAAGGGCGCGAAATCCCCGGCGGCATCGCCGTAGCGGGTGGAATAGCCCACATAGTCCTCGGACCAGTTGCAGGTGTTGGCCACCCGGCCGTTCAGGGACTGGCTCAGGGCATACTCGCAGCTCATGCGGATGCGGGGGGCCAGGTTCACCCGGGTCTGGTTGCTGATCTCGACGCCGGTCTTTTCGATCTCCCGGAGGCAGGCCTCATAGGTGTCGTGAATGTTCAGGGTGTAGCTTTGGATGCCCAGTGTCTCCACCAACAGGTGGGACATATCGATGTCCGGCTGCTCCCCGTTGGGCATGAGCACGCCGATGACCCGATCCTTCCCCAGGGCCTCCACGCACAGGGCCGCCACCACGGAGCTGTCCTTGCCGCCGGAGATGCCGATGACGGCGTTGCAGCCCGGGCCGTTCTCCTCGAACCAATCCCGAATCCACTGGACCAGCTGGTCCTTCACTTTATATGCGTCAAATTCCATGATCGTACCTCCATAGGGTTTTGTTTATTGTACCCTGAAACGGAAAAGATTTCAACCCATATCCGTCCCTTGGCGTCCCGCAAAGGGGACTTCCTCCCGCGAAGGGGCCTCCTTCGTGGGAGGAAGGGGGGTCTGACCCGGACGGGGACCGACACAGGTAGGCTGATCCCATGCATAGCATAAAAAATGAACGAATTATCGTAATCCGCAGGCCATGCTTTGCGCTATGCTGGTGACACAAAAAGGAGGCATGTATGGATAAGACGGTGAAGGGATTTATAGACTATCTCAAGGCACAGGTGGGCCAGCCCTATCTCTGGGGCGGGCAGCACACCAGGCTCACGCCGGAGAACTATGTGACCGTGATCGAGAAGAAGGAGGCGGACCGGGGCGGCTACAAAGGCGGCCCCACCTATGCGGAAGCCGCCATAGACTATTGCAAAAGGAAGTTTCAGGAGGGGGCCACCGTCCTTTACGCCTACGACTGCTCGGGCCTGGGGTGCTACTGGCTGTGCAACCTTGCCCACCTGTACAGATGCGACGTGAACGCCAACACCATGATGAACCGATGCACCTTGCAGGAGGAGTCGCCGAAGCGGGGCTGGTGGGTGTTCCGGCTGGACGGCAGCCGGGCCAGCCACATCGGCTACATGATCGATGATCACTATCTCATCGAGGCCAAGGGCCGCAAATACGGGGTGGTCAAGACCAAGTTCCGCACCGGGGACTGGCACAGATGGGGCATCCCGGCCGTGTTCCAAAGCGAGCTCATGATGCCCGCACCGGAACCCGCCCCCGTGCCGGAGAAGCAGGTGGAGGTCCTGGGCAAGTCCGTGAACGTGCGCGCCGCCGACAGCAAGCGGGGCCGGCTCCTGTTCACCGCCCATCGGGGGGACACCTTTCCCTTCGTGGGCGTCGCCCCCTCGGGCTGGTACGAGATCGACACGAAGAAGGGCCAGGGGTTCATCACCAACCTGGCCCGGTATACGAAGCTCATTTGATATCCGCCCGCCGAAGGAGGATGGCCGCCAGCAGGCCCACCAGGGCCCCGGCCACGGTGCCGGACAGGAGCAGAACGGGAAGATAGGCGAAGATATACCCGCTGTCCAGGACCAGGGCCGCGAAAGCGATCTGCCCCAGGTTGTGGAGCACGCCCCCGGCCACGCTGACCCCAAGGGGGGAGAAGCGGTCCGTCCGTTTCAGCAGGGTCGAACCCACCAGGCTAAGAATAGCGCCGCATACCCCATAGAAAAAGGCGGCGAAGCCCGAGAACAGGGCCGCGGACAGCAGCAGGCGCACGAGGGACACCGCCCCCGCCTCCTTCCAGCCATAGCGATAGAGGAGGAACAGGATGACGACGTTGGGCAGGCCCACCTTCACCCCGGGCACGGCCATAAGGGGCGGCAGCAGGCTCTCCACATAGGAGAGGATCAAAGCCAGGGCCACCGAAAGGCCCAGGGTGGTCAGCTTTCTCGTCTTCATCCGCCGGTCACAGCGTCCAAGCCGGACGCCCCTCCCGCGATCCGCACCGCCAGCCTGTGGGGCAGGCACACGATGCTTTGGCCCCCATAGCGTATCCTCCCCGTCTGCACGCAGAGACGGTTGGGGCAGTCGGCCTCCATGATCCATGCTTCTCCGTTTTCGATGACCAGAAGGTTATAGCCCGCCGCCCCCTCGATCCGCACGGTTCGATCCTCCGAAAGGGCATAGCGGGCCGTCTCCCGGCCGTTCTGCTCCACGATCACGACCCCTCCGGCCCGCCGCAGAAGCAGCCACAGCCCCCCCAGAAGCAAAGCCGCCAACAGGCAGCCTATCAAGAGGAGGAGGTCGTTTCGCCGTCTTCGGTTTCTATTCGTTCGTTCCATCGATCGTTTTTCAGTTCTCCAAAAGCGCCCGGACCGCCCGGGCGTACTCCAGCCCGTGGTTCAGGGAGAATTCCCCGTGATGGAGGCCGGGCAGGGTGTGGAGGGTCGCCCGGGGCAGGGCCGCCGTGAGCCGGCGGGCGGATCGCTGCATCCGGCCGTTCTCCTTCTCCCCCACATAGACGGCCACCCGGGCCGTCACCGCGGACAAATCCGGCAGGGCATAGGCGGCGCTGGCCCGGAGAAAGGCGATCATGTCCCGCTTCTCCAAAGCGCAGGTGTCCCCATAGTAGTCCTCGAACAGGGCCGGGTCCATATGGAGGGACCGGAACTGGAGCTTGGAAAACCAACGGCGGCGGATGAGACCATAGCTGCTGCCGAAGGCGGGCCCCACCAGGGCATGGGTGAGCCGGTCCGGGATAAGGGCGGCGCTTTCCACCAGGGCTGCGTCGCAAAGGTCCGGCCGCTGATGGAGCATCTCCACCGCCACCTGGGCCCCCAGGGACAGGCCCCCCAGCAGGGCCACCCGGCCGCCCAGGCGCTCATCCATCCAGTACAAAATCTCCCTGGCGTTGTCCTCGATGGAGGTGAAGGGCCGATCGCTCCCGCCGTGGCCGTCCAGGATGGGCAGCACCACATGACAGTCACCCGCCAGCTCCTCCGCCGCCGCCCTGTGATTCCACCAGGAAAGGCCGCCGCCGTGGAGCAGCACCACTGCTTTGCCCCCGTTCGGGCCGAACTCTCTGTATCGCATGGGCCTTCGCCCCCCAACTCCGTTTTCAACAGTTTACCCCACCCGGCGGCGAATTGCAATGGTCACTCCCTTCCGACGAAAAATTGTATATTTTCCGCTTGACAAACGGTTAGATTTGGAGTAAACTGCACCCAATCCCATACAGAAAGGCTGTGAAGGGAAGAGTATCCGGTCAGGTACGGCCAAGAGAGCCCCGGCAGGTGGAAGCGGGGTGCGGATGGATCGGAGAACATGGTCCCGGAGCCGCGCAGGCGAAATGTAGTTTGCGACGGGTGCGCCCGTCATCGCGCAGGAGTGTGTTGGCACTCTATGAGGCGTCCTGTCGTGAGGCAGGCGCGAAATCAAGGTGGTACCGCGGTATATTATCGCCCCTGACGGAATAGTTGGTCAGGGGCTTTTTTGTTGGGACGGCCGCTGAAACAGAGGAAGGGAACGAAGACAGAGGCATGGCAAAGCCGATCATCGAATTGAAGGGCATCACCAAGACCTTCGGCACGGGGGACACCGCCGTCACCGCCCTGAAGGACGTGGATTTGACCATATACGAGGGGGAGATCTTCGGCGTCATCGGCCTCTCCGGCGCGGGCAAGAGCACCCTGGTGCGGTGTATCAACCTGCTGGAGAAGCCCACAGCGGGCACGGTCACGGTGAACGGGAAGGAGCTGACGCAGCTTTCCGAAAAGGATCTTCGGCTGGAGCGGCGCAGCATCGGCATGATCTTCCAGGGCTTCAACCTGCTGCAGCAGAAGAGCGTGCTGGACAACGTGTGCTTCCCCCTGCTGCTGGCCGGGGTGAACCGGAAGGAGGCCCGGCAGAAGGCGGAAAAGCTCCTCGAACGGGTGGGCCTTTCCGAGAAAAAGGACGCCTATCCCGCCCAGCTCTCCGGCGGTCAGTGCCAGCGGGTGGCCATCGCCCGGGCCCTCTCCACGGACCCCAAGGTGCTGCTGTGCGACGAGGCCACCTCGGCTTTGGACCCCACCACCACCCTGTCCATTTTGGACCTTTTAAAGGAGCTGAACCGGGAACTGAACGTAACCGTGGTGGTCATCACCCACGAGATGAAGGTGGTGGAGGCCATCTGCCACCGGGTGGCCATCCTGGCGGACAATCACGTAGAGGAGCTGGGCACCGTGGAGGAGATCTTCCGCCAGCCCAAGAGCCGGGCGGCCCGCCAGCTCATCGTCCCCTCCAGCCAGAGCCCCGATCGGGCCACCTTCGGCGCAGGTCGGTTCCTGCGCATCACCTTCGACGGACGGGAGCGGACGGATCGGCCGCTGGTGGCGGAGATGGTCCTCGACACCGGGGTCCCGGCCAGCATCGTGTTCGCCGACACCCGGAGCCTGAACGGCCGCCTCTACGGGCAGATGATCCTGCAGCTGCCGGAGGACGACGCCGTCATAGAAAAAATGTTTGGATTCCTTCGCCGGGCGGAGGTCTCCTTTGAGGAGGTGATCTGAGTGCAGTTGACCGAAATGCTTTCCCTCATCGCGAAGGGATTTTGGGAGACCCTCTATATGACGTTGGGGTCTACGCTGGTGGCCTACGCCATCGGCCTGCCCCTTGGTCTATTGCTGATCCTCACGGACCCCCAGGGCCTTCGGCCCATGCCGGTGTTCAACCGGGTGCTGGGCGTGGTCATCAACCTCCTTCGGTCGGTGCCCTTCATCATTCTGCTGGTGTGGGTCATGCCCGTGACCCGGGCCATCATGGGCACCACCATCGGTTCGAAGGCCACCCTGTCGCCGCTGACCATCGCCGCGGCGCCCTTCATCGCCCGGATGGTGGAATCTTCCGCCCGAGAGGTGGACCGGGGCGTCATCGAGGCGGCCCTGTCCATGGGCGCTTCCCCGGCCCAGGTGCTCCTGCGGGTGATTTTGCCGGAGGCGAAGCCCTCGCTGATCACCGGCGGCGCCATCGCCATCACCACGATCCTTGGCTATTCGGCCATGGCGGGCATCGTGGGCGGCGGCGGTCTCGGGGCCATCGCCATCAACTACGGGTACTACCGCAGCAACAGCCAGGTCATGCTCATCATGGTCGTCCTGCTGGTGCTCATCGTCCAGGTATTTCAGGAAGTGGGCAGCCGGATCGCCCACAAATCCGACAAACGCGTCCGGGAACAAAACTAACCTATTATTATAAAGGAGATACAACCATGAAAAAAACCATCGCCATCATTCTGTCCCTCGTTCTCATCCTCTCCTTCGTGGCCTGCGCCAAGAAGGCCGAAGCGAAGTCCATCAAGGTGGGCGCCAGCATCACCCCCCATGCGGAGATCCTGCGGGAGGCCGCCAAGCTCCTGGAGAAGGAAGGCATCACCCTTGAGGTGGTAGAATACACCGACTACGTCCAGCCCAACACCGCCGTGGAGGACGGGAGCCTGGACGCCAACTACTTCCAGCACACCCCCTACCTGAACACCTTCAACGCCGAGAACAAGACCCACATCGTGTCCGTTGGCGCCATCCACTATGAGCCCTTCGGCATCTACGCCGGGAAGGTGAAGGCCCTTTCTGACCTGCCCGATGGCGCCAAGATCGGCGTGCCCAACGACGGCAGCAACGAGACCCGGGCCCTGCTCCTGCTGCAGCAGGAGGGCATCATCAAGCTGAAGGACGGCATCGACGCCTCCTCCAACGCCACCGTGCTGGACGTGGCCGAGAACCCCAAGAACATCGAGATCATCGAGATGGAGGCCGCCCAGATCTCCAAGGCCCTCTCCGACCTTGACTTCGGCGTCATCAACGGCAACTACGCCCTCCAGGCCGGCCTGAACGCCGGCACCGACGCCCTGGCCGTGGAGGACGCCTCCGGCTCCGGCGCCCAGACCTACGCCAACGTCCTCTGCGTCAAGGAGGGGAACGAGAAGAAGGACGCCGTTCAGGCCCTCCTCAAGGCCCTCACCAGCCAGGAGGTCAAGGACTTCATCAACAGCACCTATCAGGGCGCCGTGGTCCCCATCTTCTAAGCTGACCGTCCATAAAAGCGCCGACTCCGCTGTGAGTCGGCGCTTTTTCTATACCAATCCCTCAGCCTGCAGCCGCTCCAGGACCATGGCCTCCCGCAGGAGCTCGGTGTGGGTTTTTCGCTTGTAGCCGTTGGTCAGGGACTTGTTCTGTTCGATGGCCTCCCCGGGCGTCACCCAGCGCAGGGTGTAGCCCTCCGCCGCCTCGTAGCCGTCCAGCTCCTGGGGCACGACGGCCGAAGCCGACGCCAGATAGTAGAAATTGTCCTGAAGGAAGAGGGGCTCCCTGTCCCCCTTCTCGATCCGGTGGACGAAGCCGTAGGGCCGGATGCTGGCAGGGTCCAGAACCAGTCCCGCCTCCTCCCTGGCCTCCCGCAGGAGGGCCGCTTCCCGGCTCTCGCCCCTTTCGATGCCGCCGCCGGGGAACTTATAGTGGCCGTACTTTTGGCTGTAGACCATGGCCACCCGGCCGTTTTCGATGACGATGGCCCGGGCCGAGGGCCGGGAGAAGGCCCGGCCGCCCGCCCCATAGTTTTGGGCGTCCATGGTGAACAGCAGCCCCATGCCGCTTTCCTCCAGGACCAGCAGCCGCCGCTTTACATCCAGTCCACCGGCAAACCCCGTCAGGCTCCCGTCGGCGCCGATGATCCTATGGCAGGGGATCATGAGGACGATGGGGTTGTTGTGGATCGCCTGGCCCACGGCCCGGGGGGAGCCGCAGCCCACGGCCCGGGCGATCTGCCCGTAGCTTGCGGTTTTGCCGAAGGGGACGGTCCCCAGGGCCTGCCACACCCGCCGCTGAAAGGCCGTGCCCACCGGTTCAAGGGGCGGCGTAGGGCCCGGGTCCCGGCCGGAGAAGTAGGCGTCTAGCCAGGCAAAGGCCTCGTCGAACAGGGGCAGCGCCGCCCTGGATTCCCGGCAGGGGCCGAAGGAAAGGGCCACAAGGGCGGTCCCGTCGGAGGCAAGGGTCAGGGGCCCCACGGGGCTGTCGTATTGGGTATAGAACAATGCGCACCTCCAGATACTACAATAAAAACCAGACCAGGGCGGCGGCCCCCATGAGCCCCCAGCCCAGATAGGCGGGCCGATCCCGATTGGGCAGGAAATAGGGCGAGATGAACAGCATCCCGGCGAACCAAAGGACCAGGGCGACTCCGCCGCAGGGGGGCAAAACGGAGCCCTCCACCGGCACCAGCGCCGCCAGGGAGTCGAGATAGTACAGCACCCCCCGGGGCACCAGGGCCAGGATCCGCCCCAGGCCCGGGAGCAGGGGATACAGGAGCACGGCCAGCCACCCGGGGATCAAAAACAGAGGCGCCACGGGCAGCACCAGCAGTGACAGGATCATCCCCACCCAGGAGACCTGGCCGCCGGTGACGCTCATGAGCGGCAGGGTGCCCAGGAACACGGCGACGGCCCCCGCCAGCAGTCCCCCCAGGCCATCCGGCCGACCGTGGATCAGCTCTGTCAGGGTGGGTGACAGGCAGCAAAGGGCCCAGACGGCCCCGAAGCTCAAGCGAAAGCCCGGGGCGGTGAGAAAGGCCGGGTCCACCAGCAGCAAAAGGGTCCACGCGCAGCCGATGTCGCTGATCGGATCGTCCTGCCGATCCAGCAGCCGGGACAGGCGGACCACCAGCAGCATGACCGCCGCCCGGACGGAGGAGGGCGAAAGTCCCGTCAGCAGGCAGAACAGGCCCAAAACCAGGGCCGAAAGGAGGAAGCGGAGCCACCGGCGACGGCCCCGGATCAGGTTCAGCACCGCCCCGCAGACCACGCCCAGATGCAGGCCGGACACGGTGAGCAGATGGAGCATGCCGCTTCTGCGATAGGCCAGGAAGGTGAGATAATGGACGTCGTCTCTATCCCCGAACAGCATCCCCTTGGCGATGCCGGCATCCTCAACGAACAGGGCGTCCGCCGCCGCCTCAAGCCCCCTTCGCCACCGGAGGGCCAGGCCGTACAGCCCGCCCGAGCGGCCCTGGCGGACGGTGACGGGGCCCGTGGCCTGGGCCGTATAGAGCACGGTCTGGAGGGAGCGGACCCCGCCTCGGCGGTCTTCCTCCACCCGGGCGGAAAGGGACAGGGCGTCCCCGTAGACTATCTCCCCCTCATACGGGACCGTGAGCTCCAAAATGCCGGGCACCCGCTGGCCGTCCAGCCGCACCCGGGACAGGGCCACGACGGTCTGCCCCCGGGTCCGCTCCGGCTCGTCCACGACGGTGCCCGTGACCATATATTCGCCCGGGGTCACCTGGGCATAGGGCAGCAGCCCGCCGCGAAGGAGCAGCAGTCCCAGGAACAGGGGCAGGGCATAGACGGCCTTGCCCCGAACCAGCAGCAACACGCCCAGCGCTATGGCGGCAAGGCCCATAATAAGCAGCAGGCCTCCGCCCAGGCGCAGCGCCAGAAGGGCTCCCACAAGGGCGCCCGGGATGCCCCAGAGCATGGGCCGCTCGTTGAAATACTTGCGCTGCGTCAAAAGCTCTTCCATATGGGACCAGTATACCCCATATCCGTCTCTCGGTAAAGAGCCGTTGACCCGTCCATCGGGATATGGTATACTGCCCCTATGAACGAGCAATTGAAACAGGTCATCGATAACAGCCGCCGCATCGCCTTTTTGGGCGGGGCGGGCCTGTCCACGGAAAGCGGCATCCCCGACTTTCGCAGCGCGGACGGCATATACAAGGCCCAGACCGCCTACGGCCATTCCCCGGAGGTGCTGTTGAGCCACGACTTCTTCTGGCAGCACACGGACGTCTTCTATGATTATTATAGGAAGTTCCTGCTGTACCCGGAGGCAAGGCCCAACAAGGCCCACAGGGCCCTGGCCAAGCTGGAAAAGGAGGGGAAGCTCACCGCCGTCATCACCCAGAACATCGACGGGCTCCATCAGGCGGCGGGCAGCCAGAACGTGCTGGAGCTCCACGGCAGCGTCCATCGGAACTACTGCACCAAGTGCCGGAAGTTCTACCCCATGGAGTATATCCAGCAAAGCGAGGGCGTGCCCACCTGCTCCTGCGGCGGGATCATCAAGCCGGACGTGGTCCTCTACGGCGAAGGGCTGGAAACCAAGACCCTGATCTCCGCCGTGACCCACATCCAGCGGGCGGACACCCTGATCGTGGGGGGCACCTCTTTGGTGGTGTACCCGGCGGCGGGGCTCATCGACTACTTCTCGGGCAAGGAGCTGGTGCTCATCAATCTGAGCCGGACGGATCGGGATTCCGACGCTACCCTCTGCGTCCACGAGAAGATCGGCGAAGCGTTGTCCTTCCTGTTAGAGGAAGATCAATAGAACGAAGCGATTTGACGAAAGGGAACGAACAAATGGAAGAATGCAACCATGATTGCAGCAGCTGCTCCGCCAACTGCGACAGCCGCGATCCCAGGAGCTTTATCGAACAGCCCCATCCTTTGTCCAAGGTGAAGAAGGTCATCGCCGTTTTGAGCGGCAAGGGCGGCGTGGGCAAGTCCTTGGTGACCTCCCTGCTGGCCGTGAACACCCAGCGGGCGGGCTACCGGGCCGCCATTTTGGACGCGGACGTGACCGGCCCCTCCATCCCCCAGGCCTTCGGCATCCATGACAAGGCCACGGGCACCGAGGACGCCCTGTTCTCCTCCGAGAGCAAGACCGGCATCCAGATGATGAGCATCAATCTGCTGCTCCCGGACGAGACCTCTCCCGTGGTGTGGCGGGGCCCCGTCATCGCCGGGACCGTGAAGCAGTTCTGGACCGACGTGGTCTGGAAGGACGTGGACGTGCTGTACGTGGACATGCCCCCGGGCACCGGCGACGTGCCCCTGACCGTCATGCAGTCCATCCCCGTGGACGGGATCGTGGTGGTCACCTCCCCCCAGGAGCTGGTGGGCATGATCGTGGAGAAGGCCGTGAAGATGGCCGGGCTGCTCAACGTGCCCATCGTGGGCATCGTGGAGAACCTCAGCTACTTTGAGTGCCCCGACTGCGGCAAGAGGCACTACCTCTTCGGCGAAAGCCATCTGGAGGAGGTTGCCCGGAAGAACGACATCCCCGAGACCGCCCGCATCCCCATCCAGCCCAAGCTCACCGCCGCCGTGGACGCGGGGCTCATCGAGCTCTATGAGGGGCCCTGGCTGGACAAGCTGACGGCGTCCCTGCTGAAGGACCTGGGGGACTAAGCCCATATATCCATCCGCAACGATACGTCAACTTTTTATTCAGTAAAAAGTTGACGTTTTTCTTTTCCTGTGCTATGCTAAGGGCCGTAACGAGCGATCAACTGGAGAGGAGGCGCAGCCCATGAACGCCAAACAGCAGGTTTCGGAGCTGTTGGAGAACACCGGCCGGGCATTCGTGTCCGGCAGCTCCATCGCAGACACCCTGGGCGTCACCCGGGCGGCGGTGTGGAAATGCATCCGTCAGATGGAAGCGGAGGGCTACCGGATCGAGACCGGCAAGAAGGGCTACCGCCTGCGCGACGACAGCGACGCCGTCAGCAAAAACGCCATCCTTCGCTATCTGGGGGACGCGGCGCCGTTGTACGATGTGGAGGTGCTGCCTGAGGTGGACTCCACCAACACCTATCTCAAGCGCCTGGCCCCCCAGCTGCGCCTGGCGAAAGGCGACGGGGACGCCCCCTGGCGGGCGGTGGTGGCCTCCAGCCAGCAGGCGGGCCGGGGCCGCATGGGCCGGACCTTCGTCTCCCCCGCCGGCACGGGCGTGTATTTGAGCGTGTTTTTGACGCCCCGGCTGTCCGCCCAGCAGGCCGTTCGGATCACGACGGCAGCGGCGGTGGCGGCCTGCCGCGCCATCGAAGCTTGCTGCCCCGCCGAGGATCAGCCGGACCGGCAGCCCAGGATCAAGTGGGTCAATGACATCCTGATCGACGGCAAAAAGACCTGCGGCATCCTGACGGAGGCGTCCATCGACCTGGAGAGCGGGGGCCTGGACTGGGCGATCATGGGCATCGGGTTCAACGTATACGAGCCGGAAGGGGGCTTTCCCCAGGAGCTCAAGGCCATCGCCGGACCCATCGCCGCCTGCCGTCAGCGGGACCTTCGAAGCCGGATCGCGGCGGCGTTTTTGAAGCAGTTTCATGATATTTGCTCCGATCTGGACGGCGGCGGCTTTGCCGCGGAATACAAGCGCCGGAGCTTTTTGATCGGCCAACCCATTCACGTGATCCGAAACGGAACCACCCGACCGGCCACGGCCCTGGACATCGACGAGGAATGCCGGCTGCTGGTCCGATACGAGGACGGCTCCACCGAGGCCCTGTCCTCGGGCGAGGTGAGCGTGAGGCCCCTGTCATGAAGCTGCGGCCCCACCACCTGCTGTGTCTGCAGAAGTATACCGGCAGGGGCTACGACGGGCCCTTCACGGCCCACATGAACGAGCTTGTTCGCCGGCTGACGGCCGATCCCCAGGAACCGGTCCAACTCACCCAGGGCCGGGACGACGTCTGCGCCGCCTGCCCCCACCTGGTGGACGGCAGATGCGCCTCCCAGGAAAAGGTGACGCACATGGACCGGGGCGTCCTCGAGGCCTGCGGCTTTGCCTATGGACAAGTGGACAGCTGGCGCGCCTTGGCTGTCTCCGCTGAAAACAAGATATTTCAAACAGAACAGTTCAACGAGATTTGCGGGTCCTGCCAATGGATCGAATTGTGCCGGGACACCCGGAAGGGATGGATAGATGGAAACGAAGCGTAAGGGCTTTCAGACGAAGGATCTGGTGTATGTGGCGCTGTGCGCCGTGCTGATGGCGGTGTGCTCCTGGATCAACATCCCCTCGGCCATCCCCTTTACGCTGCAGACCTTCGCCATTTTCTGCACCTTGGGGCTCATCGGCGGCAAACGGGGCACCGCGTCCATCCTGGTTTACCTGCTGCTGGGCGCTTTGGGCCTCCCGGTGTTCGCGGGCTTCAGCGGCGGGGTCGGTATCCTGTTCGGGATCACCGGCGGATATCTGCTGGGATTCATCCTCATGGGGCTGGTCTACTGGCTGGGGGAGCGCCTGGGAAAGGGCAGGCGGATCGTCGAGATCGGCTCCATGGCCCTGGGCCTGGTCCTCTGCTACGCCTTCGGCACCGCCTGGTTCATGTTCGTTTACGCCCGGCAAAGCGGCGCGGTGACCCTGGCCACGGCCCTGGCCTGGTGCGTGATCCCCTTCATCGTGCCGGACTTGGTGAAGATGGCCCTGGCCGTCCTCCTTTCCCAAAAGCTTAGCAAGGTGCTGCATCTGTAAAACGAGCGTACGAAGGCGCCGGGCTGTATGGCCCGGTGTTTTCATTTTGGGTATGGAACAGGGCCGACGACAGCGATATAATGGGATCGTCAAACATTTAATAAGGAGCGAAAACCCATGGAGCATAGCAGCGAGGGGCCCCAAAAGATCCTCATCCGCGGGGCGCGGGTGCACAATCTGAAGAACATCGACGTGGACATCCCTCTGAATAGGATCGTGGGCATCGCCGGGGTGTCCGGCTCGGGAAAATCCTCCCTGGCCCTGGGGGTCCTCTATGCGGAGGGGTCCCGCCGGTATCTGGAATCCCTGTCCACCTATACCCGCCGCCGCATGACCCAGGCCACCCGGGCGGAGGTGGATGAGGTCCTGTACGTGCCCGCCGCGCTGGCCCTTCATCAGCGGCCCGGGGTGCCGGGCATCCGGTCCACCTTCGGCACGGGGACGGAGCTGCTGAACAGCCTCCGGCTCATGTTCTCCCGGCTTTCGAGCCACCGCTGCCCCAACGGTCACTATCTGCCCCCCACGCTGGCCGTGGCCGCGGGACAGCCCCTGACCTGCCCGGATTGCGGCGAAGTCTTCTACGCCCCCGGCGCCGAGGAGCTGGCCTTCAATTCCCAGGGGGCCTGTAAGCGCTGCGGCGGCACCGGCACGGTGCGCACCGTGGACAGGAGCACCCTGATCCCCGACGAGAGTCTGACCTTGGAGCAGGGGGCCTGCGCCCCATGGAACAGCCTCATGTGGTCCTTGATGGTGGACGTGTGCCGCGAGATGGGCGTCCGAACCGACGTGCCCTTCCGGGATTTGACGCCGGAGGAGAAGGAAATCGTCTACGACGGCCCCATGGAGAAGCGCCACATCTTTTACGTGCCCAAGAACCGGGACAGCGTGGACGCCGCCGAGCTGGATTTTACCTATTACAGCGCCACCGCCACCGTGCTGAACGCCCTCGCCAAGGTGAAGGACGAGACGGGCATGAAGCGGGTGGAAAAGTTTTTGAAGGAGGAGGTGTGCCCCGATTGCGGCGGCACCCGCCTTTGTGAGGCCGCCCGGGCCCCTCGGCTCCGGGGCCGGTCCCTGGCCCAGGTGTGCACCCTGCCCCTGTCCGATCTGATCGAGTGGGTGAAGGGGGTACCCGCTTCCCTGCCCGCGCCTATGGAGCCCATGGCCCGAAGCATAGCCGACGCCTTTTTGTCCGCCGCCCGGCGGCTCATGGACCTGGGTCTGGGATATCTGTCGTTGGATCGGGCCTCCGCCACCCTTTCCACCGGGGAGCGGCAGCGGATGCAGCTGGCCCGGGCGGTCCGGAACCGGACCACGGGGGTGCTCTACGTGCTGGACGAGCCCTCCATCGGCCTCCATCCCGCCAACATTTTGGGCCTGACCGGGGTCATGCGGGATCTGGTGGCCGACGGGAACTCCGTCATCCTGGTGGATCACGACACCCAAATCCTGAAGGAGGCGGACCACATCATCGAGATGGGGCCCGGCGCCGGTGCCAATGGAGGCCGGGTGCTGGCCCAGGGCACCGTGGCCCAGCTGGCAGCCAACGAAGCCTCCCGCATCGGCCCATTCCTGTCGGGTGGGGCGGCGGCCAGGCGGGCCCGGCGGGTACCGGAGGAAGATTTGTTTTCAAAGGGGACCATCCATCTGTCCACGGGCCCTCTGCACACGGTGAAGCCCCTGGAGGCGGACATCCCCAAGGGACGGCTCACGGTGATCACCGGGGTCTCCGGCTCCGGCAAGACCACCCTGGTCCTGGAGAGCCTGGTGCCGGGCCTCGCCGCCCTGACGGAGGGACGGCCCCTGCCGCCCCACGTGCGGGCCCTTTCCGCCCCCGGCATCGAGCACGTGAAGCTCATCGACGCCACGCCCATCGGCATCAACGTCCGCTCCACCGTGGCCACCTATGCGGGCGTCCACGACGAGCTGCGCAAGCTCTACGCCCGGACCTCGGAGGCCAAGCGCCAGGGGTACAAGGCCGGGGACTTCTCCTACAACACGGGGAACCTGCGCTGTCCCGTCTGCGACGGCACCGGCGCCATCAGTCTGGACGTGCAGTTTTTGCCGGATGTGGACATCCCCTGTCCCGCCTGCCGTGGTTCCCGCTATGACCGGGCGGCCTATGGGGTGCCCTACACCAACCGTCAGGGGGAGACGAAATCCCTGCCGGCCCTCATGGCCGCGGACGTGGACACCGCGCTGGATTTCTGCCGGGACATGAAGAACGTGGCGCCCCGGCTGACCACGCTCCGGGATTTGGGCCTGGGATATCTCACCCTGGGCGAGCAGACCCCCAGCCTGTCCGGCGGCGAGGCCCAGCGGCTGAAGCTGGCCAGCGAGATGGGCCGGCTCCAATCCGATTCCCTGTTCGTGTTCGACGAGCCCACCATCGGCCTGCACCCGCTGGACGTGCAGACGCTGCTCAACGTGCTGGACACCCTCCTCGGCAACGGGGCCACGGTGGTGGTGATCGAGCACGATCTCGACGTGATCCGCAGCGCGGACTATATCCTGGACATGGGGCCAGGGGGCGGCGAACAGGGGGGCCGGATCGTGGCGGCGGGCACGCCGGAGCAGATTAAGCAAGCCCCCGAAAGCGTGACGGGCCGATTCATCTGAAGGTCCGCGCTTGTCAATTTCGAACGGATTGGCTATATTTTATCAACGGGACCGGAGGCCATGGGGAATCCGTGGCCATGCCGGTACGCAGGAAGCCGATCACCGGCGCGACCCTTTTACGGGCCGTGAATACGCCCCTATGCGTGATCGGGAAAGAGGAGGATAAGAAGATGACCATACCTATGGCGCTGATGGATTTTTTGCCGGTGCTGCTGTTCGGCGCGGCCTGGGCGATCCTGTATCGGGATCTGAAAAACAAGCTGGACCTTTGCTCGGGTATCCTGCTGCCCCTGGGGCATTGACGGTGCTGCTGGCGGGTTTCTTCAAGGCGGTCTGGAAGCTGCAAAACGCCCTGGGCGTCACCCCGGTGGAGCTGTTCAACAAGGCTTTCTTCCCCGCCCAGTCCGTGGGCTTCGTGCTGCTGGGGGTTGGGATGCTGGCCCTTATGTATGGAAAGCGGCGGATCGTCCGCTCCCTGACCATGGTCTTCGTCATGGGCATGGTGCTGGGGAACCTGGGCATGTCGGCGGGCCTCGTATACATCGCCCGGCGCATGAAGGTGAAGGCCGGCATCCTCCTGTTCATCCTGTCCTTCGTGCTGATCCTGATGATGGGGTATCTGTCCAGCCGGGATTTTGCCCAGGCCTCCATGCACTGGGTGGCCCAAAGCGTCAACCTTCTGGGGGAGGGACTGCTGTTTGTAGGCGCTTTACTCCTGCACCGGGCCGGTCTTGCCTCCCCCGACGCCCTCAGCTAAGGTGCCTGACCTCCCTTCTTTGCCATCTTTTGGCGGGTCGATAAGGATCGGCCCGCCAATTTTCGGAAAAACCGTTGCTTTTTTGTGAACTATTCCCTGCAGGATGGCCGGTCGGGCCGGAACGTGCTATGATGTAGGCCATGAAAGCTGTCGAACAACAACCGAACGAGACGCAAACCGCCGCCCCCGAAAACCGGGGACGGTCGGTGCTGTTGGGCCTGCTGGGCTTTTTGTTGGCCCTGGGGGTCCTTTTGCTGTGGGTGTACCACGGCTTCACCCCCGTGGTCCACGGGGAGTACGGTCAGGGCGTGCCTCCGGCCAGCGCTTTCTGTAAGGGTGAGAACGCTTTCGTCGTGGCGGACGAAGGGGACGCGGCCCTGGGCCGGCATCTGGTGAAGGTGATTGCCGGCTATCGGGTGGTGCCCTGTCTGCTGATCGTGGCGGATACCACGGCGCCAGCCGCCGATCCTGTGACGGCAGAGTTCCCCTCGGGCCACGTGCCCACACCGGACGAATTCATCACCAATCTGCGGGACGCCGATCGGGTGGGCGTGAGCTTTGCGGGGGAATACGACTTTTCCGCCGCCGGTGAACAGCCCATCGTCATCCGCCTGGAGGACCCCAGCGGCAACCAAAGCGAAGTGACGGCGGCCGCCCGGATCCGCGCCACGGTGGACCGGGTGGTCCTGGAGGCAGGCAGCCCCATCCCCGACGTACAGCCCTTTTTGACCGATGGCTTCCATGGGGAGCTGCTCACGACCGTCACGGAGGAGATGATGGTGGTCCCGGGGGAATACGCCCTTGAGGTGAAGTGCCCCGACAACGGCCGCGTCTTCCCCACCATTTTAGAGGTTCGCGACACGGTGGCCCCCACCGGCGAAGGCCAGTTTCTGATCCTGGCCCCCGGCGAGGCGGCAGCCCCGGCGGCCTTTTTGACGGCCGCCGACGACGAAACGACCCTTTCCTATGATTTTGCCCTGGCCCCCGACCCCGACAGCCGGGAGATCCAGGATATCTCCGTCCGGATCACGGACGCCGGCGGCAACAGCGCCGACGTGGCCGCCCAGGTCCTCTTTTCCTCTTTCGGCGAGCTCACCGTGGAGGCAAAGAAGGGCCAGCTCACCGGGGCCGATTTGGGTCGCCCCGGCGCCCAGCCCGAACCCTTCACGGCCAATGTGCCCGGCACCTATCCCATCCGGGTCCAGGTGGACGGAGGCACCGAGATCGCCATGGTGACCCTGGTGGACACCACCGGTCCCATGCTGACCCTCCGGGAGGGCCCCTTCTACACCCGCCACGATCTGACGCCCGAGGAGTTGGTAGCGGCGGAGGACGTGACCGGCGCCACCCTTTCCTTCGTGGAGGCTCCGGATACCGACAGCGACCAGGCCCAGACCTTCTCCGTCCGGGCGGTGGACGGGGCCGGCAACGAGACCGTGGCCGCCTTCCCCCTGACTTTGGCCGTGGACACCACGCCTCCGGTCCTCTATGGGGTGGTGAACGTGGGCGGCTATGTGGGCGAGCCCATCGCCTACTTCAACGAGGCCTACGCCGAGGACGACGTGGACGGCCGGGTGGAGATGGCCGTGGACAGCCAGGTGATCCTGTCCCAGAAGGGCAAGTATACCGTCACCTACATCGCCACGGACAAGAGCGGCAACTCCGCCTCCAAGAGCTGCACCTATACCCTGGTGGAACCTGCCGTCACCGACGAGGAGGTCCACACCATGGCCAAGGCCGTTTTGAAGGACATCATATCCGACGACATGGTCAACGCCGAAAAGCTGAAGGCCGTCTTCGACTACGTCCGGGGCCGCATCCACTATACGGGGGCCTCCAACAAGACCGACTGGCGGCGGGAAGCCGTCCGCGGCAACCGGGAGGGCCGGGGCGATTGCTTCACCGTGTACTGCCTGACCCGGGCGCTGCTGGACGAGCTGAAGATCCCCTACATGAGCCTGACCCGCCGGGGCGGCTCCACCCGCCACTATTGGCTGATCGTGAACATCGGCACCGGCTGGTATCACTTCGATCCCCTGGTGACCCGGGTCCACAAGCACAGATGCTTCATGTGGACCACCAAGCAATGCCTGGTGAAGCCCTATTTCTGGCGCTTCTACGAGGAGAATTACCCCGCCATCGCCACGGAGCCCTTCGACTACGACGCCGTGGTCCAGATGGAGCGGGACGGGCTTTTGCCCTGACGGCAACCAAAGCGTATACGACCGCCCCCTTTGGGGCAAATAAGTAAGGATCATGAAAACGAAAAAACAGCATACCATCCGTTCCTCCAGCGGACCTATCCGCCGGATCGTCCTTTGGACACTCTTTATCGTGGTCATCCTGGGCCTGGGCCTGGGCGCCCGCTACGTCCTGCGCATACTGACCCGGCCCGAGGCCCTGTTCGTTTCCGCCACCCCTGCGCCCACCGAGACGCCCGTCCTGGTGGAGCCCATCTTCCCCGTGGAGGACCTGCCCACCGGGGCCCCGGTCCCCGACGGCAGGCCCGCCGCCGGCGACGGCAACATATTGAACGTGATGCTCATGGGCATCGACGCCTATGAAAACGGGTCCACCACCAGCGGCTCCATGCCCCATACGGACGTGATGATGGTCATCGCCATCAACTTCGACGCCGACACGGTGGATCTCATCACCCTGCCCCGGGACATCATGACCACCGCCCCGGGCCACTACGGCATCTACAAGCTCAATGGCGTGTTCAACGTGGGGCTGGGGGGCTGGAGCAAGCCCACCGGCCAATCGGACGAGCTGGCGGAGGGCTTTTTGCTGACCTGTCGGGCCGCGGAGGAATGGCTGGGCGGCATCACCATCCCCTATTACTACGGCGTGGACTTCCAGGCCGTCATCGACATCGTGAACGCCATCGGCGGCATCGACTACGACGTGGACCAGACCTTCACCTCCATGAGCGGCCGCACCTATCGCAAGGGCATGCAGCATCTGGACGGGGACGCGGTCCTCGGGTATCTGCGCATCCGGCGGCAGGCGGACGGGCTGGACAGCTCCCGCACCGCCCGGCAGCGGCGGATGATGGTGGCCATCTTCAACAAGCTGAAGGCCGAGGGGTCCCTAAGCCAGATCCCCGCCCTGATCTCGGCGGCGAACAGCGGCATCTATACCAACACCACCCTGGCCCAGACCACGGCCCTGGTGAACTACGCCCGAAAGCTCCCCGCCGACAGCATCCGGACCCGGTCCATGTTCGGCGAGATCGGCACCATCGAATACGAGTGGCGGTACGTATACGTGGACCAGCAGAACCGGATCGACCTCATCCGCGAGGTCTACGGCCGGGAGGTGGGCCCCCGGGGCATCGACACCCGCCAATACGAGCGATGGCTCCACACCGTGGGCTTCTCCGCCATGAAGTATATGCGCCAGGCGGAGAAGGTCTTGAAGGTGATGGAGGAAAAGAAGAACCAGGGCGTGACCTTCACCGACGGGCAGATCGCCCTCTACGGGGACTGCTACAGAGCCTACACGGCCCTGAAGACCGGCTTCGACGAGGCCACCGACACCCTGACCCCCCTGTACGCGGAGGCCACCTGGCGGGAGAAGAAGTCCAACAAGAAGAACTGGACATCGGAGAACAAGGCCCAGGACAAGGAGCTGACCGCCCTTGAAAACGACATCCAGACCGCCCTGAAGAAGCAGATGGCCGCCTCGAGGGACGCCACCGTCCGCCTGGGCGACGCCATTGACGGCGGGAAGCTGAGCTGGAGCGTTCGGGAGAAGTGGTTCACCGATCCCGACATCAACCAGGTCATCGTGAGCTTCGGTTAAGGGATAGGGCCCCGATTTCCCCTTGACAATCGGCCCGGCCGCATAGTATGGTTATATTAGGAAAATTTCGGGACCACTACGCGACTGAGGCTATCATTTATGGATATATTCAACGTGATCTCCCTTCTGGGCGGCCTGGCCATGTTCCTGTACGGCATGCGGCTCATGGGGGACTCTCTGAAGGAAAACTCCTCCGGCACCCTGAAGGTGATCATGGGGAAGGTGACGGACAACCCCCTGAAGGCCTTTATTCTGGGCGTTTTGGTCACGGCCCTGATCCAAAGCTCCACGGCCACCATCGTCATCACCGCCGGCCTTGTGGGCGCGGGGATACTGACCCTGCACCAGAGTTTGGGCATCATCATCGGCGCCAACGTGGGCACCACGGTCACGGGCCAGATCATCCGCCTGCTGGATATCGACGCTTCGGGCACCAGCATCCTGCGCTTCTTTCAGCCCTCCACCTTGGCCCCCATCGCCCTGATCCTGGGCATCGTGCTCATCATGGGGAGCTTTTTCAAGAACGCCAGATCCATCGGCAACATCGCCATCGGCTTCGGCATCCTGTTTTCGGGGCTCCTCAACATGACCGGCGCGGTCAACTCCCTGGCCCAGTCTGGCCTCATCGAGCGGCTGTTCTCGGGTCTGGGGGAAAACCCCTTCCTGGGGTACGTCACCGGCGCGGGCGTGGCCTTCATGCTCCAAAGCTCCTCCGCCACCATCGGCATTTTGCAGGCCTTCTCCGCCACGGGGCTGCTCACCTTCAAGGCCATCTATCCCATCATCGTGGGCATCTATCTGGGCGACTGCGTGACCACGGCCATCGTCTGCTCCATCGGCGCCAAGGCGGAGGCCAAGCGGGTGGGCATCGTAAACATCCTCTTCAACCTGAGCGAAACGGTGCTGGTGCTGGTGGTGGTGAGCGTCATTCATAAGCTGGGGGCGCTGAACGGCCTGTGGGACAGGGCCGTGAACTCCAGCATCATCGCCAACACCAACACGGTCTTCAACCTGGGCTGCGCCCTCTCCCTCTTCCCCCTGCTCACCACCTATGAGCGGCTCAGCCGCCGGATCGTCAAGGACGATCCCGTGAAGGAGAGCAAGTTCAAGGACGTGATCGAGGGCTTGAACCCGGTGTTCTACAACACCCCCGCCCTGGCCCTGCAAAGCTGCTACAAGCTCTTGCTCTCCCTTCTCTCCGCCTCCCGGACCAACATCGAAAAGAGCTTTCGGCTCCTGGAAAAATACGACCCGGCCCTGCATATGCAGATCCGGTCCGACGAGGACGAGATCGACCGCATGACCGACCTTTGCAGCATGTATATGGTGAGCTTCCTGCCCCATCTGAAGCTGGCCTACCACGTGTCCATCTTGGACCAATATTACAAGGTCAACACGGAGTTCGAGCGTCTGGGGGATCACGCGGTGAACATCGCCGAGCACGCCGCCACACTGAAGCGGAACAACACCGCCTTCTCCCCCACGGCCCTGGGAGAGCTGGCCGTTTTGGAAAGCGCCATCATGAACATTTTGGACGAGACAGAGCAGACCTTCCGCAAGCGGGACGTGGACGCGGCGGGGCGCATCGAGCCCCTGGTCCAGGTCACGTCCGAACTCATCTCCCTCCTGAAGCGGAACCATCTGAAGCGCATGAGCACCGGGGAATGCAACGTGTTCGCCGACGCCACCTTCTCCGATCTGATGGTGGATTTTCGCCGGATCGGTGCCGTGTGCTCCAACGTGGGCGTGGCCACTATGGTCCGGGTCCATCCGGAGCTGGCCGACCACGAGCACCTCTTTTACGAGCAGCTCCACTCCGGCGACGACAAGGCCTTCAATCTGGCCTACGACCGGGCCCGCCAGCGCTACTTCTCCCTGCTGCAAAAGCCCCTTCCGGAGGAGCCCGCCCCCGATGCGCCGGCGCCCGAGGCAGCGCCTGAGCCAGCCGAGAAGCCGGAGCCGATCAAGGAACCCGAGACCGAGGCGGAACAACAGGCCCTTTGATTTTTCTTGCATTTCCATTCTTTCCGTGCTACAATGCCTTTCGCTGCCAGATTGCGGCAAATATGGGTGTCTCTTGAAAACCACCCCTAAAAAACAAGGAGCAACTGCATAATGAAACAGACCCTTCGTGAATTCCGCACGTTCCTCGGCACCGCTTCGCCGCTGCTCGTCACGCTCATGGTCCTCTCCGTGGTGGGGATGAACCTGCTGGCCAACAAGAGCATCGATACCGGCGTTTCCTGGCTGGCCCTGGACGGCGGCATTTTGTTTTCCTGGCTGGCCTTTCTGTCCATGGACGTGCTGACCCATTGCTACGGCCCCCGGTGCGCCAGCATGGTGTCCGTGGCCGCCCTGCTGCTGAACCTGTTCATGGCCCTCATCTTCTTCCTGGCCAGCCGCATCCCCGGCGTCTGGGGGGAGAGCTTCGTGGAGGGCAGCGAGCAGGTCATCAACGCCGCCCTGGACCGGACCTTCGCGGGCACCTGGTTCATCATCCTGGGCAGCTCCATCGCCTTCATCGCCTCCGCCCTGCTCAACAACTATCTGAATTACGGCATCGGGAAGCTGGCAAAGAAGGAGATCGGCTTCGGCGTCTTCGCCCTTCGGTCCTATGTGTCCACCTTCCTCGGACAGTTCGCGGACAACCTGATCTTCGCCCTGCTGGTGAGCCGGACCTTCTTCGGCTGGACCCTCGTGCAGTGCTTCACCTGCGCCCTCACCGGGGCGGTGCTGGAGCTGCTGTCCGAGGTTTTGTTCTCTCCCCTGGGATACCGGGTGTCCCGGCGGATCCTGATCCAAAGAAAGGAAGCCATCGCCCCATGAACGTTCTCGTGACCGGCACCGCCCGGGGCATCGGCCTCGCCGTCGCCCGGCGATTCCTGGCATCCGGCCATAGCGTCTGGGGCGTGGACCTTCTTTCGGCCTCCATAGACCACCCGGCCTATACCCATGTGCAGGGGGACGTCCGCACCGTCACCGTCCGGGTGCCGGACTTGGCCGTCCTCGTCAACAACGCCGGGACGCTGGAGGAAGCGGACGCCCTGGACGTGAATCTGACGGGCACCATGGCCTTTACGGAGCGGCACCTGGACGGCCCAGCCCTGAAAAGCGTGCTGTTCGTGGCCTCCGCCTCCGCCCGAAACGGGGCCGAATTCCCCCGCTACGTGGCCAGCAAGGCGGGCCTGGTTGGCTATATGAAGAATCTGGCTTTGAGCCTGGCCAAGCGGGGCGTCACGGTGAACAGCGTGTCCCCCGGCGGCGTCATCACCCCGGCCAACGAGCACATTCTGAACGACCCCGACCTTTACGACGCCGTGAAGGCCGAGACCCTTTTGGGCAAATGGGCCACGGCGGAGGAGGTGGCGGAGCTGGCGTACTACCTGACCGCCGTGAACCGGTCCATCACCGGCGAGGACATCCTCATGGACAACGGGGAGATGCTCAAGTCCCATTTCATCTGGTAAAGCTGACAAAGACCCCCGCCCCGCCAAAATCGGAAAAGATGTTGAAAGCGGCCCGGGGGTTTGGTATAATCAGGTCACTATAGGGAAACGAACACGGGAGTCGCATATGAAGAGGATCATCGTTTTTTGCATCGCCCTGCTGCTGCTCATGGGCTGCGGCGGGAAAGCGGACGCCGCGCCCCAGGTCCAGCTGGACGACAGGGCCCAGGCCACAGGCGCCCCTGCCGCCGATGGGCCGGAGGAGACCGCCGCGCCTGCGGAGCCCACGGCGGCCCCCGTGGATGGCGCGCCTGAGAGCGCCGATGCCCCGGCCGCGCCTGCGCCTGCCCAGGAGGGGCCGGTGGACGCGCTGGTGGCCCGCTGGAACGGGGAGGCGCTGCTGGAGGGCATGTACCCCATGGCAGCGGAGGACGCGCTCGATTTGTACGGCATCGACTTTGCCGCCTGTCTGGGGGGCGCTGCCTTCGGCGACGCCGACGGATACACCAACGAAGCGGTGGTGGTCCAGGCGGAGGGGGCCGTTTTGGACGAGGCGGAAGCCCTTTTGCGGGATCATCTGGAGACGGTGAAGGCCCAGTTCAGGGGCTATGACCCGGAGGCCCTGGCCCTGGCGGAAAAGGCCGTGCTGGTCCGGGAGGGGGATATGCTGCTGTTCGTCATCTCTCCCAACGCCGACGCCATGCTGGCCGCCTTTCGGAGCCTGACGGCGTAGCATGGTCTTCTCGTCCCTCACATTTCTGTTCATCTTTTTGCCGGTCACGCTGCTGGGCTATCGGCTGTTGCCGAAGAAGCTGCGGATCGGCTTTCTGCTGCTTGCCAGCCTTCTCTTCTACGCCTGGGGTGAACCCCTGTATGTGTTTTTGATGATCGGCTCCATCCTGGTGAACTGGGGGATCGGCTTCAAAGTGACCGGGGACGGCCCCCACCGGAAGGCCTGGCTGGTGCTGTCCGTGGCGCTGAATCTGCTGCTGCTTTTGATCTTCAAATATACGGGCCTCCTCTGGGACACGGTGAAGGGCCTGTTCCCCGCCCCGCTCAGCGAAAAGGCCGTAGCCATCCGGCTGCCCATCGGCATCTCCTTCTTCACCTTTCAGATCATGTCCTATGTGATCGACGTATACCGGGGCAAGGCCAAGGCCCAAAGAAGCCCCGTCCTCTTCGGGGCCTACGTGTCCATGTTCCCCCAGCTCATCGCCGGGCCCATCGTCCGGTATGTAGACATCGAGGCGCAGCTGGACGACCCCGACCTTTCCCTTTCGGGCTTTGCCCAGGGGGTAGGGCTGTTCCTGGTGGGCCTGGGAAAGAAGGTGCTGCTGGCCAACGGCGTGGCCGTCCTCTGGCGGGAGCTGGCCGCCATGCCCGGGGAAACGGGGGTCCTGGGGGCCTGGGTGGGGCTTGTCGCCTATACTTTCCAAATCTATTTCGACTTCTCCGGCTATTCCGACATGGCCTGCGGCCTGGGGCGGATGCTGGGCTTCCGGTTCGTGGAGAACTTTCACTATCCCTATATCGCCGAAAGCGTCACGGACTTCTGGCGGCGGTGGCACATCAGCCTTTCCACCTGGTTCCGGGAGTACGTGTACATCCCCCTGGGGGGCAACCGGCGGGGCCTGAAGCGGCAGATACTGAATCTGCTGATCGTCTGGACGCTGACGGGCCTTTGGCACGGGGCCAGTTGGAACTTCTTGCTGTGGGGCCTCTACTACGGAGTGCTGCTCATTTTGGAAAAGCTGTTCCTGGGCCGGGTGCTCCAAAAGCTGCCCCGGTTCCTGCGTCGGCTGCTGACCTTCCTCATCGCGGCCATGGGCTGGGGCATCTTCTATTTCACCGATTTTGCCGCCCTGGGGACCTTCTTCGGCTCCCTGGTGGGGGTGGGCAATCCGGGCCTCGTCACGGCCCGATCCTGGGCCTGGGTGCTGGGGTACGCGCCGCTGCTCCTCGTTTGCGCGGTGGCGTCCACGCCCCTCGGGGCGGAACTGGACCGGCGGCTGTCCGAAAAGAAAGTCTGGTCCTGGGTGCGGCTTCTCCTGGGCGCGGGGCTATTTTTGCTGTGCCTGGGGGCCCTGGCCTCCCAGAGCTACAACCCGTTCATCTATTTCCGATTCTAAGGGGGGTGAGGATATGAGAAAAATGATGGATATCGTCACCGTGGGCCTGTTTCTGCTGGCCCTTCTGTTGGTGCCCCTCTACTGGCTCCTCTTTCCCCGCCGGACTTTCTCCGACAGCGAGCGCCGGTATTTGGCCGAGCCGCCCAAGTTGACCAGCCTGAAGGATTGGTCCTTCGACGACGCGGTGGAAACGTATCTGGCCGATCAGCTCCCGGGCCGGGACGCCCTGGTGGGGCTCAACGCTTACACGGTCCTGCTGTCCGGGCGGCAGGTTTCCCAGGACATCTGGCGGGACAGGGAGGGGTATCTGGTGGAGGCTCCCCTTCAGGTCGCCCCGGAGCAGCTTCAAAAGCGGCTCGGCCGCATGGCCGCCCTGGGGGAGAGGACGGGCCTGCCCGTCTACGTCATGGCCGTGCCCTCCACGGGCTACGTGCGCCGGGGGACCCTGCCCCGGGCCCTGGCCGCCCTCTACCGGGACGACAGCCTGCTGGGGCAGATCGCCGACGCTCCGGGCATCCGGCCGGTGCCCTTGGCGGAAACCTTTTTGCAGCAAGGCCAAAGCTGGTACTACCGCACCGATCACCACTGGACTGGCGAGGGGGCCTACGCCGCTTACCGGCTCTTTATGAAGACCGCCGGTCACCAGGCTCTGCCCTATGACGCTTACTATCACCACACCGTAGCTGGCTATGTGGGCTCCACCCGCTCCCGGTCGGCCTTGTGGCTCACGGCGCCTGACGTGCTGACCATCGACGAGCCCATGGACGCCGCCGTCACCCTTTCCTTCTCCGACGAGGAGGGGACCTATCCGAGCCTGTTCTTCTACGATCACCTCAAGGAGTACGACTGGTACCCCCTGTTCCTGGACGGCAACCACCCCGTCACCCTGGTGGACAACGGCAGCGCCCCCGAGGACGCCCCCACCCTGCTGCTGGTGAAGGACTCCTTCGGCAACACCCTGGCCCCCCTGCTGGTGCCCAGCTACAGGCGCATCGTGCTGGTGGACCCCCGGTACTATCGGGGGAGCGTGGCGGATCTATGCGCCCAGTATCAGGCGGAGGAAATCCTGTTCTGCTACTCCCTGGAGCGCATCTGCACCGATTTGAACCTTTCCATTTTGAAATAAGGAGGCTTCCATGAACCACACGCCCTTCTATGAACAGGTCCGGGACCGGCTCCTCCGCTATGCGCAGGTGGACACCCAGTCCGCCCGGGTGAGCGACACCGTCCCCACCACGAAAAAGCAGTTCGATTTGGCCTATCTGCTGCGGGACGAGCTCCTTTCCATAGGCGCATCGGAGGTATGGCTGGACGAGGAGAAGTGCGTGCTCTACGGCGCCGTCCCCGCCACGGCGGAGGGGGGCAAGGCCTTCGGCCTGGTGACTCACATGGACACGGCCCCCGACGCCCCCGGGGCCAACTGTCGGCCCTGGGTCCTGGAGAAGTACGACGGCGGGGACATCCTGCTGAACGGGGAGAAGGGGATCGTCATGAGCCCCCGGGAGTTCCCAAACCTGAAAAACTACGTGGGCCAGGATTTGATCCTCACCGACGGCACCACCCTGCTGGGGGGCGACGACAAGGCCGCCATCGCCGCGGTCATGACCATGGCGGAGCACCTGCTCCATCACCCGGAGCTGCCCCACGGCCGGATCGCCCTGGCCTTCACCCCCGACGAGGAGGTGGGGGGCCTGGCCCGGGATTTGGACCTTGCTCGCTTCGGGGTGCAGGTGGCCTATACCCTGGACGGGGACTATCTGGGCTATTATGAGGACGAGACCTTCAACGCCTCCCACGCCACGCTGACCCTTCGGGGACGGAGCGTCCACACCGGCACGGCCAAGGGCATCATGGTCAACGCGGCAGATATGGCGGCGGAATTTTTATCCCTGCTGCCGCCCCTGGAAAAGCCCCAGTTCACCGAGGGCCGGGAGGGGTTCTTCCATCTGGTGTCCGTGGCGGCCCAGGTGGAGCACGCCCAGGTGGATTTGATCGTCCGGGACCATGACCCGGTGCTCTTCGATCGCCGGGAGCAGCTGCTGCGGGAGCTGGCCGCCCGGCTTGCTGAACGATACGGCGCCGATCGGGTGCAGCTCACCATCACCCCCACCTATCGGAACATGAAGGAGGTGGTGGACCGGTATCCCTTCCTCATCGACAACCTGACCCGGGCCATCCGCCTTTCCGGCCTGACGCCCCAGAGCATCGCCTTCCGGGGCGGCACCGACGGCTCCGCCCTGAGCCACCGGGGCCTGCCCTGCCCCAACCTGTCCGCGGGCTACGAGAACGCCCACGGCCGCTTCGAATACGTCCCCATCCCCTCCATGGAGAAGAATGTCGAGATCCTGCTGCACCTGGTCCGCCTGTTCGGGGAGATGGACGCCTGACCCTGCCCCGGCAAAGGGGCCCCAGCATCCTTTTCTTGACAATGGGGGAGGGGTGCTGTAGAGTAGGCGTATCAAAAAAGGAGGAAAACGGGTATGTGGACAAGAAGTGAGCTGAAGGAGCGGGCCAAGGCCGCCTTCAAGCGGAATTATTGGAAGTGCGTGCTGGTGGCGTTCCTGCTGGCGCTTTTGGTGGGCGGCGGCGCCGGTTCCAGCGTGCGCAGGAGCGAGAACAGCTATACCCAGGAGCAGCAGCAAACCATCCACGAGCTGGCCACCCAGAGCGATTTTGCCCTGGCTCGGGAGTTCTTCGATCTGGTGGACCGGGAAGCGGCCCGGCAAAGCACCCGGATCACCGTCTCCCTGGGCGGGCTCGGCATCGTCGGTCTGGTGCTGTCGCTGATGGTGTTCAACCCCCTCATCGTGGGCTGCCGCCGCTTCTTCCTGCAAAACAGCTGGCGCAACGCGGAGCTCAAGGAGCTGGGCGCGGGCTTCAAGGACAACTGGGGAACCGTGGTTTTGACCATGTTTCTGAAGAACCTGTTCCTGTTCCTGTGGGCGCTGCTGCTGGTGGTCCCCGCCATCATCAAGGCCTATTCCTATCGGCTGGTGCCCTACATCCTGGAGGACCATCCGGAGCTGTCCGCCATGCAGGCCATCACCCTGTCCCGGAAGATGATGAACGGTCACAAGGTGGACGCCTTCGTGCTGGATCTGTCCTTCCTGGGCTGGCTCCTCCTGTCTGCCCTGACGGCGGGCATCCTCCACATCTTCTATGTGGGGCCCTACATCCAGGCCACCGACGCCGAGCTCTACAAGGCCGTCTCCGCCGCCTATGCATCAAAGCCGGGGGCGTAATCGTATTTGACTGCTTGACGACCACCCGAAAGGGTGGTTTTTTGGGAGACACATGACCATAGCCGGTCGGAGAGCCGCCTCATTCCGACGCCCGCTTCACCCAGGAGCAGAAGCCCTGCGCCGCTTGCCCGCAGGGAACCGGGCAAGCCCAGCGGCCGAAAACGCCTGCCGTTCATGGTCACCCGGTGCAGGGAGAAAAGGGCAAAATATGCTTTCCTTGCGGAGAGCTTTGCTGTATAATGAAATATAAACGTTCGCCTGGGATCGGGCGATCGCCTGAATACCCAGAATAGAGATCCTGCCCAGGAGGAAGCGATCATGCTGACCATCGAAAAAACAACCGACGCATCTTCCCTACCGTTCGCCCTGAAAGGACGCCTGGACACCAGCACCGTCCAGGCGGACGACGCCGTGCTGCATCTCGGGTCCCAGATCGTCTCCGGGATGAACCATTGCGTGCTCGCAAAGGGATGGAATTTGGTCTTTGTCCATGCGGATCTGGAGGGGAAGACCCAGGTCACCCAAACGGTGCCGCTGGATGTGGCCGCCCTGTCTCAGCCGTCCGAACAATAACTCCCCTGCCCCATGAAGCGCAGCAGGGCCAAGACGATCCGAAAACACGAACCGTCCCATGATACGATTTGACACAAGAAACAAAAAGCCGAAGCTCTATGACCTGTTGCCCCTGACCGCGGTCGTTGTCGCCCTGATCCTGCTTTTTGGCAGGGACGTTCCGGCAAACCAACGGCTTATCTGCTGGGTCCTTGGCGCGTATTATGCGGCGGTCATCCTCCGACTGGCGGTTGCCTTTCGGGGGCAGTTGCAATACAATCCCTATTCCTACAACACGATCCTCTATTCCGGCTTTGCCCTGTTTTTGCTGTCCGTTCTGATCACCCATTCGGTGCTTTCCTTCCGGATGCTCCGGTATCCGGAGGTGTATACGCGCAACGAATTGCCGCACCTCGTCCTGGGCTCGGCAAAAAACTATATCCTGCTTTCATCTCCGTTTTTGCTGCTCTTCTCTGCGGCGCTGTGCGTGTCCAACATCTCCCTGATCCGGCACGAAGGGAAACGGCTCGTCAACGTGCTGGGGATACTCCTCTCCCTCCTGCTGGTGGCCGGGTTCGTCTTCATCTACGCCTTTGATTATGCGGTGTCCGGCAGTGAGCGGCAGGTCATGATCCATGATCTCATAACGAACATATGCGCCGCCGTGTATCTCTACTTTGAATGCATGCTGATCGGGGCGATCATCGCGGACGTGATTGCCGCCTGCTATGAGCCGGAGCCGGACAAGGACTTTTTGATCATCCTGGGCTGCGGGATACGCAAGGACGGGACCCCCACTCCCTTGCTGCGCGGACGGATCGATCGGGCGCTGGCCTTTGCCCAAAAGCAGCGGCAGCAGACCGGAAAAGACCTGACCTTCGTCACCTCCGGGGGCCAGGGGCCCAACGAGGTGATCCCGGAAAGCGCCTGTATAAAGCGGTATCTGATCGAACAGGGGGTTCCTGAGGAGCGGATTATCGAGGAGGATCGTTCCGGGGACACGGCGGAGAACATGCGCTTTTCCAAGGAAAAGATCCAGGCCATCGACCCCGAGGGAAAGGTTGCCTTCGTCACAACGAACTACCATGTGTTTCGCGGGGGCTTGTGCGCCCGGCGCGTGAAGCTGCGGGCGGTGGGCATGGGTTCGAAGACGAAATGGTACTTCTGGCCCAACGCCTCCGTGCGGGAGTTTGTTGGGCTGCTCACGGAGCATCGGCTGAAGCAGGGGTTGGTGTTCGGCGGGCTCATCCTGTTTTATGTCCTTTTGACCCTGCTGGCCTATCGCTGATCTGACAGCGGCGCCCGGCTCTTCCTGTGCACGGACGGCGTGTCGGAAGGGATGACCCTTCGGCGTGCGGACGCTCAAAGCACTAAACCCGACGCTTTGCCGGAGGGGACCTTACACCGCGCGGGCAAGGCGGCAAAGGAAGCTGATCCAGGCAAATCGGCTGGGGATCATACAATATAGATCTATCAAGGAAGGAGTAGCATCATGGAACCCATCTATTTGAATCTGTCCGGTCGCATCGACTCCAATAACGCCGCCGAGGTAGAGCAGCTCCTCCGGGCACAGATCCCGGAATCGAGCGCCGCCGTCGTGCTGGACGCCTTGGCCCTGGAATACATTTCCTCCGCGGGGCTGCGGGTGATCCTGCGGTTGAAAAAGAATATCGACGATCTAAAGATCGTGAATGTGAATTCAGAGGTCTATGAGATCCTGGACATGACCGGCTTTACCGAGATGATGACGGTGGAGAAGGCCTACCGGGTGGTGTCCGTGGAGGGCTGTGAGGAGATCGGCCGCGGCGCCAACGGCACCATCTACCGCATAGACCAGGACAACGTGGTCAAGGTCTACAACAACGCCGACGCCCTGGCGGACATCCAGCACGAGCGGGAGGTGGCGAAGCTGGCCCTGATCCTGGGCATCCCCACGGCCATCTCCTATGACGTGGTCCGGGTCGGGGAGAGCTACGGCTCCGTGTTCGAACTGCTCAACGCCAGATCCTTCTCCAAGATCCTTGCCACCGAGCCGGAGAAGATGGACTGGTGCGTGAAGGAATATGTGGAACTGCTCAAAAAGATCCACTCCACTCTGGTCCCCGCCGGAAAGCTCCCCGACATGCGGGAAACGGCCATCGACTGGGCAAGGTTTATAAAGGACTATCTGCCGGAGGAAGCTGGCAGAAAGCTCCTTGCCCTGGTGGAAGCCGTGCCCCAGGACGATCACATGATCCATGGCGACTATCATACGAAGAACGTGGAGCTGCAGGGGGACGAGGTGCTGCTCATCGACATGGACACCCTGGCCGTCGGTCATCCGATCTTCGAGCTGGCCTCCATGTTCAACTCCTTCGTGGGATACTCGGAGCTGAACCATGAGACCATTCAGCAGTTCCAGGGCTTTGATTTTGAAACCGGGCTGCGGTTCTGGCGCAGCTCCCTGGCGGCCTACCTGGAGACGAGCTGCGAGGCCAAGATCCGGGAGGTGGAGGACAAGGCGCGCATCATCGGCTACACCCGTATGATCCGGCGCTCCATCCGCCGCAAGGGACTGGAAACGGAGACGGGCCGGGCGGAGATCGCTTTCTGGAAGGAGCAGCTGCTGTCGCTTCTGGAAAGGACGGATACACTGCTTTTCAACCCCCATGAGCTGGAAGTGGAGGCCGCGGCAGAGAATCTCGCCATGGTGCAGACCTTTGTGGAAGAGCGGTTGGCGATGGCGGACTGCCCGCCGAAGGCTTTGATGCAGATCGGCGTGGCGGTGGAGGAGATTTTCATCAATATCGCCAGCTACGCCTATGTCCCCCAAAAGGGGAAGGCCATCGTCCGCGTGGAGGTTTCGGAAGACCCCGTCGCCGTGACCATCACCTTTGTGGACCACGGCGTCCCCTATGACCCTCTGGCAAAGAAGGATCCCGACGTGGGCCTGACCGCGGCGGAACGGGAGGTGGGCGGCCTCGGCATCTTCATGACCAAGAAGATCATGGACGACGTGGCCTATGCCTATGAGGACGGCAAAAACATCCTGACGCTGAAAAAGAATCTCTGAACACAAGACACAGCCATGATGTGTCATTCAAAGATCGATCTGCATATGCACACCGCCGTCTCCGACGGAACCGACAGACCGGAGGAGATTATCGCCCGGGTCCGGGAGGCCGAAATCTGTCTTTTTTCGGTGACGGATCACGACGCCATCCGGGGCTGCACCGCCCTCGTCAAGGCCTTGCAGACCGGCGATCCGGCATTTCTCACCGGAGCGGAGTTTTCCTGCAAGGACGAGGAGGGGCAGTACCATATCCTGGGCTACGGCTACGACCCGGGTGCGCACGCTATCCGGGAGCTGGTGGAAAAGGGGCATGCCCTTCGCATGGGCAAGCTTCAAAAACGGCTGGATTTTCTCAGGGATCGCTTCGGCTTTACCTTCTGCCAGGAGGATATCCAATCGTTGTTCGCACTGGATAATCCCGGAAAGCCCCACGTGGGAAACCTGATGGTCAGATATGGGTATGCGGCTACGAAGGAGATCGCGATCCGGGACTATCTGAACCAATATCACGCCGGCAGCGCCTACGTCCGGCCGGAATATGCCGTCCAGGCAATCCTCGACGCAGGTGGTATCCCGGTGCTGGCCCATCCTGTCTTTGGGCGCGGGGACGAAATCATCGTCGGCGAGGATATGGACCGGCGGCTTCGCCATTTGATGGCGTTCGGCCTAAAAGGTGTGGAAGCCTTTTATTCCGGTTTTACACCGAAGCTGATCGCGCAGATGCTCGCTTTCGCCGAAAAGTATGCCCTATATGTCACGGCCGGGAGCGACTATCACGGCAGCAATAAACTGGTGCATTTGGGCGACACCGGCCTCCCGGACCCGACGGAATATCCGTCTGGCCTGCTCCGCTTTCTGGAAGCCGCCGACAGCCGAATTGTCCGCTCATAAAACAAAAACCGCTCCCGCGCAGTTCACCGCAAAAACCAGTTATTGACAGTGAAACGTCCTAATTTAGGGCGTTTTTTTGTGCGATTGTGATGCTCGGTAGGGGCATCGATTCTGAATGGCCCCGTGCCCTTCGACTCCCCTTTCCTTCGCTATAAACATAAACACCACCCGAACTGGGTGGTGTTTATGTTTGGTACCCGGTAGGGGAGTCGAACCCCTGTTACCGCCGTGAGAGGGCGGTGTCCTAGGCCACTAGACGAACCGAGCGCGATTGCAGGTAATATAATACAAAAAAAAGGTGGCGCTGTCAATAGTTTTTTTGCGTCGGTCCGCAAATATACGGCGGCCAGCAATCCGGGACGTGGAGGAGCAGGGGCGGACGGGGTGGCAGGGCCGGTCGCGGCAGCGGGGCGGCCATGGAAAGGTTGGGATTATAGAAGGGGTCCCCCGTGCGCAGCAGGGGATAGAAAACGTCCCGACAGCGGCGCAGATTGGCCTCGTCCGGATGAATCAGCGGCAGGGCGGGGAGCCGAAAGCGGACCGACGGCGCGCACAGGCTGAACAGCCCCCGGCGGCGAAGGCGCAGACACAGCTCCTCGACATAGCCGAGGCGGGTCAGGGAGGGGTCGAAGCCGCCCGCGGCCAGGAACCGGTCCCGGCGGATCATCAGCGCCCAGGGCGGCAGGCAGGACACGTCCCGGGGGCACAGCAGCTCGGGGCAGGCGGCCCGCAGCGCCTCCACGTTCCGACCGAAGCCCACCGACCCCAGGCCGCCCAGCAGGCCCACCACCGTGCCTGTGGAGAGGACGCGGCCCTGCCCGTCCAGCACCAGCGGCGCCACCGCTCCCACGTCCGGCCGGTCCGCCCACTCCGTGAGCCGCTGGCCGAAATCCGGGGAAAGGGGCTCGCAGCCCCCTTGAAGGAACAGAAGGAACCGGCCATGGGCGGCCCGGGCGGCTTCGTTCCACAGGGCGCAGGGACCGGCGCCGGGCCGACGGAGCACGGGGACGCCCCGCTTTTGCAGCGCCTGAAGAAAGGGCGTCAGGGGGCGGCCCGCGGCTACCAGGAACTCGACGCGGGGCAGCTGCATCCGCTGCTCCACGGCAAGCAGGGTGCTCTTCAGCGCCTCGGACCCGTTTTCATCCGAAGCGACCACGGAAACCAGGGGGTCCCCCCGGACGCCGAACCGGGGCAGAAAGGTCCCCGGACAGGGGCCGGGCAGCACCAGCGCCTCCCTGCCCAGGGCCCCCTTGAGGGGCGCCGGGTCCAGGCAGGGCCTTTCCGGCGGCAGGCTGACCAGCAGAAAGGGCACATGGGCGACCCGCTCCGCCATCTTTGCCGCCCGAAGGCTGAAGGCGTATCGGCGGGCCCCATTCGGCCCGGGCCAGCCCCCCGCAGCACGCAGCAGGGACCGGGAGACGCACAGGCCGCGGCCCATATAGTCATAGGACAGCAGGGTATGGGGACTGTAGCTGGGCTTGAATCGGGGGCGGCATCGGCGGCCCCGAACCAGCTCGTCCTCGTCCCCGTAGAGCAGCTCCCGCCCGCCCCCTGCCGCCATGGCCAGGCGAAACAGGGCGTCGGGAGCCAGCCGCGCCTGGCCGGGGAGAAAGAGATAATAGTCCGCCGCCGGACGATGGGACAGGTCCGTGAGCACGAAGCGGGGATAGGTCTGTCGGATTAGGGAGGCGTTCAGCGCCAGCCCCGGGGCCGTCACCACGACGGCGAACAGAGGCGCAGCCGAAAACACCGCCCTTCTTTGGGCGGCGGCGGCTTTCGGGGTCAGGGTGGCAAGCCGGATGAAGCGGTCGTAATCCTCCATGACCCAAGTATGGACGCTGGGAAAGAAACGAAACCTACCAGCCCAAAATCTCCCGGGCCCGCCGCAAAACGGGCAGCTCCCGGGCGGCGATGAGACGGCCGATGGGGGTGCAGGCCCGGCGCCGGTATTCGGCCTCGGCCTCGTCGGCGGTCAGCCGCAGGGTGGACAGATGGAAATCGCTGATCTCGTCGGGCATGAGATGCTTTTCGCCGAAGGACAGGGCCCTGCACAGGTAGTAGTGGTTCACGTTGTGCCGATGGATCAGGTTGTAGTAGTCGCTGACCACGCCGATCTTGCACAGGACCTCCACCCGGGCGCCCAGCTCCTCGCCGAGCTCCCGCCGGATGGCCGAAAGCAGGTCCTCCCCCGTCTCCACGCCCCCGCCGGAGGTCTCGATAAGGGTGGCCTTGCCGAAGTCGTCGTCCCGGTGGGCCCGGACGAAGTAGAACCAGCCCTCGTCATCAAAGACGATGGCCCGGACTATCTGTCTATCGTGGTCCGTATAGGTGAGGGGCCACTCCCCGTCCTCCAGCTCCAGACGGAGTTCTTCGGGCTGCTTGTTCATAGCTTGTATTGCAGGAAGTTGCTGTTGTGGACGAAGCCGAAAGCGCTGTAGAAGGGCACGCCCATGTCCGAGGCGGTGACCCAAATCGTGCCGCAGCCCTTCTCCCGGGCCGCCTCCGCCACCAGGGACAGGAGGCGTTTGGCGATCCCCTGCCGCCGGTAGGCGCTGTCTGTGTATATGCTGGAAATGAGCCCGATCCGGCCCGTGGGGCAGCCGAACCAGGCGGGCTTCTCCACCACGGACACGGCACCGGTGCCCACCATGGTTGCGCCGTCCATGGCGAGGTAGGCCACAAAGGAGCCGTCGGGCAGGTGGCGGCCATAGTAGTCCAGCAGGGTGGGCAGCAAATCTTCCTCCCCCGTGGCGCCCTCCTCCCGGAGCTGTCGAATGCGCAGGCGGGCGAAGGTGTCGATTTCATCTGCGGTCAGTTTTCTGTATTCGATCATACCCCATACCCTCACTTTGCACAGCGAATGAGATGATCTGTCTGCGCTTTACTGTTGCGTATTGCCCGGCACCGGAAGGGATCGACCCCTACGCGATGGGCAGATAAGGCACGGCGTTGAAGGAAAGATCCGAGATATGGCCCGCCATCAGCAGATAGAACCCCGCCGAACCGATCATGGCCCCGTTGTCCGTGCAGTATTTGAAATCGGGGCAGCAGAAGCGGATGCCCCGCTTTTGGGCCTTTTGGTCCAGCATCTGCCGCAGATTTTTGTTGGCGGACACGCCTCCGGCCAGGGCCAATGTCCCATGACCGTTTTCCACGGCGGCCCGGACGGCCTTGTCGGAGAGGATGGAATTGACGGCGAACTGGAAGCTGGCCGCCACGTCCGCCCGGTTCACGGTCTCCCCCCGCTGTTTGGCGTTCTGCAGGTAGTTGATGACCGCGGTCTTAAGGCCGGAAAAGCTCATGTCGAAGCCCTCCCCCTCGTTGAAGGCGGAGTGGAAGCGAACGGCGTGGGGGTCCCCCTGGGCCGCCAGCTTCTCCAACTCGGGCCCGCCGGGATAAGGCAGCTCCAGCACCCGGGCCACCTTGTCGTAGGCCTCCCCGGCGGCGTCGTCCCTCGTCCGGCCGATGAGAACGCATCGGTCGTAGTCCGCCACCTCGATGATGTGGCTGTGACCGCCGGAGGCCACAAGGCAGGTGAAGGGGGGCACAAGATCGGGGAAGGTCAGGTAGTTGGCGGCGATATGGCCCAAAATATGATGGGTGTTGACCAGGGGCTTTCCCGTGGCGAAGGCCAGGCCCTTGGCATAGCTCACGCCCACCAGCAGGGCCCCCACCAGGCCCGGGCCCCCGGTGACGGCGATGGCGTCGATGTCACGGAGGGTCATGCCCGCGTCCTCAAGGGCCGATTCCACCACGGGCCCCACCTGGTCCACATGGTTGCGGCTGGCCAGCTCCGGCACCACGCCGCCGAACTTCCGGTGGATGGGTATCTGGGTGTAAACGGCGTTGGACAGGACCTGCCGCCCGTTCTTCACCACGGCGGCGGCGGTCTCGTCGCAGGAGGTCTCTATGGAAAGGACCGTAGCTTCACCTCGCCGTTGCAGGGTCTTCAGTCGGCTTTCCGCCTCGTCATAATAGCTCATCGTAGTCGTCGTCCTTCTCCTCGGGCCGCCCTTCCAGGGGGGCAAATTCTATCCGCTGCCGGCTTTCCTCCGGCGTGTCCAGCGCGGCGTCTCTAAACTCCGCGGCGACGGCCTCGTCGGGCGTGCCGATGGCCTGCTTCTCCTTCTCCATCTCCTCGTTGAGCTTGCGCCGCTCGCTGACGGTCATGTTGGCCTTCTTATGGACGATCAGCAAATCCGGTCCCTGAACGGAGGACAGATCCTCCTCCGGGGTCTGGGGCTTTTCCGCCTTGGCTGCCCAGGGGTCCACGACGGGCTGCTTGCGCCGGTTGAACAGCAGCACCGCCGCTGCCGCCCCGGCCACGATCAGAAGAACGAGCAGTATCCGGCCGCCCATCCGCATGACCAGGTCGCTGAACAGCTGGGAGGGCAGCATCTGGATCATCCGGGATTCGGCGGGCAGGAGCCAGTTTTCACTGTTGGGGAAGATCAGCCGGTGGAAGGCGGTCCAGAAGCTGTCGAAGCTGACGGCGGCCCATGTCCCCGCGAAGGCCACCACCACCAGGAACAGGCCCAAGGCCCAGAAGTAGCCCATGCAGGCATTCCGAACGGCGTCCTTCCCGTCCAGGATGACCCCGACGAGGCACAGGACCACGCCCAGGAGCGCCCCCACGTTTCGCGCGCCAATGAACCATTGCCACAGGGTCCTGACCTCCGCCATGTGGACGATCTCGATGTCCAGATTGAACATGCGCGTCTGCTGCCCGCCCACGGTGACCAGCACGTCGATGGTGTCCGCCTGGCCGTTCATATAGTTTACCAGCGTCCGTATCGACGCGCCCAGATCCCCCAGGGTCATGCCCATGTTCTCGGCCAGGGAGAGCTCGCTGAACTCCTGCTCGAACCAGCCGGTTTCGGAGGCGGTGAGCTGAACCACCGTGAAGGCGACGCACAGGATCAGGACCAAAAAGCCCAGGGCCAGGAAGGTGGTTGCCAGGGTTTTGCGCATAGCCTACTCCTCCCTTCCGTTCCGCAGGTAAAAGGTGTTGCCGCCGATGAACTCCCGCAGGATGCTGGTGGGCGGGATCTCGTCCTCCACGGAGGCGTCCTGCACGTAGTTCAAAAACTTCACGATGTTGCGGACCTGGTCATAGCAGGGGCTGGTGGGGTCCGCGGACTGGAGCAGGGGGAAGATGTGGCGCTTGAGCACGGAGAGCTCATAGACCAGCGCCGTGTTGAAGATGGCGTCCGCCCCCTCCTGATAGGGGAATATCCACCGCTGCTCTCCCCGCTGGACGCTGTCCCACATGTTCAGCGTCCGCTCGATGGTGGCGCCCCGGGTGAGATAGTCCCGAACCAGCCGCCTGAGCAGCCGCACGTCCGAGGTGGGTATCCGGTTGTGGTCGTCCAGATTCAGGGTGGTCAGGGCGGAGACGTAGAGCTTGAACACGTCCTTGGGGTCGATCTCCGGGGTGAGCAGCTGGGGGTTCAGGGCATGGAGGCCCTCGATGATGAGGGGCGTGTCCTCGGTGAGGCGGATGGTCCGGCCTCCAGGCAGGCTTTGGCCCGTGGAGAAGTCAAAGGTGGGGGGCTCCACGCTTTCGCCCCGCAGCAGGGCGGACAAGTCCTCATTGAACCGCTCCACGTCGATCATCTTGATGTGCTCGTAGTCGAAGGTGCCGTCGGGCTCCGGCTCCACCAGGCTCCGATCCTTATAGTAGTCGTCCAGGGAGAAGAGCAGGGGGTTCTTCCCCAGGACCCTTAGCTGGGTGCAGAGCCGGTTGGCGCTGGTGGTCTTGCCCGAGGAGGAGGGCCCTGCGATCAGGATGGCCCTGGCGCCGCGGGCAACGATCTCGGAGGCGATCTCCGCGAACCGCTTTTCGTGCAGGGCCTCGTTGACCCGAATGAGCTCCCGAACGGTGCCGTTCATGACCATGTCGTTTAGGTCCGCCACGGAGGCGCAGTGCATGAGCCGTGCCCAACGGTCGCTTTCGGCGAAAACGGCGGCAAAGCGGGGAGACTTTACGTAGGTGGAGGGCTTGTTCACGTCCTTCGCCGAGGGTCGAAGCAGGAACAGACCCGGGGCCTCGTACTGCAGATTCATGACGCTGGCATAGGCCGTGGAGGGGCACATCTCCCCATAGAAATAGTCCACGTAGTCCCCGTGGCGATAGATGTCGAAGAAGGTGAACTGCCGGTAGTTGAGGAGCCGGACCTTGTCGGTCTGGCCGTCCTTCTCGAAGAAGGTGATGGCCTCGTCGATGTCCAACCGCTTGCGCTCCAAAACATAGTCCGCGGCCACGATCTCCCGGCACTTGCGCCGGAGGGCGTCCACCTCGCCCCGGGTCAAGGGGGTCTGCTTCCGAAGGGTGATATACAATCCCGCGCCGATGGCGTAGTTCACCTTCACATGGGCGTCGGGGAACAGCTCCCGCACGGCCAGCAGAAAGACGAACAGCAGCGTCCTTTCATAGACCCGCTGGCCCCGGTTTTCCCCGTAGCGGATCAGGCTGATCCGGCCCTTGCTGCGGCGGATGCCCCGGCGCTCCCGATAGCCCACGGCCTCGGGGAGCCGATCCTGCTCCCGGCAGGGGACGTAGTTCAACGTGAACACCTCGCCGCCAAGATCCGCGGCCAGGGGGCGTCGATTGAGGTCGCTGGAATCCAGCCCCATCCGCTTCACGATGGAAAGCAGGCTTTCCCCCGGCTGGGCCTCCACCGGATTGCCGTCGATGAATATCTGCATGGTGAATCTCCTTATCTCTTATGGAAGCGCAAAATATCTGCCGAACCGGGCAGGCCCCGGTCACTTCGCAAGGTTCGCCCGGAGGCTGTTGATCTCCGCCTGGGTGAGGCCGATGCCCGCGAGATATGCCTCCGCGCAGAGCCGAAGGTCCGCCCCCTCCAGAGAAGCGAGGCCGAAGGCGGTGCAGAGGGACTTGCGGATGTTGCTGTTGGCGACGATCTCATACTGCTCCGTGCCCGGCTCCACGCCGTAATAGTTGTAGAACGTGACCATATAGTCCGCCACGATCTCCTCCTCGGCGGCGCCCATCAGGCATTCCAGGATGGCGGAGACGAAGCCCGCCCGGTCCTTTCCCTCGTTGCAGTGGACCAGATAGGGACCCTCCTGGGTTCCGATGAACCGAAGCCCTTTTGCGAGACCAGCCCGAAAATCCTCCGCGGCGAAATCCACGCCCAGGTTCAGGGCGATACGGTTCTGCCGGCTGTAATAGCTGTCATGGAAGCCCTCGTAGCCCAGCAGCGTCTCCTCGTTGTCCGCCAGGTTGATGAACGTCTTCACACCGGCGGCCTTGGCGGCTTCGTCCGCATAGGCGCTGCGGTTGATCTCCGGATTCACGGGAGAGGAGGACCGATAGAGCCTGCCGGGGGCGATATCGCCCATTTCGACGGCGCGGAAGTTGGCGAACTCGGCGTCCGTCAGCCCGGGATAGTCCTCCCGGTTCTCGCTCCGCACCAGCTGATGCATCACCCACTGGTCGTAGTAGCCGCCCGGCTCCTTCATCTCGATGGCAACGGCCACGGGCTCCGCGACACCCTCGTTATAATGCCAGACGAAGCCCGGGTCAGCCTCGATCTTCTCCTTGGTGGCGATGCCGGCGGTGGTGGCGAAATCGCCCATGTTGATGGCCAGGACGATATAGTCCTCGCCCAGGTCCTCCTTGATGACCACGCGGCAGATCATGCTCCCCTGGTCCACGTCGGAAAAGTTGCTGCCGATGGGCATTTCATAGACCTGACCGTTGATGGCCACGTTCACGATGTCGCCATACGCAAAGCCCCGGGCCAGCAGCTCGCTGCCAGGCAGGGACAACATCAGGTTGCCGTACTTCTGAATATCGATGACGGTGACTTCCTCCGTCTCCGCCGCGCTGACGCGCAGCAGGGACGTCAACAGGAGACATACGACCAGGCAAATGACCAGTCTGCTTCGTTTCATGATTGGACTCCTCCTGAATGGACTTGATGGTCTTTCTGTGCTCCGCGCATCAGCCCCAGATAAGGGACAGGGTGGGGACGATCTGCTTCTTGCGGCTCATGACGTCGGGGAGCATGGCCGCATTGTCCTTGAACTTCACGTTGAACACCTGGCCCAGCTCGTTGAGATCCCCCACGGCCAACAGCCGGGTGCTCCTCTTGAGCACGTCGGTGAGCATGAACAGGAGCATATCATAGCCGTTCTTCGCCCGCTCCTCCTCCATGATGGCGATGACCTCCTCATGGCGGGAGATGAGCTGCTCACAGTCCGTGCTGGTGAACTGGCCGATGCCCAGGGAGTGGCCCGCGATCTGGAACTGCTTGAAGTCGGAGAACAGCAGCTCCTTCACGTCGGCGTCCGGTGGCAGAGTGGAGGAGAAGATGTCCTTCCCCAGCTCCGTCAGGGAAAGGCCCGCCAGCCGGGCCATGCGCTCGGCCATGATCCTGTCCCGTTCGGTGCAGGTGGGGGACTGGAACAGGATGGTGTCGGAAAGGATGCCCGCCGCCATGAGCCCTGCCAGCTTCTGCCCCGGCATGATGCCCCGCTCCTGGAACATGGTGGCGATGATGGTGGTGCTGGCGCCCACGGCCTCGGTCCGCACGTAGATGGGGTCCACGGTCTCCACGTCCGCCAGGCGATGGTGGTCGATGATGGCCAGGATCTGGGCTTCGCCCAGCCCGTCCACGCTCTGGGCGGTTTCGCTGTGGTCCACCAGGACCACCTTCTTCCGGTTGGGCCGCAGCAGGTGGTATCGGGACAGGGTCCCCACCACGTTCTCCTGGCTGTCCAGGATGGGATAGCTCCGATACCGGCTCTTCAAGGTAGCCTCCCGAACGTTGTCCAGATAGTCGTCCTCGTGGAAGACGGTCAAGTCCTTGGTCTGGGCGATGCGGGACACGGGCACGGATTGGATCATGAGCCGGGCCGCCCGATAGGGGTCATAGGGGGTGGTGATGATGACGGTGCTGCCCCGCTTGTCCATGTCCTCCGGCTGAAGCTGGCCCCCGCAGACGATGATGGCGGTGGCCCGGGCGGCGTAGGCGGCCTGGAGGACGGCGCTGTCCCGACCGGTGATGACGATGCTGTGCTCCGGGAAGGTTTGGTCCATGCCGGGGACCGCGATGCACAGCTCCCCGGAAAGGCCGGTCACGTCCCCATAGTCCCCCCAAATCTGCCCGTCCAAGCAGGAGAGGAGGTTGAAGAGGGGCACGTCCTTCAGCATGGTCTCCTCCACGAACCGCATATCGTACTGGGCGATGTCGCCAGTGGTCAGCATGCCGAAGAGCTTCCCGCCCTCGTCCGCGATGGGCAGCGACACGGAGGGGTGTTCGTTTTCATACATGAGCTCCCAGGCCCGATGGACCGTCACCGCATCGGACAGGATGGTGGGCCGATCGAAGTTCAGATCCTTCACCTGGGTCCGCACGTCATGGAGCCGCATGGGCGACTCGAAGCCGAACCGCTGCAAAATGCGGCTGGTCTCGTCGCTCAACACCCCCAACCGGCAGGCCACGTACTGCCGATCCCCCAGGGCGTGGCGCAAGCTGGCATAGGCGATGGCGGCCACGATGGAGTCGGTGTCCGGGTTCTTGTGTCCAAAAACGTATACGGGGTCCATGAAAAGCCCTCCTTGCATTCTGTACCGCTTATTATATCAGATTTGCCGCCGGGTGCAACGGATTAATAGCAGGCTATGTTGCTGTCCGTCCGGGACTCGGTCCCGCCCACCAGCACGCCGTTGTCCAGGCGGACGATCATCTGGCCCCGGCCGAAGCTGGGAGTGTTGATATCCAGCCGCACGTCGTGGCCGAGGCGGCGAAGGGCCCGGGCCAAATCCGACGAAAACCGGCTTTCCACGGTGACGGTCCCGTCCCGCAGCCACTGCCAGCGGGGGGCGTCCAAGGCCTGCTGGGGGTCCAGGTGAAAGTCGATATAGTTCGTCATGACCTGCACGTGGCCCTGGGGCTGCATATAGGCCCCCATGACCCCGAAGGGGCCTATGGGCCGGCCGTCCTTCATAAGAAAGCCGGGGATGATGGTGTGATAGGTCCGCTTTCCGGGCATCAGGCAGTTGGCCGCCCCGGGGTCCAAAGAGAAGTCCGCCCCCCGGTTTTGCAGCGAGATGCCGGTGCCCTCCACCACGATGCCGGAGCCGAAACCCATGTAGTTGGACTGGATATAGGAGACCATGTTCCCCTCCCCGTCCGCACAGCAAAGGTATACCGTGCCGCTCTTGGGGGGCAGACGGTGGGTCCAGATCTGGGCCCGCTCCCCCATCTCCCGGGCCCGCATGGCCCCATAGGCGGGAGACAGCAGATCACGATAGTCGATCTCCATCCTGTCCGGGTCGGTCACGTATCGGAAGGCGTCCGCAAAGGCCATCTTCACGGCCTCCAGCTGCCGATGGACCGTCCTCGGGTCCTCCCGATCGACCAGGGGAAACTCCTTCAGGATGTTGAGGGCCATGAGGGCCACGATGCCCTGGCCGTTGGGCGGGATCTCGCACACGTCGAAGCCCCGATAGTTCACCGAGATGGGCTCCACCCACCGGGGTTGAAAGGCGGCGTAGTCCTCATAGCGGATATAGCCTCCGTCCCGGCGGCTCTGCGCGTCGATCTTGCGGGCGATGTCCCCCCGATAGAAGGCTTCGGCGTTGCTTTCGCCTATGGCCCGAAGGGTGGCGCCGTGATCGGGAAGATAGATCATCTCCCCTGCCTTTGGCGCCCGGCCGCCCGGCGCGAAGGTTTTGAACCAGGGCTGAAATTCCGACCCGGTCAGGGTCTTGGAAAAGGTGTCGAAGGATAGCTGCCACATGGCGGCCAAATTGGGGCCGCAGGGATAGCCTCCCTCCGCATAGGCCACGGCGGGGGATAGGTCCTCCGACAGGGTCAGCCGCCCGAAGCGCCCGTTCAAGGCCGCCCAGGCCCCCGGCGCGCCGGACACGGTGACGGGGGTCCAGCCCCGGACAGGCATTTTTCCGTTCACGGCCCGGCCGTCGGCCATGACCCCGTCGATGGACAGAAGCTGAGGCGCGGGGCCGCTGGAATTGAGACCGAAGAGCTTTTGCTCCCTCTCGGACCAGACCAGGGCGAAGGCGTCGGAGCCGATGCCGTTGGCGGTGGGCTCCACCACGGTCAGGGCCGCGGCCGCCGCCACCGCCGCATCCACGGCGTTGCCGCCCTTGCGCAGGACCTCCAGCCCCGCCGCAGCCGCCTGGGGGCTGGAGCAGTTCACCATGCCGCCCCGGGCATAGAGGGGGAAGCGCTGGGAGGGATACCGCTGCCGCAGGGGATCGAAGGGGAAGGGATCAGTCATGGTTCGTTTCCTCCAAATCTTCCATGGTTTCGTCCAGCACCGCCGCCGCCCGTTCCACCACATAGAAGCAGCGCACGTCGGGCCGACGGTATTTTTCTTTCAGCTCTGTACACTCGATGGTGCCCAGGTCCTCTCGAAACCGGCTCACCAGATAGGCGCAGGCCTCCCGAAAGCCGGGGGTTTCATGGGCCTTGTCCTTCACCAGGACCTTCGACAGGGCCGCCAGGGCCCCCAGCAATGCGCCGCAGTTCTCCCCGGAGCCTAGGCCGCCGCCAAAGCCGCTGACCAGGCGCACATCCTCCGGGGCGATGCCCAGATGATATCGCTCGTCGGCCCACAGCAGCACCGCCTCGGCGCAGTTGTAATTTCCGTCCAAAAAGATGTCCCGTATGGTCATGCCGTCCTCCTTTTCACCACAGGAAGGGGATCAGCCGCCAGCGGACCCGCCTTCGATACGCCTCATAGCCAGGCAACTCCCGAAGGAGCACCTCCTCCTCGTTTCGGATGCGGCGAACGAGGAGACAGGGGTACGCCAGCATGATGAGGAAGGAGAGCAGGGACCCCAAAATCAGGGGCATGGACAAAAACAGCAGGAGCGTGGCGGCGTACATGGGGTGGCGGACCAGGCCGTAGAGCCCCGTGTCCACCAGCTTCTGCCCCGCCTCCACCTTCACCGTTCGGGCCAGATACGCGTTCTCCTTCAGCACGAGGGCGTAGAGCCCGTATCCCAGCAGAAAGAGGACGGTCCCCAGGACGCTGACCCAGTAGGGAAACCGAAGCCACCCGAACCGGAAGCTCAAACCCGCCAGCAGGAAGGCAGCGATGAACATGAGGCCCGAGAGGAGCAGCACGCTCCTTTGGGTCATCTCCTTCTCCCGGGCGTCCAGCCGTCGCCGGAGCCGGTCCGGGTCCCGCGCCATCAGAAAAAGGCCGGCCAAAAACATGGGCACGAACAGGACCCCCATCAGCAGCCAGCCCTGTGAAAAGCGGAGCGTGCCGGCGGGCAGAAAGATCAGCAGTCCCACCGCCGCAACGCCCAACAGGAACTTTGTCATGGCCTGAACGAACAGCTTTCTCGTCATAGACCCTCCTGCCCCTCTGAATTTGTATATATTGTCGCACACTTTCCGCCGCTTTGCAACGGCGGCGCAAGAAAAAAGCCCGCCGAAGGATGTTCGGCGAGCTCATGCTTATTCTGTCACATAGGAAATGGCGTCGGCGTAGCGGTACCAATAGGCGTCACCCGGGGAGAGGCCGGCGGCGATCTCCACATCCGTGCCGTTGGAGAGGCCCGTCTGTACCTCCACGGGGGACAGGAGCGCGTCCGTTTCCTCGTCGTACGCCGTGTAGATCAGGGTCCGATTCCCCTCCTCCTCCAGCGCCACCAGGGGCACCGTGGGCACCGCCGCCCCCGTCCGGCGGGGGAAGCAGGCCGTGCCGTTCATGCCGGGATACAGCTGCATCTGCCGATCCAGGGCCAGCGTGACGGAATACTTGGTGTTGCCGCCGCTGTTCTCCCCCTCGGTGTCGATCTTGGTGATTGTGGCGGAAAAGACCGTGGCGGGAAAGGCGTTCAGATACAGCTCCGCCTCCTGGCCCAGGGACAGGGCCAGCACGTCCAGCTCGTCCACGGCCACCACCATGTGCATCTTCTCCTGGGGGGTCACGGTACACAGCGTCTGCTGGGCGATGGTATAGGCGGGTTTCTTGGCGGCGGCGCTGCTGCCGGACCCGGAGGGGATCCGAAAGCTGATGCCGCCTCGGCCGCCGGTGCGCCCGCCGGTGCCATGGGTCTGGGCATCCTCTCCGTCGGAGGCCTCGCCGCTATCCCCGGGCTGGGGAGATCCCTCCGCCCCGTCCCTTGACCCGGCGTCAGGGGTGGGGGCGGCCGTGGGGGCGGGCGTGGCCGTTGGCGCAGGGGTGGGGGTGGCGCTGGCGGAGGTATGGGCCACGATCATCCAAACCAAACTCCCGTTGGAATCGAAGGTGAACAGCACCCTGTCCCCCGGCAGGATGTCCTCGGCGGTGATCTGGTTCCAGCCGCCGCCCAGGCGATAGATCGGCGCCGAGCCGGGGATCGTATAGCGGCCCTCCATGGCCCCGGAGGGGGCGGGCAGGGCGGAATAGTCCGTCAGGTCCACCTGGCCCACCTTCTCCAGTTCAAGGGTGTTTCCGTCCCGGCCCGTCACCTGGGCCAAATAATTCGTGAACGCGGCGGCGTCCGCGTCGGCGGGGCTGGCCGCCAGATGGCGCACCGAAAGCCCGGCCACCATCTGAGCGAGGGGCACATAGGCAAGGTCCTCCGACAGGCCCTCCACCACCCCGTCGCAGGGGGCATGGATATAGCCCGTTTGGTAAAGCTCGAACAGGGTCTTGAGCTCCCCCTCATATTCCGCCCGCTGCTGGAGCAGGGCGGTGTACTCGGTCAAATCCGCCGTGTCCGCAAGGCCGATGAGGGCCTGGTTGGCATAGGCGAGGCTCCCCTCGCTGCGATATATATGGGTGATGGTGCCCAGATACCCCATGATGTTCAGGGCCTTGTGGACGTACAGGGGGCCGCTGCCCAGCAGGGCGCCGTCCGCCGTTTTCACAAAGACCTGGGCCCCGATGGCGTAGCCCTGGTCCGCCACGGTCACGGTGGCCACCCCCTCCTCCAAAAAGGATACCTCTCCGGGCAGTTCGACGCCGTCGGGCAGGGTGACGACAAGGTCGCTGCCGATGGTCAGGCCCTCCGCCGCAGGGATCTGCACCGCCATGCGCCCGTCCAGGCTAAGGAGCATCAGCGACCCGTGATCCTGCATCACGTCCATGGCCCTTTCGCCCACCTGGGCGTAGACCGCCTTTACGGTGCCCGCCACGGGGGCGGCGAGGGAGGTGTCCCCCTTGGTGTAGTGGGCCGCCTGCAGCTGGCCGTCGATATCCGCCAGCACCTCATGGACAGCGGCGATGGCCTGCATGACGGAGGCCCTGTCCGCCAGGGCCACGATCTGGCCGGCGGTGACGGCGTCCCCGTTCTGCACGCAGACGGAAGCGACGGTGACGGAGGCGGGAACGGTCAGCTCCTCCGCCTCCTGCTCCTCCAGGGAGCCGGCGGTTTGGATGAGGCTGGTCAGGGTCTTTTCCTCCACCTTTCCCGAAAGGACCCGCTCGTTGGTCACGGCCCCCTCCTCAGCTTCCTCCTCGTCCACCGGGAACAGGAGCACCACCAGCACCAGCGCGCCAAGCAGCAGCAGCGCCGCGGGCCAGAGGGCCACCCGCCGGGAGGCGGTGGGGTTTTCCGCCTCCTGTCGGCGGATGCTCCGGTTCAGGAACGCCAGCCTGACGATGCAGAGGATCATGCCCAGGGCCCCGCCGATCAGGATATACAGCCGATAGGGGGCCACCGCCTGTTGTATGGGTTGAAGCTCGGAAAGGGGCAGATACGCATTCAGCTTCGTCACCAGGGACGAGAACCAGGTGGCCGTTTCTTCCGTCTCGGTCCCCTCGACGGTGTCGGCCGCCCCTTCGGATCGGGTCCGCCCGGGCCGGCGGGTGCCTTCGCCCTCGCCCGTCTCCCCACCGTCCGTAGTGGTCCGCTCCCGTGGGAAGCCGCCGTCTTTGGCCGCCGCTGCGCCCTCCTGCCGGCTGCCGTCCCCGGCAAAATCTGCGTCTTCCGGAAGGCCCTTGCCCTCCCAGGTTGCAAAGGAAACGTCGGCGTCCTCCCGAAGGGTCTGGGCCTCGGGCACCAGGAACCACAATCCCAGGTCCCCCAAAACAACCAGGACGAACAGGATCAGCAACACGGAATAGATGAATCGTTTGAATCTCATATGCCCTCCTCAGCCGCCGTAGTGCAGGGCGTCGATGGGCGCCATGCGGGCCGCCTTGTTGGCCGGATACAGGCCGAACACGATGCCGATGAAGAAGCAGAACAGCACGGCGATGAGCACCACGCCGCCGGACATCTGAAAGCTGATGCTAAGGCCTGACACCACCGTGGTGATGAGCCGCAGCACCCCCCAGGAGCCCAGGATGCCCAGGGCACAGCCCAGCATACAGATGACCACCGCCTCCACCAGGAACTGGGTCAAAATCATGCCTCGGCTGGCCCCGATGGCCTTGCGGATGCCGATCTCCCTCGTCCGCTCCGTGACGGTGACCAGCATGATGTTCATGATGCCGATGCCGCCCACCACCAGGGAGATGGCAGCGATGCCCCCCAGGAGCACGGCCAGAATGGAGGTGACGCTGCTCATAGCGCTCTCCAGGGCGTTCTGGGAGGACACGGTGAAGGCGTCCTCGTCCTGATCGAAGCGCTCCTTCAGTATCTCGGTCAACCGCTCCTTGGCAGCGTCCACCGTGCCGTCCGCCGCGGCGCTGACATAGAAGGAGGTGATCTCCCTTGTGACGCTGGCGCTCAGGCGGACGAGGGCAGCATGGGGAATATAGGCCACCATGGACCCGCTGCGGAACACGCTGGTCAGGGAGGTGTCGTCGTCCTTCAGCACGCCCACCACCCGAAAGCGCTGGCCGTTCAGGTGGATGTCCTCCCCCAGGCAATCCGCATACCCCACCAGCTCCGTGGCGGCGGTCTCGTTGACCACGCAGACGAAGGACACGTTTTCCTCGTCCGCCGTCTTGAGGAACCGGCCCACCAGCACGCTGAGCTTTTGGATGTCCTTATAGGGGGCGGTGGTGCCGTAGACGGTCATGGTACCGGTCTCGGTGCCGTATTTGGCCATGACGCTCTCCGAGGCGACGGGGGCGATGCGGCCGAAGGTCTCCTCCTCCATCCAGGCGGACAGATCGCCGATGGTGACGGGAGCCCCCTTGTTGTCCGAAATGCGGACGGTGATCTGGTCGCTCCCCAGCCGGGCGATGGTGTCGGTCACGTTCCCCGTGGCGCCGCTGACCAGGCTCACCAGGATCACCAGGGCCATGACGCCGATGATGATGCCCAGCATGGTGAGGAAGGCCCGCATCTTGTTGCCGGAGATGGACTTGATGGCCATGCGAACGGATTGGATCATGGGGCCACCTCCCGCACCCGGCCGTCCAGGATATGGATGCTCCGCTGGGCCTGGCGGGCCACCGAATCGTCGTGGGTGATGAGCACGATGGTGTTGCCCCCCTCGTGGAGCTCATGAAAGATGTCCATGATGTCCCGGCCCGTATGGGAGTCCAAATTGCCCGTGGGCTCGTCCGCCAAAATCAGGGAGGGATGGGCGGCGATGGCCCGGGCGATGGCCACCCGCTGCTGCTGACCGCCGGACAGCTCCGAGGGCAGATGGTGCATGCGGCCCGTGAGCTGGACCCGCTCCAATGCCTCGCTGACCCGGCGATGGCGCTCCGCCCGGCGCACCCGCTGATAGATCAGGGGCAGCTCCACGTTCTCCGCGGCGGTGAGCTGGGGGATCAGGTTGAAGCTTTGGAACACGAAGCCGATCTTGCGGCTGCGGATCTGGGCCAGCTCGTTTTCGGAATAGTCCTCGATGGGGATGTCGTCCAGCAGATACGCCCCGCTGTCCGCCGTGTCGAGGCAACCGATGATGTTCATCATGGTGGATTTGCCGCTGCCGCTGGGGCCGATGATGCTGACGAACTCCCCGTCCTCCACCGTCAAACTGGCGTGGTCCAGGGCCCGCACGATCTCGTCGCCCACCTGGTAGGTCTTGCAGACGTCCTTCAAAACGATCATGTTTATTCCGATTCCTCTTCTAGTGATTTTGCCGGTTTTGCCTGCAAAATTGCTGCGCCGTTTCGCAGCAAAGGCATACATTACAGATGTGAAACATCCTGTTCTTCACATCAGCCTCCGTTGGAGCCGGTGCCGCTGCGGCGGGGTCGATTGCTGCCGGAGCCGTTGCCGCCGGGCCGGTTGCTGCCGGTGCCGCCGTTGTTGCCGGACCAATTGCCGGTGCCGCCGAAGCCGCCCATAAAGTTGTTGAAGTCGTTGGTCTGCTTCTGGGTATAGTAGACCGTGTCGCCCTCCTTGAGCCCCTGGGTGATCTCGATGTAGCCGCCGCCGTCCAGGCCCGTCTTCACCTCCACCATGCCCTCCAGCTCGCCGGAGGTCTCGTTGACGGCGGTGTAGACATAGGCGGAGGTCCTGGTCCTGGTCACGGCGCCTTCGGGCAGCAGCAGGGCGTCGTCCACGCCCTCGATGCGGATGGCCACGGTGGCGGACATCCGGGGCAGCATCTGCTCGGTCCTGCTTAGCGTCACCTCCACCGAATAGCCGGTGACGCCGCTGGTGCTGGTGCCCGTCTTCTCCATGGCGGTCACCTCCCCGGTGAAGGGGTCGTCGCTGATGGAGGAGATGGTGACGGAGGCCGTTTGCCCCAGCTCCACGGACAGGATATCCGACTCGTCGATGGAGGCGGTGACGATCATCTTCTCCTGGGGCCGGATCACGGCGAAGGTCCATTCGTCCGCCGCTTCCTCCCCCTCCACCGTCTCCATCTCCTCCAGGACGGATTCCATCTTGCCGGCCAGGGGCGCCAGCACCACGCCGGTCCGGTACAGGGAGATGAGCTCGTTCAAGTCCTCCGCCACCTGCTGCCGCTGCTGCAGCAGGGCGTCGTAGTTGGCGGTAAAGGTGGTGTCGCTAAGATACATCAGGGTGCGATTCTTGGTGACGGCGGCGTTCTCCGCCACGGACAGCCGGCTCACCCGGCCCGCGTAGCCGGTGACGTTCAGGGGCTGATGGATATACAGGGTCCCTGTCCCCAGCTCCCGGCCCGCCGCGTCCGTCACCACAGCATTGTCCCCCAGCAGGGGCTTGTCGTCGGTGAGGAGCACCACCGCCGCCTCCCCCTGAACCTGGTCCACCGTGCCGGGGTAAGCCGACCCGTCGGACAGGGTCACGGTGACCTGGTCCCCGGCGGCCACGTCCTGTGCCGGGACGTTCACCGCCATATACCCGTCCAGCGACAGGGTCATCAACGCCCCGTGCTCGTACATGACGGACAGGACCGAATCGCCGTTCTCGCAGTAGACGGCCTTCACCCGGCCCGTCACCGTGGACTTGATCACGCTGTCCACGGTCTCCTTGGCGGCGGCGGCGATGTCGTCGTCCAGCTCCTCCAGCTGGGTCTGAAGCTCGTTCATGGCCGTCATGATGGAGGTAAGGTCCAGATAGGCCAGCACGTCCCCCTCCGCCACGGTGTCCCCCTCCGCCACGCACAGGGAGCGAAGAAGCACGCTGGCCGGCAGCGACACCGATTCCGTCTCCTGGGCGGACAGGGTGCCGGTGCCCGAGATGGTGGTGCTGATGCTGCCCACGGTCACCTTGGCCTCCTGGGCCTTGTCGCTGTTCTTGGTCCCATAGGCCGCCGTGACCCGCTGCCGCAGGAGCTTCACGCCCACGGCGGCCCCGGCGATCAGGACCGCCAGCAGGACGAGCACGGTGGACAGGGTCTTTCTTCTTCTGTTCTTTTTCCTGGAATTGGCCATATACACTCCTACCCCATGATTTGAAGCCACTGTAGCATGGTTTCCTTAAGAAAAACTTAAAGGAGGTCCCTCGTCGCCCGCATCTCCTCTCCGATGCCAAAAAATCCCCTTGCGTCGCAGAGCCCGGGGGCGCCGGGTCAAAAAAAGAATAGAGATGGATTTTCGGCACACAATAGACACCGACCCACATAGGATGAAGGGAAAGCGTTTCATCGGAAAGGAAAAGCGGTGTCCTCCTGGATCATTCAGACAATGGAATACGACGTGGATTTGGAAGCGCTGCTCCATGCCCACCTGCGGGAAAGCGGGGCGCCCTATACCCTTTCGGCGGCCCCGGGGGGCGTGGGCGTGCGCATGGAGGGGCGGCAGGGGCTGCAGGCCCTGTCCCAGGCTTTGGGCCGGGTGCTCCTCCACGATCTCGTGCCCTTCGAGGCGGCGGCCATGGCGGACGAAACGCCCCTGGTCCGGGAGGATCGGCAGAAGGTGCTGGTCCGGGCGGTGGACGCGGCCCGTCAGCAGGAGGATATGTCCGAGACCGTCCAGCGGCTGAGCGACTATCTGCAGGCGGAGGGCAAGCTGTGCCTGGAGGGTTTTTTGCGCTTTCGGATGCCCGAGACCCTGCTCTTTTGGCGGCTGTGCGTGGAGGAGGCCTTTTCAGAGCTGCTGCTGGAGAAGGAGTATGACCAGGCGGCGGACGTGCTGCGGCTCCTGCTCGACGAGCGCCCGCCCCGGTGCCCCTCTTTGCGGCTGTGCCTCCACGGGGATGGGCTTTGCTCCCTTTCCGACGGGGAGGAGCTGCGCATGGAGTATGTGGACGAAAGCGGCGAGGGGATATTGAGCCTGCTCGTGGGCATGGCCCCGGCCCGGCTCATCGTCTACGATCTCTCCGGCGGGACCCGCCGGGAACTGGTCCGGGCCCTGACGGAGATATTCTCCGGCCGGGTGTGCCTGTACACCGGGGAGTTCACGTAAGCCCGACAAAATAAAAACCTTTTCTATGGGCTCCTCCTGTGGTATACTGACAGAACAGGAGGCGCACATGGCGTATCAGGCACTCTACAGGACCTACCGGCCCGAGACCTTCGGGCAGATGGCGGGTCAAAAGCATATCACCACCATCCTTATGAATCAGGTGCGGGAGGGACAGCTCTCCCACGCCTATCTGTTCTGCGGCTCCCGGGGCACGGGCAAGACCACCACGGCCCGGATCCTGGCCAAGGCCATCAACTGCCTCCACCCGGAAAACGGGGAGCCCTGCCTCCGGTGCGACAGCTGCCGCACGGCGGCCCAGCAGAACGCGGACATCATCGAGATCGACGCCGCCAGCAACACCGGCGTGGACAACGTCCGCGACCTCATCTCCCAGGCCCAGTTCGCTCCCCTGCAGCTGAAATACCGGGTATTCATCATCGACGAAGTCCATATGCTCTCCCCCGCGGCCTTCAACGCCCTGCTGAAGACGCTGGAGGAGCCGCCGGAGCACGTGGTGTTCATATTGGCCACCACGGAGCCCCAGAAGCTCCCGGCCACCATCATCTCCCGCTGCCAGCGGTTCGACTTCCACCGGCTCACCGTGCCGGAGATCATCGGCTATATGCAGTACATCCTGCAGGCGGACGGGGCCCAGGTGGAGCCCGACGGTCTTCGGATCATCGCCCGGGCGGCGGACGGGGGCATGCGGGACGCCCTGTCTCTCCTGGACCAGTGCCTGTCTTTCTGCGGCGGCAAGGTCACGGCCAAGGACGTGCAGATGGTCCTGGGCATCATGGACGAGGACTTCCTCTTCGACATGGCCGAAACCCTCCTCACCGGCGACGCCCGGGGGGCCCTTTTGAGCCTCGATCAGGTGGTGCGCCAGGGGCGGGATATGTCCGTGTTCGCCGGGGAGCTGGCGGGGCATATGCGCTCCCTCCTGCTGGTGAAGGCCTGCGGGGACTGCGCCGATCTTCTGGCTGTCACGGCGGATCGGCTGGCCCGGTACCAGAAGCAGGCGGCCAAGCACGCCAACGCCCGCATCCTCTACGCCATGGAAAAGCTCATGGCGGTGCAGAACGATATGCGCTATTTCCCCTCGCCCCGGATGCTTTTGGAGACGGTGCTGGTGCGGATCGCCCAGCCCGTGGACGACGAGAGCGTGGAAGCTTTGGCCGCCCGGCTGGCCCTGGTGGAGGAGAAGCTGAAAAACGGTGTCCCCGCCGCCCCAGCAGCGTCGGCAGCACCGGTCATCCAGGCAGCCCCGGCGCCTAAGGCGGCCCCGGCCTACGAGGAGGACTATCTCCCCGAGCCGCCGCCGGAGGAAGGATATCTGCCGGAGGAGGCATACGAAGCTTCGGAGTCCCCGGCCCAGGCGACCCCATCGGCGCCCGTGAGCCAACCGGCGCCTGCGGCCCCTAAGGCGGCTCCCCGGCCCACCGGCGGCGGAGAGGCGGACGAGGCGATCCTTGCGGATGCCCTGTGGAAGCAGGTTCTGGCCCGGGTCCAGAAGGTGAACGCCCTGGTCCACCGCAGCGCGGCCTTCGGACAGGCCACGGAGCTCACGGAGGAGCAGCTGACCGTTTCCTTCCCGGCGGAGTACGTGGGGAAGCTCAAGATGCTCAACGCCCGGAGCGTGGCCGTGATCCAGGGGGAGCTGGACGCCCTCAAGCCCGGGGTCCATCTGCTCCTCAAGGAGGGCGAAAGCGACAAGGACGTGGCGGATTTGGTGGGCTTGTTCAAGGATAAGCTGACCATCACCTGAATAGAAACAAATCTTTTGTGGAGGTATATTGATATGGCAAAGCACGGCGGATTCCCCATGGGCGGCATGGGCAATATGCAGCAGCTCATGAAGCAGGCCCAGCGGATGCAGGAGAACATGACGAAAAAGCAGGCGGAGCTGAACGCCCAGGAGTTCACGGCCGCCTCCGGCGGCGGCATGGTGAAGGTCACGGTGAACGGGGCCCGGGAGGTCCTGGCCGTCGAGATCGACCCCCAGTGCGTGGACCCGGACGACGTGGAGATGCTCCAGGATCTGGTGCTCTCGGCGGTGAACAGCGCCCTCAAGGAGGCCGCCTCCACCGTGGAGCAGGAGATGGGCAAGCTCACCGGCGGCATGAATCTGCCCTTCTAAGCCATGGCCATCGAATCCATCGAACGGCTGACGGTGCAGCTGGGCCGGCTCCCGGGCATCGGGCGCAAGACGGCGGCCCGGCTGGCCTATCATATTTTGGGCGTACCCCCGGAGCAGGCCCAGGAGTTGGCCCAGGCCATCACCGACGCCCGCACCAAGGTCCACAACTGCCCGGTCTGCGGCACCTATACCGACGGGGAGCTGTGCGAAATCTGCGCCGACCCCCGGCGGCGGGCGGACGTGATCTGCGTGGTGTCCGACCCCAAGGACGTGATTGCCATGGAGAAGACCCGGGAGTTCAACGGCCGGTACCACGTGCTCTTCGGCGCCCTCTCGCCCATGGAGGGCATCGGCCCCAAGGACATCAAGATCAACGAGCTCTTGGAGCGCTGCAAGGGCGGCGAGGTGAAGGAGGTCATATTGGCCACCAATCCGGACGTGGAGGGGGAAGCCACGGCCTCCTATATCGCCCGGCTCCTGAAGCCCCTGGGGGTCACCGCCTCCCGCATCGCCCACGGCATCCCCATCGGCGGCAACCTCGAATACACCGACGAGGTCACCCTGGCCAAGGCCCTGGAGGGCCGGCGGAGCATATAGGATAATAAGCTTTGCACCCTTTCCTGTAGGAAAGGGTGCATCCAAAGAACTTTTAAGAAAGAGTATTGCCTTCAAGGCGGCTCTTTCTTTTATTATTCTGATTTCTCTTTTTCAAAAGAAAAAGCGGCGAAACCATATCTATTTCAGCAAATACTCCATAAAGACCGGTATCCGCTGCTCCCAGTAGGCCTCGCTGTGCTGGGCGTCGGGGACCACCCGGGCGTCCACGCTGGCTCCGGCCCGGGTGAGCCGCTGGGCGGCGGCGAACAGGCCGGTGAGGACGGTGATGTGCCCCTCCGTCTCCCCGGTGCCCATGTCCATATAGATGCGGGTGGGCTGCCGGAGAGGGGCTTTCAACTCCTGCTCGTGGTGCCGGGCGCCCCACAGGCTGGGGGACAGGGCCGCGGCCTTCGAGAAGGTGTCGTTGTAGGCCGTCACCGCGTAGAGGGACATGAGCCCGCCCATGGAGCTGCCGGCGATGAGGGTGTGCTCCCGATCGGGCAGGGTGCGGTACTCCCGGTCGATCCGGGGCTTGAGCTCGTTCACGATCCAGTCCATGGTCAGCTTCCCCCGGCCTTCAAACAGGGTCTTCCCCTTCCAGACGATGTCCCAGGGGGCGTACTCGCGCATGCGGTTGTCCCCCTCCGGGTTGCATTCCACCGCCACCAGCAGGAGGGGCAATTTGCTCTTTTCCAAATATTCCTTCATGCCCCAGCTCTTGCCGTAGGTGGCGTGGCTGTCGTAGAACACGTTGTGCCCGTCGAACATATAGAGCACCGGGTACCGCCGATCGCTCCCCTCATAGCCCTTGGGGGTGTAGACGTACAGCCGCCGGGGCTTTTGTGTGGGCAGGGTGGGTATCTGTATTCGTTCCACTTTTATCATATGGCGCTGGCTCCTTTTTCTCTCTTCTTGTTTTATTGTATCCCTTCTTGCCCTTTGGCGCAACACAAAGCGGAGGATGCCTGTGCATCCTCCGCTTGCGCTTTGTGTTATTTCACCGTCAGCCGGCCGTCCCCGTCCGCGTCCACGGTCAGGGTGCTGCCCTCCTTGGGGGAGCTGGCGATGATGTGGCGGGCCAGGAGGGATTCCACCTTGCTCTGGATGTACCGCTTCAGGGGCCGTGCGCCGAAGAGGGGATCGCTGCCCTCCCGGATGATCAGCTCCCGTGCGGCGTCGGTGACGGACAGCTTCAGCCCCCGGGCGCTCATGCGGCCCTCCAGGTCCCTGAGGAGCAGGCTCACAATGGCCTTCATGTTCTCCCCGGTCAGGGGCCGGAAGAAGACCACCTCGTCCAGCCGGTTCAAAAACTCGGGCCTAAACGCGGTCTTGAGGAGCTTGTTCAAAGCCTCCTCGGTCTCCGGGCGGATGGTGCCGTCGGCGGCCATGCCGCCCAGCAGCAAATCGCTACCCAGGTTAGAGGTCAGGATGATGATGGTGTTCTTAAAGTCCACCGTCCGGCCCTGGCCGTCGGTGATGCGGCCGTCGTCCAGCACCTGCAGCAGCACGTTCAGCACCTGGGGGTGGGCCTTCTCCACCTCGTCGAACAGGACCACCGCGTAGGGCTTGCGGCGGACCGCCTCGGTGAGCTGGCCGCCCTCGTCATAGCCCACGTATCCCGGAGGGGCGCCGATGAGCCGGGACACGGAGTATTGCTCCATGTACTCGCTCATATCGATGCGGACCATGCTGCGCTCGTCGTCGAAGAGGGCCTGGGCCAGCGCCTTGCTGAGCTCCGTCTTGCCCACGCCCGTGGGGCCCAGGAACAGGAAGGAGCCGATGGGCCGATCCGGGTTCTGGATGCCCGCCCGGGAGCGGAGGATGGCGTCCGCCACCCGCTGGACCGCGTCGTCCTGGCCCACGACCCGCTCATGGAGCACGGCATCCAGGTGCAGCAGCTTTTTGCGCTCGCTCTCCAACAGCTTCGATACCGGGATGCCCGTCCACCGGGCCACTACCTGGGCGATCTCGTCCTCGCCCACGTGGTCCCTAAGGAGCGAATGCTCCTTCTCGGAGGACTTGCCCTCCTCCGCCTCCAGCTCCTTCTGGAGCTTGGGCAGCTCGCCATATTTCAGGGCCGCGGCCCTGTTCAGGTCGTACTCGTTCTCTGCCTTTTCGATCTGCTGCTGAACGGCCTCGATCTTCTCCCGCAGCTGCTGGACCTTGTTGATGTCCTGCTTCTCGTTCTCCCAGTTGGCCTTCATCTTGTGGAAGGTGTCCCGAAGGGCGGAGAGCTGCTTGCGGATCTCCATCAGGTGCTCCAAAGCCGCCTTGTCGGTCTCCTCGGAGAGGGCCGCCTCCTCGATCTCCAGCTGCATGATCTTCCGGGAGATTTCGTCCATCTCCGTGGGCATGGAGTTCATCTCCGCCTTGATCATGGCGCAGGCCTCGTCCACCAGGTCGATGGCCTTGTCCGGCAGGAACCGGTCGGAGATATAGCGGTTGGACAGCACCGCCGCGGCGATCAGCGCCTCGTCCCTGATCTTCACGCCGTGGAAGACCTCGTACCGGGACTTCAGGCCCCGGAGGATGGAGATGGTGTCCTCCACGCTGGGCTCCGCCACCGTCACCGGCTGGAACCGGCGCTCCAGCGCCGCGTCCTTCTCGATGTACTTTCTGTACTCGTCCAGCGTGGTGGCGCCGATGCAGTGGAGCTCGCCCCGGGCCAGCATGGGCTTGAGGATGTTGCCGGCGTCCATGGCGCCCTCGGTCTTGCCCGCGCCCACGATGGTGTGAAGCTCGTCGATGAACAGGATGATCTTGCCCTCGCTCTGCTTGACCTCCGCAAGGACCGCCTTCAGGCGCTCCTCAAACTCGCCCCGATACTTGGCGCCGGCCACCAGCGCGCCCATGTCCAGGGCGAACAGCTGCCGATCCTTCAGGTTCTCGGGCACGTCGCCCCGGGCGATCCGCTGGGCCAGCCCCTCCGCGATGGCGGTCTTGCCCACGCCAGGCTCGCCGATGAGGCAGGGGTTGTTCTTGGTCTTCCGGGACAGGATACGGATGACGCTGCGGATCTCGCCGTCCCGGCCGATGACCGGGTCCAGCTTCTGGTCCTTGGCCAGGGCGGTCAAATCCTGGCCGTACTTCTTCAGCACGTCGTAGGTGTCCTCGGGGTTGTCCGAGTTCACCTGGCGGGTGCCCCGGACCTTCTGCAGGGCGGCCAGGTACCCCTCCATGGTCACGTTATAGCGCCGAAACAGGCCCGCCACGTCCTTGTCGGGCTCGGCGATGAGGCCCATCATCAGATGCTCCACGGAGATGTAGCTGTCGCCCATGCTCTGCATCCGCTTTTCAGCTTCGTTCAGGGCCTTGTCCAGGGCCTGTGAGGCGTACAGCTGGCCGCTACCCCCGCCGGAATAGCTGGCCTGGCCGTTCAGCAGGTTCATGAGCTCGCCCTTGAGGCCGCTCACGTTCACCTGCATGGCGGTGAGGAGCTGGGCGTTCAGGTCCTCTCCGTCGTCGATCAGGGCGTACAGCAGATGGGCCTGCTGTATCTGGGTATGGTTTCGCTCCTGAGCCATCCGCTGCGCCGCTTGGATGGCCTCGATGCTCTTTTGGGTAAGTTGATTGGGATTCATAGTTTCACCCCCTTATAGGAGTTTATTTTCGCACCATTTTCTTTTCAGGGGAAAAGAAAAAAGTGCGTGAAAAAGAAAAGCCTGCATTGTGATACGCCTTCCCCTTGAGGGGAAGGGGGACCGCTTGCGGTGGATGAGGTGTTTCCTCTATCACATCAGCTTGCAAACCAGTTCACTGAACGCCGCCGGATCATCGAGCGGCAGGCCCGCCATGAGCCGCGCCTGCTGGTAGAGGAGCTCAGCGTACTCCTTCCGGGACTCGTCGGAGAGGCCCGCCAGCTTCTGGAACACCGGATGCTCCGGATTCAGCTCCAGCACGAACTCCATGGGGATGTCCCCGGCGTTGGGCATGACCTTCAGGACCTTGTACATCTCGATGGACATGCCGCCCTCGCCGTTGAGGCAGGCCACGCTCTTGGTGAGCCGATCCGACAGCTTCACTTCCTTTACCTTGCCGTCAAGGTCCGCCTTGAGCTTCTCCAACAGGTCCTTGCTTTCGGCTGTCTTCTCCTCCATGGCCTTCTTCTCCTCCTCAGAGGCAAGGCCCAGATCGTCGTCCGTGGCCGCCTTGAAGGGCTTCTCCTCATAGCTGCCCAACACCCGGACGGCAAACTCGTCCACGTCGTCCGTGAGGCAGAGCAGGTCGTATCCCTTGTCCCGGATCAGCTCCGCCTGGGGCAGGCCCAGGCAGTGGCCCAGGGAGTCGCCTGCGGCGTAGTAGATGGCCTTCTGGTCCTCCTTCATGGCCGCCACATACTCGTGGAGGGTCACGTTCTTCTCCTCGCGGGCGGAATGGAACATCAGCAGGTCCTTCAGGAAGTCCGCGTTCATGCCGTACTGGTCGTAGACGCCGAACTTGATGCTCTGGCTGAACGCCTGATAGAAGGTTTCATACTTCTCCCGATCGTTGTCCAGCATCTTCTTCAGCTCCGACTGGATCTTCTTCTTCAGGTTGTTGGCGATGGCCTTGAGTTGCCGATCGTGCTGCAGCATCTCCCGGGAGATGTTGAGGGACAGGTCCGGCGAATCCACCAGGCCCTTCACGAACCCGAAGTAGTCCGGAAGCAAATCCTCGCAGGCGTCCATGATCATGACGCCGCTGCTGTAGAGCTTCAACCCCCGCTTATACCCCTTGGTGTAGAAATCCCAGGGGGCCTTCTTGGGGATGAACAGCAGGGCCGTATAGGACACGGCGCCCTCCACGGACACCCGGATCACGCTCAGGGGGTCGTCCACGTCGAAGAAGTTGTCCCGATAGAACCGGTTGTATTCCTCATCGGTGACCTCGCTCTTGGCCCGCTTCCACAGGGGGACCATGGAGTTCAGCACCACGTCCTCCATGACGGTCTCGTACTCCTGGGGCTTGCCTTCCTCCTTCTCGCCCTTGGGCACCCGCTTCTCCTCCATCATGCGGATGGGGTAGCGGACGTAGTCGCTGTATTTCTTCACCAGGGAGGTCAAGGTGTACTCCCGCAGATACTGGCTGTAGTCCTCGCCCTCCTCGTCGTCCTTGAGGGTCAACACGATCTGGGTGCCCACGGTGGGATAGTCGAAGGGTTTCACGGTGTAGCCGTCCTGGCCGTCGCTCTCCCAAACGTGGCCCTCCCCGTCCTCGGTCCGGGAATAGACCTTGATATTCTTGGCCACCATGAAGGCGGAATAGAAGCCCACGCCGAACTGGCCGATCACGTCCACGTCAGGGTTGGCCTTCCCCGTCTCGCCCTCCTCGGGCTTGTTCATGGCCTGTTTGAAGGCGAAAGTGCCGCTCTTGGCGATGGTGCCCAGATCCTCCTCCAGCTCCTTCTCGCTCATGCCGCAGCCGTTGTCCGTGATGGTCAGCGTCCGGGTGCTCTCGCTGGGGGTCAGGCGAATGAAGTAGTCGCTCCGATCCATGCCCTGGCCGCCGTTCTGCATGGCGGCGTAGTACCGCTTATCGATGGCGTCGCTGGCGTTGCTTATCAGCTCCCGCAAAAAAATCTCCTTATGGGTATAGATGGAATGGATCATCATGTCCAGCAGCCGCTTGGACTCCGCCTTGAACTGTTTCTTAGCCATATCTTTCACCTCAAATTCTTGTCGTTTTAGCACTCAACCATTCCGAGTGCTAATCTCTGCCCCTACTATACCACGCCCCCACCGAAAATCAACCGCTCCCATGGGGTTTTTGCAATTATTCCACAATTGCCATCTTTTGCCAGACAAGCGGATTTCAACTGCGTCGATCGGCGAAAGCGTCTCTTCCCCTCAGCACTCCCACACCGGCACATTGTGCCAGGCGTGGGAAACGGTCTGCGGCGGGCAGGGCGCCCGCCCGTTCTGCAGCCTGGCCCGGGCCGCCTCCCGGGTGAAAAAGAGCCTGTCCCTCCGGACCCGGATGCCGCCGCCCGTATCTGTGAAGCGGACCGTATACAGGCTCCCGCAGCGGCCCCACACCTGGACCTCCCGGACCCGACGGCCGGGCTCCACCAGATAGACCGTCTCATGCAGCGCTATGGTCTTTTTCGGCGACGACTGCTCCATACCCACAGTCTATCGGCCCTCCCGTCCCGGGACAAATGAACGATCTGTGATTCAGACCCGCCTATGGGACCCTCGTCCCCACCCCCTCCTTTTTTCGGAAAAACTCTTGACAGTCGCCCCCTCGCTGGGTATAATACCTTTGCTATGGCGGTGTAACTCAGTTGGCCAGAGTAGTCGGTTCATACCCGACCTGTCACTGTGTCTAATCCAATCGCCGCTACCACTCAATAAGCCCGAGAGATCGGGCTTTTTTCGTACCTTGAGCTCCCTCAGGAAGGCTCGTTTTTGCACTCATTTCGGGGTTTGACAACATTTTGACAACAAATTGACAACAGGGCTGCGCTTCGCCTATTTATTTCTTTTCGGGTTTTTCGAAAAAAAGAATCGACCGGAGATATGTTTTCCGGTCTCATCTATGATCAGGCGGAGCGAAGAAGGGAAATGGAAAAGGCCAGCGGAAATCCGCTGGCCTAATGGAGGCGGAGGGAATCAGCCCACCCAGGCGCCGCCGTTCACATCCAGGACCGCGCCGGTGATGAAGGAGGCCCGCTCGCTGGTGAGGAAGAGGACCGCGCTGGCCACGTCCTCGTTCTCGCCGAAGCGGCGGACGGGGGTGGATTTCAGCTTCTCGTCGATGTCGGACTGGGGCCGGTTGTTCCAGAAATTCTTGATGCGCTCGCCGCTGAGAATGGCGCCGGGAGCGATGGCGTTGATGGTGATGCCATAAGGGCCCACGTCCGCAGACACGGTACGGACCATGCCCAGGATTCCGGCCTTGGCCGCCGCGTAGGGGGTGCCGGAGTTGCCGCTGCCCCGGGAACGGCCTGCCTTGGAGGACATGCAGAGGATACGGCCGTACTGCTGCGCCTTCATGTAGGGGGTCACGGCGTGGACGAAGTAGAACTGGCCGTACAGGTTCACCTTCACCACCTTGTCCCAGTCCTCCAGGGAGATAAGGTCCGGGGTGCCCTTCACGCCGAAGGAGCCGCCGGCGTTGTTCACCAGGATGTCGATGCGGCCGAAGGCTTCCGCCGCCTTCTTCACGCAGGCTTCCACGTCCTCGTAACTGGTCACGTTGCCCGCGGCGGTAATAAGATCGTCCCCGTAGGCGGCGAACTCCGCCTTCAGGCTGTCCAGCTGCTCCGCGTTCAGATCGAAGGCACACACCTTCACGCCCGCTTCCAGATATTCCTTCACGATCTCCCGGCCGATGCCCTGAGCGCCGCCGGTGACGATAGCCGTCCGTTTGATTTCTTCCATAGTATCCTCCTTATATCATGCGATGACGTTGCTGTTCTTGAGTTCCGCGTATACTTCGTCCACCAGGGCGGCGGGGATGAAGCACAGGCCGTTGGCGTCGGCGGCCACCAGATCTCCGGGGTTCACCTGGACCCGGTCGATGGTGACGGTGCCGTTGATCTCCACAGTCTCCACCCGGCCCATGCCGCTCAGCGGCGTGGTGCCCCGGCACCAGATGGGGTAGCCGGTCCGCTTGATGGTGTCCGTATCCCGCAGGACTCCGTCCAAAATGGTGCCGGCAAGGCCGTGGTTCTGCATGTTTTTCGCCGCGATCTCCCCGAAGTGGGAGTAGGGGCAGCCCTTGGCGTCCACCACCCAGACGTCGTCCTTTTCGGCGAACCAGGGAACGTCCCGGACGGACATGCGGCTTTTCATCTTTTTATCGGGCTCGTCCTTTCGAATGATCTCGGGGCAGGTCCGCTGAGTGATGGCGGTGCCCACGGCCCTATAGTCCGGGGACAGGGGCCGAATGGCGGCGCCGTCCACGGTGCAAAAGCCGATCCGGTAGCCGAGCCTGTCCATGGCGTCGGACAGCTCGCAGGTCAAGTCCTCGACCTGCTTCAAGTCCGCGATGATCTTCGGGTCGATCCGCTTCACGTCGAAGGTCTTGAACCGCTCCGGGGCGATGGACCCGTAGATCTTGCCCTGGGCCTGCAGGGCGTCAAATATTTGCTGATCCCGTTCGTTCATGGCTTATTTCTCCAGGCGCGCCTTGGCCATGGCGGCGAACTCGTCCTCCTCCACCGCCCGCTTGTTGGCGATGGACACGTCCTTCACCTGGGCGAGCAGGGCCGCGATGTCCTCTGGGGTGAAGCCCTCAAAGCCCATCCGGGTCAAAACCTGCTCGATGGAGGATTTGCCGCTCTTTTTGCCCAGCACGATCCGGCGGGCCTGGCCCACCAGGGCGGGGTTGTAGGCTTCGGAGGTGTAGGGCATGTTCTTCATACCCGCCACGGCGAGACCCGACTCATGGGCGAAGCAGTTCTGGCCCACCACGGCCTTGTTTCGGGCCAGCTTCACGCCGCTCAACCGCTGAACCAGCTCGGAGGTCTCCTTAAGAACGCTGCAGTCCACGCCCAGGTCGATGCCGTAGAGAAGCTGAAGGGTCAGGACCACCTCCTCCGTGGGGGTGTTGCCGCTACGCTCGCCCACGCCGTTCATGGTGGTGGAGACCACCTCGGCGCCGGCGCAGAGGGCGGCCATGCTGTTGGCCATGGCCATGCCGAAATCGTTGTGGACATGGACCTCCAGAGGGATCTCCTGGAGCACGTCCTTCAAAATCTTCACGTAGTAGGTCATGGCCTGGGGGGTGGCGGAGCCCACGGTGTCCACCAGGCGGATCCGGTCAACGTTGCCGGAATCGTGGAGCTTCTGCATCACCTTCAGCAGGAAGGGAATGTTGCAGCGGGTGGTGTCGTAGGGGGAGAAGTTTACGTGGAGGCCCTTGCTGCGGGCATAGGCGGTGATTTCCAGGCAGTGGTCGATGTAGGCATCGTCCTCCACCTTCAGCTTGTATTTGCGCTGCAGGTCGCCGATGGGGTAGCTGATGTTGGCGCCCCAGACACCCAGGTCGGAGACCAGGTCGATATCCTGCTTCAACGCCCGAGCCAGGGCGGTGGCCTTGGCCTTCTTCATGCCCATGTGGGCGATCTCATAGGCGGCCTGCTTGTCGGCCTCGGAGGAAGCGGGGGTGCCCACCTCGATCTCGTGGACGCCCAAACGATCCAGGGCCTTGGCGATCTCGATCTTGTCGTCCTTGGTGAAGACCACGCCCGCCTGCTGCTCGCCGTCCCGCAGGGTGCAGTCGGTCACCTTGATCTGCTTGGCGAAATGATATTGTTCCCGGATCTCGGGCAAAAAGTCGGTGGGGCAAAGATACCAGTTGTCCGTGCGATATTCCAGATTCTCGTTGAATGCGCTTGCCATGATCGTTTTCCTTTCCTGGTTTGTAATGGAGTCCTATGGAAAAAGCCCGCCTAAAAAAGGCAGGCTGGGGACCGGGGTTACAGGGAATTGAACAGCTCCTCCAATGCGGCGCAGCTCTCCCGATAAGCGGGGACGCCCCCCATGGTGATGGCGGAGGCCACCACGCAGTAGAGCTCCTCCTTGGTGCAGCCGTAGAGCTTCACGCAGTTGGCGGCATGGGCCTTCACGGCGGGCATGCAGCGCAGCACGCAGGCCATGGAGAGGATCATCATCTCCCGATACTTCTTGGGGATCACCTCATCCGCGTTGATCTGGGCGGACATGGCGGAAAACTTCGTGTGAAGCTCCGGGTTCATCTGGTCCATCAGCTCCCAGTGGAATGCCTGTGCCATATCATTGCTCCTCCCTTTCTTCGTTTCTATTATCCTGCAGGGCTGTTGTGTGCGCCTGCTTCCGCTTCCTGAGCAGGCTGATACTCAGGATGAGTATCAGTCCTGCAATGCCGATGATGTCCGTAACAGTCTCTGGAATGAGCATGGCTGCAGCACACCCCAAAGCGATGGCGCGCTCAGGGACCGTAAGCGGAGAGAAGATGTATCCCTGTGTGCCGATTGAACAGAGGAAGGCGCCTGCCATCGTCGTTAGACACACTTGGAGCACCGAGACTATATCTCCCTCCAGCAGCAAGGCGGGGTTGAACACAAACACGAACGGGATCAGAAACACAGGCAGGGCGATCCAGCAGGAGGTGAACCCAACCTTCATGGGTTTCGTCTTGGCGATACCTGCAGCGACAAACGAGGCGATGGCCACCGGAGGAGTGATCGCTGAGATGATGCCGAAATAGAAGACGAACATATGCGCTGCCACCGGCAGGACCCCTGAACGAATCATAGCCGGGGCAACCAGCGCTGCAAGCAGTAGGTAGCAGGCCACAGTCGGCATGCCCATTCCTAGTATCAGTGAAGAGACAGCGGCAAGCAGGCAGAGCAGGAAAAGATTGTTGCCCGCAAGACGCACAATGGAAGAGGACAGGGTGATACCAAGGCCGGTCACGTTGAAGATGCCAACGATCAGACCTGCGGCTGCACAGACGATAGAGATGGGGATGATCTGTTTGCCGCTGAAAATCAAGGCCTGCAGGAACTTTTTGGGTGTGATGCGAGTATCCTTCCGGAGCCAGGAGAGTACAATGAGGGCAAGCGTGCTCATCATGGCGGACCAGGGGGCGGATTTATTGAAGACAGCCACCAGCAGGAACAGCAGGATGAGTGGTATCAGCAGATACCCGCTGCGGATCAGCAGCTCCTTCACAGGCAAGAGGTTTGGATCTTTTTCAACGCCTCTTATCCCGTTGCGCTTGGCGTACAGGTGGACCGACATAAATATGGAAAGATAAAACACGATGGCAGGGATAATCGCAGCCTTCATGACTTGTGCATAGGGCTTCCCGAGCATCTCAGCTATGATGAAGGCCGCTGCGCCCATGATGGGGGGCATGATCTGCCCGCCGGAGGAGGCGGATGCCTCTACTGCTCCGGCATAGTGGTCTTCGAACCCCGTCTTTTTCATGAGGGGGATAGTGATGATTCCGGTGCCGGCCACATTGGCTGCTGCACTACCGGAGATAGTCCCAAACAAGGAGCTGGAGACAACGGCAATTTTAGCGGCGCCGCCCGTGAAACGGCCAAACAGCTGGATGGTCAGGTCCATGAATACTTTGGATGCGCCGGACACCTCCAGGAACCCGGCGAACACTAGGACCGCGCTGACCGTCGATACAATCGCCCCCAGCGCCGTACCGAGGATGCCCTCCGTGTACAGGCTCAGGGAACTGATCATCCGGCGCAGGGAGAGCGCGGGATGTGCGATGGATTCAGGCAGATGTTGCCCGAAAACAAGGTAGAGGATAAATGCGCCGACCACACAGCTCAGTGCAAGACCGTACTCAAGCCAAGTGGCGACAAGAACGCAGATGATCAGAATCGCGCCTGCGATGTAGTCCGAAGTGAGGTACAACCCCTGCCTGTCGCCAGAGAGCGGTGCGGAGTTGAGATCGATATAAGCCATGGAAGCCATGATCAGCAGTGAGAGGACTATGGCCACAGCTGTTTTCCATGTTTTCCTTGTCTTTGCCTTGAGGATGAACTTCGTCAGGAAGCAAATGGGCATCACCATCAGCAGGTGGCGACTGCGTCCGGATAAAAGGTCATACCCCATGAAGGCATACGTGATCGAGAACACAGCGAGGAGCGCAGCCAGCGCGTCCACGATGATTTGGACTACCTGAACGGGGTCATGCTTTCTGGTCATTTCCATGGGCGTTTCCTTTCTGATTATGGATGCAAAAATGGAAAGGTGCTGCTGGCATTTCCCTACGCAACACCTTTCCCAGAACACGGTCTTATTTGATGAGGCCTTTCTCGGTCAACCATGCCTTGGCGGCGGGATGGAACGGGAATACATCTTCGTTGGCCAGGGCACGGGGGTAATTCTGGTTGTTATAGCCCCAGCTGTCGCCGTAGGGATAAAGGGTTGTGAGATCCATTGCGAACACGATGTCAAGGAACTCCCTCACGTCCTCATCGGGGATATCCGGCCGGCAGATGATGGCGCTGAAGTTTGCAAAGGAGAGTACGTCCTCGGTCTGGCCTTCATAGGTGTTGGCGGGGATCGTAGCGCGGACCCACTCGGGATGGGCATCAAGGATAGTCTTCAAAGTCTCTTCGGTCTGGCCCAAGACACGTATCTTACCAGCGCTCTGAAGCTCAAGGATGTAGGAGGAAGGATTGGGGCCGTGAGCGTTGACCACGTCGATCACACCGTCCTTCATGGCCTGGGGCATCTCGCCGTAACCCATGGTCATGACATCCTTGGGAATCTCAATACCCCAAGCGCCATAGGCGGCAGAATCCAAAGCGCGGGGGGAAGTACCGTTGGCGATGGCAATCTTGGCGTTCTTCAGATCACCGATAGTCTTGAAATCAGAACTGTCCCAGACCACGATAGTCTTGACGCCGGTATGGCCGAGCATCAGGACACGGATATTGTCATATTTGGCTTTGCCTTCATATTCACGCTGCGCTGTTGCGGCCATGTAACCGGTGTCGTAGGTGATGAAGCCAAAGTCAGCCTCGTTACTTTGCACCATGTTCAGTACCTCGGAAACGCCATTGGATGTGAGGGCGGTCACGTTGATCTTACTGGACTTATTGTTGATCTCATTCGCCATCGCTGTTCCGAAAGTGAAATACTGGGCTCCAGAGGAACCGGTCAGCATCGTGTAGGTGTTCTTCTTTGCTGGTGCAGGGGCCTCTTCCTTTTTCTCTGTAGTGGCGGTTTTGCTGGAGCAGGCGATCGCACTCAGCGCCAGCAGGCAGACCAACAGGATGGAAATGATGCGTTTCATGTTTCTTTCTCCTTTATTCGTAGTTTGTTAGTTTACTGTAGGTTGTAGAGGTTGATAGCGGTCAAACCCATAAACTTTTCCCGTTCTTCTTGCGAAATTGTTTTCATATTGTTCGCCTTGGCGATCTCGATTGCCGTGCTCTGCAGACCGTCGCTGCCCATGACGATTCTGTCCGCTCCGATGGTATGGATGGCGCGCTCCACATAATGAGATGGGCACCAAGAGGGTTCGAGATAGATATTGGGACAGAGTTGCGCTGCTGTCAAGGCTTCGTTGAACTTGTCCATGGTTCCGCAGTGGCAGAGGACGATCTTAAGGTCGGGGTATTGCTGCGCTTTTTTTACATACATGAGTGGACTCATGGTCACACCAAGGCCGGTGTGGACCATAAGGGGAATGTTGAGCTCGTTAGCGATCCGGTACGCCTTGTCTGCCACTTTCGACATGGCGTTCACACCGTGAAGTAGCGGGTGGAGCTTCAGTGCCACGAAGCCGAGCTCCAGGACGCAGCGTTTGACTTCATCACAGTACTCATCCTCCGAATGTCGGGGATGCATGTCGCATACGCCCCAGATTTTCCCGGGGTTTGCCTTCGCGAATCGGTAGATACGGTTGTGTCCCTCGATGTTGTCAGGGGTTGGTTCCGCCAGAGGCAGAACCATCATTCCGTCGAGATGGTTTTCTTCCATACATGAAAGCAGCTGCTCTTCCGAATAATAGCTGTCTGTCACGAAGGATCCTCCCAGGTGGATGTGGGCATTGATGATCTTGCTCATGCTGTGTCTCCTTTTTGTCTGGCCTAATTCTCTGCAAGCCGGTTTTCTCAAAGAGAGGGGTTCTCCTGCTTCCGAGAAAATTATAATTTTGCCCCCGTATGCTTGTACAATATTATATCTGAATGAATAGATGAAAAATTCGTCTATTGAAAAAGCGCCGACGATCAGCCTATTGTCATTGATTATTCCCGGTTTATCCTGTATGATTAATTTATCCTTATGAATACGGAGGGGGTTCCTGATGCGCCTGGATCAGTTGAAATTTCTCGTCGCTGTTGCCAACATGGGCTCCTTTACCGCTGCGGGAGAAGCCCTCCATATCGCACAGCCCAGCATCAGCCATTCAATCGCCGCATTGGAGCGCGAGCTGGGCGTTACCCTGCTCACCCGCTCCCGATCCGGCGTCGTCGCCACCGAGATCGGGGAGGAGATCATTCGGCATGCAGTCATCATGCTGGATGAATCCCGCCGTATCAAAGATATCGCATCATCTGCCACTTCAGATGGGAAAACCACGATCATCATCGCACCTGCTCTCTCTGCAAGCATCCTTCCTGACTTGCTTGACCGGCTTGGGCCCACGGCAAAGAACATCGAAGTTTTGGATGCGACGACAGATCGGGCGGAACACCTTCTTGCCAGAGGAGAAGCCGATCTTGCTCTGGTTCCCTTTGTGAACATCAGTGACGTCAACAGTGCATTCCGGTTTACGCCCCTGTTTGTCGCCCAATCTATGGCTGTCGTACATGATAGCGGGGAGTTTTCCCTCCAGAAAGCCATATCGTTCGAAGAGATCCAGAAACATCCCATATCCATATTCAACAGTGAATTCATCTCCTTTGAGCCTATCATGAACAGAATCCGAAAATACGGGGAGCCCAACGTTCTTCTAAAGACACGCCTCCCCCAACCTCGACTGACGAAGGCCATCGCCGAAAATCATGACTGTATCGCCATTTCCTTCGATGTAACTATCCTGAAATACACCTTGACTGGTATAGAAGGGATGGTTCCACTGTATATAGAAGATCCTGTCCAACTGACCTTCGGGCTGCTGGAAAAGAACGGGCGTGTCCTTTCTTCCACACTGAAATCCGTCAAGAAGCAGTTGATTGCTATAAGCGGGATAACACAGCAAGAGCTCTCCTCCTTCCACGATGCTCTGCTGGCCGGATAAGCACATATAACATGACAGAAAAGGAGAGTTTACCATGGCAAACCGAAATCACTGGACTATACTTGGGGAACTTGACCCCGTACTGAATGAAAAGATCAAAGACTGGCGCACCTACCTGGTGAACGATGAGGAATCCCTGCCCCGCAAATACAGGGAACTGATCAATGTGGCCATGGCCACTATCCTCCGCGCCGAACCTGTCATCCTCGCGCATGTGAAGTTGGCTTACCAGTATGGCGCGACAAAGAAGGAGATTCTAGCAACGGTGGAACAGACCCTGACAATGGGCGGTTTCCCCGCTTTCCGCTCCGCCATGCTCACACTGGACGAGTTTTTCCGTGAATGACCTGACCCTGTTTTCCCAAAAACAACAAATGCCGGGGCCTATGGCTCCGGTATTTGTTAGGTTTTGGACTTGTGTTATCGGCCGCCTGAGATCTTTATGACCTCCCCCGTAACATAGGAAGCATCCTCCGAAGCCAGGAAGGCGACGACGGCAGCGACTTCCGAAGGTTCGGAGACTCGACGCATAGGGATGTCCTGCAGCAGTTTCTGGCTAATCCCCTGCTCATCCCGGAGTTTCCAGAGCGCACGGATCCTGTCCCCGCTCATGCAGTACCCTGGGGCAACGGCGTTGACCCGGAACCCAAGAGGTGCAAACTCACAGGACATATGCTTTGTCAGAATTATAACAGCGCCTTTCGATGCCGCATAATGGGGTCTGTCCGCCGCATGTGGGTTCAGACCCGCCATGGATGCAAAGTTCACGATGCTGCCGTGGGTACCTTTTTCGATATGAGTTCTGAAGAATGCCTGGGAGAAAAAGAGAGTGCTCTTGGCGTTCAGGTCCATGATCATGTCCCAGCGCTCCTCCGTAAGCTCCAGCAGCTTCGTGGGACACCCGGGGAGTGACCCCCCTGCCACGTTGATGAGCGCGTCTATCGTGCCGAACTCAGCCCATCCATAGCTTACCGATTCGTCAACCTGCTCCTTTTTTGTGACATCGCAAACCTTCGTTCTCAGCTTCCCTTCAAACCTGCTCCCCAGTCTATCCTGGAGCGCAGCCAGCCCGTTTTCATTGATATCCACGGCCAAGACGGACGCGCCTTCACTGAGCAGCCTCTCCACGATAGCGCTGCCTATCCCGCCGGAACCTCCAGTCACCAACGCCGCTTTCTGAAAAAAACGATCCATACGTATTCCCCTTTCCTATTATGTGTATATTGTACGTACAGGCCTGCAGGTTTGTAAAATATACGATGTGAATTGCAGTATGTTTCAAAGCAATACACCAAGCAAAAATACTCCACTGAGTATGGACTTCTTTCAGCATCTTTCATGGCAGGAACGCAATCACTATCTACAGCCTGTTTTAGCCAATCTCCCACAGGATCGTCACCATGTCAGAGATCTCGATATCGTCTGACGCAATGTCCTTGCCGTAGCTGTCGGGGGCTTTGGCGGCGCAGTTCTCTGCCATGATCATCCGGCCCGATGGCACCAAGATCGACACCGAGGGCAACATCTACACCACCTATGCTGCCAAGGGTATCACTATCTTCGACAGGGACGGCAAGAAGCTGGGTGAGATCAATATGCCGGGCATGTGCCGGAACTTCTGCTTCGGCGGGCCGGACCTGGACTACCTCTACTTCGCCTGCGACACCATCTATCGTCTCAAGATCAAGGCCCACGGCTACGATGTCCGCAAATAACCCTCTTTCCCAATACGCTTTCACGCAGCAGGGCAGCCGAATCTCGGCTGCCCTTTGAAACATGATCGTTCGCTGCTGAGTCAGTTATTACAATTATACCATCAAAAAACCAAGGATTTCCGGGATTTTTTCATATCATGGGACTGCCAAAACCTCGCATTTTTGGACCCATTCGCGGATTTGACAACAAATTGACAACAGAGCCGATCTCCTCATCGCCTTCCCGCAGCAAAAAAGAGCAGCCGGAGGAAAGCTTTCCAGCTGCTCAAAAATGCAATTGAGATGATTTATAGCGCTTCAGGGATCGTGTCGGCAAAATGCTGCTGTAACGCCTGAACCGCTTTTTCCTTTTTCTGCGAGGAGAGGTGGGTGTAGATGTTCATGGTTACGGTTGGATCAGCGTGGCCGAGAAAGTCTTGGGCTGTTTTCACATCCACGCCGGCGTCGTAGAGCATGGTGGCGTAGGTATGCCGAAGCTGGTGGGCGGTGAACCGGTCCATAGCGACGATTTTGGGATTGCTCCGACTGGCATCCCGGCCGCCGGCCTGGATGTTCAGATAGTGCATGTAGGAGTTCCAGGAGGTGGTCCAGGCCGTATTGGTCATCATGCTGCCGTCAGCCGCCGGGCAAACATAGATGGAG